>NZ_JAENSQ010000060.1:0-15020 GCF_016613125.1 Pseudomonas sp. MF6776
ACGCCTACGAATTCAAGACCGGCTCGATCTACCCCGAGCGCATCTACTGCGTGCAATACGATGAATCGGACCTGCATTTCATCCAGCGCCTGTGCGAAGAAGAAGGTATTCATTACCACTTCCAGCACAGCGCCACGGCGCACAAACTGGTGTTCGGCGATGACCAGACGGTGTTCCCGAAACTCAAGCCTGTGGCCTATCAGCAAGACTCCGGCATGGTCGCCAGCGACCCGGTAATCAAGCGTTTCGACCTGCGCCTGGAAACCCGCACCAGCCGCACCACCCGCCGCGATTACGACTTCGAAAAACCGCGCATCACCCTCGAAAGCGAAAACCGTGGCGATGCCGTGCCCGATCTCGAAGACTACGACTACCCTGGCCGCTTCATCGACCGCGAGCGCGGCAAACACCTGGCCAAACGCGCCCTCGAACGCCACCGCAGCGACTTCCAACTGGCCGAAGGCAAGAGCGATCAGCCGTTGCTGGTCAGCGGCCACTTTTTGGCCCTGACGCAACACCCGAAAGCCAAGTGGAACGACCTCTGGCTGCTGACCGAAGTCCTGCACGAAGGCAAACAGCCGCAAGTGCTGGAAGAGTCAGTGACCAGCGACACCACCGCACTGAAAGATGATTTCCACCAGGGCTACCGCAACCGCTTCCAGGCCACGCCATGGGACGTGCCGAATCGCCCGCCCCTGCGCCACCCGAAACCGCGCATCCTCGGCAGCCAGAGCGCCGTGGTCACCGGCCCGAAAGGCGAAGAGATCCACTGCGACCAATACGGCCGCGTCAAAGTGCAATTCCACTGGGACCGCGAAGGCCAGGCCGACGACAAAACCAGCTGCTGGCTGCGCGTGTCTTCAGCGTGGGCCGGCGCCCAGTACGGCGGCATCGCCATCCCGCGCATCGGCATGGAAGTGCTGGTCACCTTCCTTGAAGGCGACCCCGATCAGCCACTGATCAGCGGCTGCCTGTACCACAAGGAAAACACCGTCCCGTACGCGCTGCCGGCGAACAAAACCCGCAGCACCTTCAAAACCCTCAGCTCCATGGGTGGCGGCGGCTACAACGAACTGCGCATTGAAGATAAGAAAGGTCAGGAACAGATTTATCTGCACGCCCAGCGCGATTGGGACGAGAACGTCGAACACGACCAGAAGATTCGGGTTGGCAACGAGCGTCACGACACCGTTGAAAAGAACAGCTACACGGAATTCAAAGCAGAAGAACACCACACGGTTTATGCCGATCGTAAAGTTGAGGCGCGGGCGAATGATCACCTGACCGTGGGCGTCAATCAGCACATCAAGATTGGGACTGGGCAGTTCATTGATGCGGGGCAGGAAATCCACCTGAGCAGTGGTATGAAAGTCGTGATGGAAGCCGGCGCGGAACTGACCCTGATCGGTGGCGGCAGCTTCATCAAGATTGATGCTGGCGGTGTGACCATGAGCGGGCCGGTGATCAATATGAACTCTGGCGGTGGACCGGGCAGTGGCACCGGCGCCGCGCCGCTGATACCCGGAATCCTGAAACAGGCCGACGCCGACAAGGCCGGCCAAGTGCTGACCCCGGCCCAGATCAACACCCTCAAACGCAACGCGCCATTCTGCGAAGAATGCGAAAAATGCAAGGCAGGTGCCTGTGCCATCTGATCGACTGACACCCAAGGATTGGCTGGCGCAACAGCCGCTGCAGACTGGCGAGCGTTTGTACCTGATCATCAGCGCGGCGAGCGACGCCGAACCTCTCAAGCCTTTCTATCAGCAGGATGCCGCACCACAACTGCAGCCTATTTGGAGTGGAACGCCTTACGCCGATTGGCTTCCCGTAATGCCGTATCTCGCCGAGATCAGTCCCAATGCAAGTTTTCTGCAATGGATTACTGAAACCGATGCATTGGATTGGGGTTGGCTAGCGGTATCCACCAGCGCGCCTGAAACGGTGCTGGAACATTTGCGCAGCCTGACTCAGGTAAAAATGCCGAACGCGACTGAAGTGTTTTTCAGATTCTGGGATGGTCGACATTTTCATCCGATCATCGAAGGGTTGGGTGCCACAGCAGGTGAACTGCTGCCCGTGTTCCAACGCTACCTGATTAACGGACAGACTCTCGAAGTCGGCAGAAGAGCGGTATTTCCCGCAAAAGAGTGGCCCTGGTGGGAGATACCCCAAACGCTATTGGATGCCCTCGCGGAAAAGGATCACACCACCGTTGTCGAGAACCTGATGCAGTGGCTATCAGAAGATTGCCCCGAGTTGTACTTCGAGTTCCCCGAAGCCAACTTGCGCAGAAAGGTTGAGCGCTTCGTGCGCCAGAACCCAAACACAGAAGATATGGCTGAGCGTCTCGCCGCACAGCTGACAAAGGAAGTCACGTCATGAATACCCCGATTGGTACCCTGGTCCTGCGTGTGCTGGACGCCAAAACGCCTGACGTGAGCCTGATTCTCAAAGACTTCAAGAACTGTCTGAGTGACTACAAAGACTGGGCGGACGGTTTCTGGACCGGCTGGGCACTGGATGTCGACCAAACCTTCAAGGTCGGCAACGAAGTCAGCGTATCCGAGCGAAAAACCAAGACAGGCGCAGTGGAAGCCTATGCGACCTGCCCTCTGGTGGGTGACTTCACGCTGATTCACATGTTCGAGTCGGCGCGATTCGTGCCGATAGGCAATACCCCGGTGAAGCTGGAGCCGGTCACCAAAGGCACCTTTTACGACGACGTTACCGGACCCGTCATCGAAACCATGATCGGCCCGAGCGGTATAAAAGTGATTGACGGTGCCAAGAAAGGCCAGACCTACCGCATTACTTTTTTCCCCAACGTATCCCAAAGTGACGTCAAGGCGCTCTATGACTCCTATCAAGGCGTTATCGGCAAGCTTGATGGCTGGCTGCAGAGCGAATGGTCGAGCAAGTTTCAGCCGCAATGGGCCAGTTACTCTGCAGCGGATCGCGCCGGGCGTTCGGTGATTTTGCTCAAACGAGCCTTGGAGGGGTTTGAAAAGGCTCTGTTGCAGCTGTGGGATGACATCAAAAGCCTGTTCGAGCTGCTCGCCAATCCGAGGAAAAATTACGAAAAGCTGAAAAAGTATTTGTCGGACGCCGAGATCGACAAACTCTACGCAGCGTCCAAGGAGTCGATCGCTTCAGGATTGCTGATACTCAGCGATGAACCCCTGATGTTCATCTACATCTCAGCCATTGTGGCCTGGGTAGGCATGCTGCCTCCCCAAGTCGTCGTCGACGTAGTGACGGCCATTGCCTCGGAATTCCTGATCAACGTACTCGTGGGTATCTGCCTGACAGGTGGTGCTGGACTGGCTGTGAGAGCCGGTACAAAAGTCCTTTCCACGGTCAAATCCGGAGAAGCGGTCAAGTACCTTGATGACCTTGCCTCTACCCTGATGACGCTCAGCAACAAGCACGCCCTGCCCGCGCATGCAGAAGTGTCGAAGCCAATTATCGCCAGCGCGAAAAACGTGCCGATGAAGCCGGCCAAAACGGCTGCATTGAAGATCGATGAAGCCGTCGCTGAAGCACCTAAACCGCAAGCACCGAAGGAGGCTCCGCGTAGTCAGGTGGCGCAAAAGCCTGCTCAGAGTCCGTTGCCTAAAACGGCGGACACTCCGAAGCAGGAGGTTAAGGATGCCTCCTCGTTTCCGCGAGATAAGAAACAAAACAGTCATACCCTTCAGCCGAAGGAAAAAGTCGACGACGTACCCGACCAGTCCAAGACGCCCGACGATAAAAGCGCCACCTGCGCGAAGAAGACCTGTACGAACGGCTGCCCGGTCTCGATGGTCACCGGTGAAGAACTGCTAACCATTACCGACGGTGAACTCGGTGGCCTGCTGCCATTCAGTTGGACTCGCCTTTACCGAACCAGCGCGGCTGAAATCGACTGCGGTCTAGGCTATGGCTGGAGCCACGCCCTCGCTCAGCGGGTGGACATCAACGGCGACGAGGTCGTGTGGACCGATCAGGAAAACCGGGTCACCACTTTTCCGATGCCCAGCTTTCAGCGCCCGGCGATCACTAATAGTCTTTCGGAAGCCGCCATCTTCATTGGCGATGATGCGTCCGAACTCATACTGACTCAGGCCGGCGAAAAGCCGCTGTTCTATCACTTCCGCTTCAACAGCAAAGGCGCGACGTTGATCGCCATCAGCGACAACTACGACAATCGCCTGCACATCACGCGTGACATCCATGGACGCATCAAGCGCGTGGATAACGGCGCTGGTCGTGCCCTACTTGTCCGATACAACCTCAAGCACATTGTCGCCATCGACTATCAGCAGTTCCTACCGGCGGACAATCTCGAGGACGTCTGGAACACAATTCAGACGCTGACCACCTATGAATACGATGCTGAACATCGATTGATCAAAGCCACAAACGCTCTAGGAGAGTCCGAGCATTATGCCTACAACGAGCAAAACGTCATTCTTGAGCGGCAACTCGCCGGGGGCGCAAGCTTTTACTGGGAGTGGGAAAAGGAAGGCAAGTCCGCACGTTGCATCCATCACTGGGCCAGTTTCTCTCAGATGGATGCGCACTATGCGTGGGATGACAAAGGCAGCGTCACCGTTACCAATGCCGATGGCAGCGAAGAGGTCTATACCCACGATGACAAGGCACGACTCGTCGCCAAAGTTGATCCGGACGGTGCCGAGCACTTAAAAGCCTATGACGACAAAGGCCGACTGATCGCCGAAAAAGACCCGATGGGTGCGGTCACGGAATATCAGTACAACGAGGCCGGCCGTTTGATCGCGGTGATACCGCCAGAAGACGCGCCGACCACCTACGAGTACTACAAGGGCTTTGTCCGTGTGGCGAATCGCGGTACCGCCAAATGGATCTACTGGCGTAACGACCAGGGTGACATCACTGAGCAAGTCGACCCGGATGGCAACTCGACGCACTACAGCTACGACCGCCAAGGACGCCTGCTGGAGATCCGTCATCCCGACGGCAGCCGCCACCAACTGGGCTGGAACAACCTCGGTCAATTGTTGGAGGAGCGCCTGCCGGACGGCGGCCAGCGCAAGTACCGCTACGATGCGCTCGGCAGGCAAATCACACGTCAGGCTGAAACCGGTGCAATCACCCACTACCAGTGGGATGCTGCAAATCGACTCGCACAAATCACTCTGCCCGGCGGCGCTACCCGTGCGTTCACTTACAACCCATACGGTCGCGTCACTGCAGAACGCGACGAACTAGGGCGCATCACTCGCTATGAGTACGCCGACAATCTTCATCTGGTCAGCCGTCTTATCAATCCGGACGGCAGCCAGCTGCGTTATCGCTACGACAACGCACGCCTGCTGCTCACCGATATCGAAAACGAACGCGGCGAACACTATCAACTCGATTACTACTCAAATGGGCTGATCCAGCAGGAAACCGGTTTCGACGGGCGCCGTACCGCCTATGAGTACGACCTCAACGGCAAACTGCTGAAGAAAACCGAATACGGTGACGACGGCAGTGAACTGGTGACCGAGTACCAGCGCGACGCCTCAGGCCGCTTGCTGGTCAAAACCCTCGCTGATGGCGAAGAAATCCATTACAGCTACGATGCTTTGGGTCGCCTGGTAAACGTCGACGACGGCCACTGGCCCCTCGACTATGAGTACGACGTACAAGATCGCCTGATCATTGAGCACCAAGGTTGGGGCACTACGCGCTACGAGTACGACAGCGTCGGCCAACTCAATCACTGCCGCCTGCCGGATGGCAGCACACTCGATTACCGCCACCTCTCCGGCGGTCGGCTGAGCAGCATCGACCTCAACGGCTCGCGCCTGACTACACACCAGTTCGACGCCGGCCGCGAGCAGCAGCGCCAACAAGGCGTACTGCTTAGCCAATATCAATACGATGAACAGGGAAGACTTCAAGCTCACACCGTAGGTCAGCAGGATCGCAATCTGTTCCAGCGCCGCTACGCCTACGATGCAAACGGCAACCTGGCCGGCATCGATGACAGCCGCAAAGGAAACCGCAGCTACCACTACGACCCACTGGATCGTCTGGTCAGCGTTCGCGGCGCCACACCCGAAACCTTCGCTCATGATCCTGCCGGCAATTTGCTCGGTCAAAGCGATCTGCCAACTGCGAACCTCGCCAACGTCAAAGGCAATCGCCTGCTTATGCAAGGCGACCGACATTACGACTACGACGCCTACGGCAACCTGAGCCGCGAACGCCGTGGTACCGGCCAGCAACTGGTCACCGAATATCGCTACGATTGCCAGCATCGTTTGATTGGAGTCAGCCTTCACGGTGGCAGCACGGCAAGCTACAAGTACGACGCGTTTGGCCGTCGTATCGAAAAAACCGTCGATGGCCATACCACTGAATTTCTGTGGCAAGGCGAACGCCTGATTGCCGAGAGCGCTGAAAATCGGTACCGCACCTACATCTACGAACCTGGCAGCTTCCGCCCCTTGGCGATGCTCGACGGCGAGGGTCCACTAAAGGCCACGCCGTTCTATTACCAACTCGACCACCTCGGCACTCCTCAAGAACTCACCGACTACAGCGGCGAGATCATGTGGTCAGCGAAATATCGTGCGTACGGGAACCTGGCTGCGTTGAACGTTGAAGAAATTGACAATTCGTTGCGGTTTCAGGGTCAGTACTTCGATGCGGAGACAGGCCTACACTACAACCGGCACCGCTACTACAATCCGAACACTGCGCGCTTTCTCACTCCTGACCCGATCAAGCTTGCAGGCGGTTTGAATAACTACCAGTACGTGCCTAACCCTACGGGGTGGGTGGATCCGTTGGGGTTAGACTGCATACCCGGGCAATGCCCAGAAGCCGACGCCGCGAGTATCCGAGCTAGAGTCGAATCAAACGTCGCTGAAAGTGCCAATGCAAGAACATCTTCGAAATTCAATAATCCGGACAATGGTCTAACCGTCCGTGAATGGCCCCCTTACCCGGGCACAGTTGGTAAAGTAGAGGCTGACTTTACTTTGTTACCTGGGACTCAAATTGACCGATTCGGTTCGCCAAGAGGATCCTTTCTTTCCCCTACTGGTACTGGTTACTCAGAGCGAGCACTGAAGCCAGGTACTTTAAGAGATGACTACTACGTTTATGAGGTACAAAGACCTTTGACTGTAAAAGCGGGGGAGGTTCTACCTTGGTTTAGCGAATCAGGTGGAGGCATCCAATACAGGCTTGATCCAATTGATAATGTAAGACGCTCTCCCGCAACACTCACCCAAGGTGAAGAGCCATTTCTGAAGGAGGTGTACCGTGGAAAATACAGTGAATACAAACCTGAATGAACTAGCACAAGAACTAAAAACCTTGGGAATCCCAAGCAATCTTTATTCAATCGGAAAAAACCAAAATGAGCGGACATGCATTGTTTTCGATGGTGTCAAATGGAGAGTTTACTTCTCAGAAAGAGGGAGAATGGAGGATTTAAAACAGTTCGCAAACTACGCAGAGGCAAAAATCGAATTTCTCAAACAGGTCACAGAGGGGTTAGCTAAAAATTGATGGGGTGCGTCACATCGCACCAATACAATGCTAAAAACCAATTCCCGGCTATCTGATTTATTGAGACAATAAAAAACCGCCACATGAAGCTATAGTTTCTAGGCGCTTTGGGGATAGAAAGAATTGGACGGCAGATTGTTTCCCAACAAAAAAAGAAATTAAAAAGTGCAACTCCAGAAAAAATAAATAAAAATGTAAAAAGGGGATAGATTTATTTTTCTACAAACTAAAAATAAATCTGCCCCCTTTTCTCCATTGACACCGGATCCGATCAAGCTTGCGGATGGGTTGAATAGCTACCAGCACGTGCCTAACCCTACGGCGTGGGTGGATCCGTTGGGGCTGAGTTACAAATCTGGCGCATGCCCAAAAGTTAGATCCATCAACCCAAATGAGGTTCGCTTTCCCCAAAATAGTGTTTCTTATAATAAGATTGACAGGAAGACCGGCAAAATTTTAGTTATGGTGATCTTGTAAGCTCAATGAAAAATAATGGATAGCAGGGAGAGCCTATTAATGTAGTGCGCATGCCTGACGGGCAACTAACCAGCATGGATAATACTCGCGTCAGAGCTGCACGCGAGGCGGGTATCAACGTAGAGGCCAGAGAGTGGAAGCTAGATGACCCATTATCTCAGAATAATAAAGAGCGATTCGAAGTCAACGATGTTATGCCTGATACTTTAGGGGAAGCATTACAACTCAAAATCCAGAAGCAAAAACCTAAGAGGTTTGGCAACGAAAACCCATTTGATTCTCACAATCCACCAAAATTAACAGAAAAAAATGACTATTTTTTTAGATATTGACAACCTACCCAACTACCCTTTCCCTCAAGAGTTCATAGAGTTTGCACAAACAGAACCCAAGATGGACATCGAACCATGGTGGCTACTTATTTACAAAGAAGGAAAAATCAATAGCTGGCACAACAAATTAAAAGAACTTTACCCGAAGCGCACACTGGTTCCTTTTGCCAAATTCAGCGCGAATGACGATATTGCTTGTTTCGACGGAGAAGATCTGTCTGGCAATCCAAAAGTTTTCATAATCCATGCATACGCGTCTGATGGGAGGGAGCTACATGGCGAGTACATCCAATTTACTGACTGGCTAACAAAAGCCATTGAAATGCACGCCGAGTGGGATGAAGAGGAATAGGTAATCTACAAATAAGAAAATCAATCCAATGCACCTATAAACTCTGGAGGTACAAAAAAGGTCAACCAAACATCATTCTCAGCCTTGAAGAACTTATAGCCATTTACAAACATTTCATAACTACTAATACGTAAAATGACAGACTTACCGTAACGTCGCCCAACATCATGAGCCAATCCCTCATTTTCAGTCAGATGAACATGATGCCTAGGTCCGGCTACCAGTCCTTCCTTCCAAATAGATTCGAGGAAGCGTGTGGCCGTTCCGTGATATAAAAAATCCGGGGGCTGGAGTTCAGAATACTGACGCTTGACCGATTCTGACGAATGCCCCTGAATAGCTCGAATATTCGCTCCATCAGGGGATATTTCAAAACGTTTTTTATCACTACTAGAAACGATGACATTTATCATCTCATAGTTAAAATTCTTTCCAGCAATCTCCGCACATCTGATTAAATCACCTATATCCGCCCACCCCTCCACATCTAGCAACAAGCCAATTTACTCAGGCTTGTGCCGCAACACACAACTTATAAATTTACTAATCTCTTCAAGAGCATCAGCCATAAAAACACCCCAAACATAAATAAACCTTAGAACATTATCAATGTTTTCACCAAAGGCACTCATTAAGGAAAAAGCCCCCCCCGAACTCTAATCCCAACTTACCACACCTATAAATCCTCACCCTCTAAAGTTAGTCAACTTAGGCATGAATAAATCCTCCATCAGGATCACTGGAATTATCCTTGCGTACTCAGATCAACAAACCGGATAAAAATAAGCGATCTTAAGCACACCATTCTATTTGTATTTCATAACTTTTCCAACGGTGTCTTTACCCCAGCCGCATAGAGCCCCACAGCTTTAAATCCAGAGCTTAGCCTTTGGAGTTGCCTCTTGGAGGCGACCCCGATTATCCGCTGATCATTGCTACCTGAACCACGAGGATTCACCGACTGACACGTTGTGGCCGTCGATCAGCAGCAACAACGCCAGGAATACAATGACCGCGGTGAGCGTCAGGATCCATGGCTGACCACTCAGACTCTTGTCACCTACCGGTACAAGTCACGCAATCAACTTCTTCAACAAATGCGGCACATGAACCGAGCACTATCGGTACAACGATCAGCACGTCATCCTCGAACGACAAATGGCCGGCGGCGCCAGCTTCTTCTGGGAATGGGAACCTGAAGGCAAACACTCCCGCTGCGTGCGCCCTGGGCCAACTACGCGCAAATGGAAGCGCGTTACGAGTGGGACGACAAAGGCTCAGTGACCGTCTACAACGGCGACGGCAGTTAACTGGTTTACGTACATGACAAAAATGCGCGTTTGGTCTCGGAAACCGCGCCCGACGGCGGTGAAACGCAGAACGCGTACGACAATCAGGGACGTCTGGTCGCAGTCAAAGACCCGATGGGCGCGATCACTGAGCATAAATACAGCGAATCTGGACGCTTGATCGCCGTCATCCCGCCAGAAGGTGTTCCGACCCGTTATAACTATTTCAACGGCCAACTCATCGATGTTCAACGGGGCAAAGCCCGCTGGAAATATGAGCGCAACCGACAGGGCGACATCACCCAACAAACCGACCCAGATGGCAACGAAACTCACTACAGCTATGACCGTCAGGGCCGACTGCTGAAAATTCGTCATCCCGATGGTGGCCGTCACCAACTGGGCTGGAACAACCTCGGTCAGTTGCTGGAAGAACGCCTGCCGGACGGCGGTCAGCGGAAATACCGCTATGACGCGCTCGGTCGACAAATCACCCGCCAGGACGAATTCGGTGCCATCACCCAATACCCATGGGATGCCGCTGATCGTCTGACCCAAGTTACCCTGCCCGGCGGCGCCACCCGCGCCTTTACCTACAACCCTTATGGCCGTGTCACCGCCGAACGCGACGAACTCGGACGCATCACTCGCTACGAGTACGCCGACAACCTGCACCTGGTCAGCCGCCGCATCAATCCGGACGGCAGCCAACTGCGCTACCGTTACGACAACTCACAACTCAATCTCACCGAGATTGAGAACGAGCGCGGCGAACGCTATCAACTCGACTACTACTCGAACGGCTTGATTCAGCAGGAAACCGGTTTCGATGGTCGCCGAACAGCCTATGAGTACGACCTCAACGGTCAGTTGTTGAAAAAGACCGAGTTTGGCGCCGATGGCAGCGAACTGGTCAGCGAGTATCAGCGCGACGCCTCGGGCCGTTTGCTGGTTAAAACCCTGCCCGACGGAAAAGAGATCCATTACAGCTACGACGCCCTCGGTCGCCTGATCAACGTCGACGACGGCAACTGGCCTCTCGCCTACGAATACGACGTGCAGGATCGCCTGATCACTGAGCACCAAGGCTGGGGCACTCTGCGCTACGAGTACGACAGCGTAGGCCAACTCAAACACTGCCGCCTCCCCGATGGCAGCAAACTCGATTACAGCCATCTACCCGGCGGTCAGCTAAGCAGCATTGACCTCAACGGCTCCCGCCTGACGGCTCATCAGTTCAGCGCCGGTCGCGAACAACAGCGCCAACAAGGATTGCTGCTTAGCCAATACCAGTACGATGAACAGGGCCGCCTGCAAGCACACACCGTCGGGCAGCGAGACAAAAATCTGTTTCAGCGTCGCTACAACTACGACGCCAACGGTAACCTCGCGGGCATCGCCGACAGCCGCAAAGGCAACCGCAGCTATCATTACGACCCACTGGATCGCCTGATCAGCGTACGCGGCGCTACACCGGAAAGCTTCGCCCACGACCCGGCAGGCAACCTGCTCGGCCAGAACAACGAAGGCACCGCCAGCCTCGCCAACGTCAAAGGCAACCGCCTGCTCATGCAGGGCGACCGCCACTACGACTACGACGCCTACGGCAACCTGATCCGCGAACGTCGCGGGGCGGGGCAGAAGCTGGTCACCGAATACCGCTACGACTGCCAGCATCGACTGATCGGTGTCAGCCTGCCGGGCGGCAGCAATGCCAGCTACAAATACGACGCCTTTGGGCGACGCATCTAAAAGACCGTCGACGGTCACACCACCGAATTCCTGTGGCAAGGCGAACGTCTGATCGCGGAAAGCGCAGAGAATCGCTATCGCAGCTATATCTACGAACCGGGTACCTTCCGGCCATTGGCGATGCTCGACGGCGAGGGCCCGCGAAAGGCCACGCCGTTCTACTACCAACTCGATCACCTTGGCACGCCGCAGGAACTCACCGATTACAGCGGTGAGATCATGTGGTCTGCGAAGTATCGTGCGTACGGTAATCTCGCCGCGCTGGATGTGTCCGAGATCGACAACCCGCTACGCTTCCAGGGCCAGTATTTCGATGCTGAGACGGGGTTACATTACAACCGGCACCGCTACTACAATCCGGGCACTGGGCGGTTTCTGACACCGGATCCGGTCAAGCTTGTGGGTGGGTTGAATAGCTACCAGTACGTGCCTAACCCTACGGGTTGGGTTGATCCGTTGGGGCTAAATAGCACTAATTGCCCCAAGAAGGTTGATACGAGCGAGTACCAAACCCGTAAAAATCTAAGAACAGATATTTACGATGCAAAACGTCCGGAAGGTAGGCATGCAACAAAGCACACAAATGCACAATCAGCGGAACAGGCAAAATCGCTCAGTCTAGGCCAGGGTACTAGGGACGGAAAACCAGAGGCTTCCTACCTTCCTGATATCGCTAATAATGTCAGCGGATTTGAGAAGCAGGCAGCCTACTCAGCAGTACGCGACGGGAATGTGTTTGATCACGGAGGTTCAAGATATATGTTCTACAGATCAGAGACTTCCGTCGGTTACAACAATGGCGAACTAACAAATTGGGTTAGGATTGAATTATCAAAAGCTGGCGATCCTGTCATACACAGTTTCCCCGCAGCCCCTGGACAAGTTAGAAAATATATGGGCAATGTAAAATGAGATCAAAATTAGAGTACGAGCTTCAACCTATCCGAGTGCCAAGCGGCTGGACAATAACAATCAACAACCTGTTTGAGGTCGAACTAACACCGGAGACAAGCGACTGGTTCTCCAGCTCAGTGTTGATTGGTGGTGTTCGGCGTAGTACCGGGCACTGTTTTGACTCCAGAGTGGAACCAGAAGGAGACCCCAACGGAGAGTTTGTGATTGATTTCCTGACAATCGAATATGACCACAAGGGTAAACCGGTCAAAAACTCCGAAAATTTTCTTGGTGAATTCAGAACCAAAAGCAAAGTTGAATTCATTAAAAAAATTGAATCCTTTATGATGGAAACTTTAAAAATCACACCTTAAAAATTGTAGCACCAATCACCAGCAAAACAACCAACCTGAAAGATGACTTCCATCAGGGCTACAAACAGCAAAGGGGACGAATTCATTTAACTGCAAATCAAATAAATCCGCCTCCTTCTTTTGTGCGAAAACCTTTACGAATCACCATAAGCCATTAAATACGATTCCCGACCAAGAGCAAGTACACACTCAATCCTATTGATATCTTGCCGGTCGGGGCGTGAAAAGGCCGATTAACACTCGATTACTGTTGAAATATTTGATCCCGCCTCAAGCAAAACTCACGTTATTGCTAGTAATTTCGATGAATTTATTGGATTGTGGAGTGAGTAGATTAATTTTCCACTCCAACTTCGGCACTTTTTAAGCAGTCGTAGCTGAACGTCTCACGCATTTTTACCTATCACTGGGCTTAGACATTAGTTCCCCGGCAATGATGAGCTTGCTTGAGGAGCAGGAAGTCTTATTATTCCCATACGGCAATAATCCACCCGCCGCGATTTTTTTTGTGGGTATTATTACGCTAAGTGAAAAGAAATCAGCGCTGTCGTACTTTGGATTTCTGCTTTAGGCCGTTTTATGCCGGTTATGGTTACAAAGCGTGCTGGTCAAGTCAGTGCAATTAACCATTCACGAAAGACTATAGCTACACCATCGCATCGTATCGGTACGAAGACGGTCGGCATGGGCAAATGGTCTCAATAATCGACCAAAAGCAGGTTCTCCTAAAGAAGTACTGAATTGGTCGAGACCACTCCCGTCAAATCAGCATACCAAGCCGAGTGAAGAGTTTTTAAGTGAAAGTGCGGAAGCCCTTAAGGGGTTTTCAAATGGACAGTCTTTGCTCGATTACTTAAAGATCAAATTTTCAAATTCTCAGCACTACACAAAAAAAAAATTCGTAGGAAGCGAGCATTCTCTAAAGACGTCCTTCCCCCGGGCACCGTGATCAAAAAAATCGCAGCCCAACGCTGCGATTTTTTCTTTCGTACCGTTTACTCAGCAGCCAACCGCACCTGCTTCTCCAACTCCAGCTTCAACCCCGGCTCCAGCTTCAGCTGCCGCGCCAGTTCATCCAGGTAGCTCTTCTCCATAAAGCTCTCCTCGTCCACCAACATCACGCTGGCGATGTACATCTCAGCCGCCATCTCCGGCGTGCTTGCCGCGCGGGCGACGTCGGCGGGGTCGAGGGGTTTGTTAAGTTCGGCGTGTAGCCAGTGTTGCAGTTCCTGATCGTTGTCGAGTTTGGTGAATTCGCCTTCGATCAGTTGGCGTTCTCGGTCGTCGATATGGCCGTCAGCTTTGGCTGCGGCGACGAGGGCCTTGAGGATCGCCTGGCTGTGCAGCTCGACCTGCGCTGGAGGCAAGCGGTCGAGGGTCTGGGGTTCGCCTTGTGGCGCGGTGCCTTTTTGCGCGTTCCAGTTGCCGTAAGCCTTGTAGGCCAACACGCCCAGCGCGGCGAGGCCGCCGTAGACAGCGACTTTGCCGCCGACATTACGCGCCTTTTTACTGCCGAGCAGCAGACCCATGGCGCCCGCCGCCAATGCACCACCACCCGCGCCTGAGAGCAGACCGCCAAGGCCACCGCCGCCGGAAGACCCGCCAAGCAAGCCACCCAGGCCACCGGCCGCCGATTTGTTCTGCGAGCCACCGGCCTTGTTTTGCAACAAATCCTGGCCGGATTTGAGTAGTTGATCGAGCAATCCACGGGTGTTCATGTTCCGCCTCCAAACTGGGGATATCAGGACCTATAAGGCCCTCAGCCTAGTTCGAAAGTGCCCTGGAGAGACTTACAAGTGTGCTTCCAGATGTTGCTCAGTGTGGCCAGGCCATTCGTGAAAATAGATATACACTCAGGCCAATCTATAAAAACCGCCCACTGGGTACCCTGGCGGTTGCAGGAGCTGAGTGCAACACGGTTATTGAATTGAAGCCGGAGCATCATGCCGCATTGCCATGGAGTTTTGCATGACCTCTCCCATCACCTCGATGGGGCATTTGAAGTCGAAGCGCT
>NZ_JAENSQ010000061.1:0-14968 GCF_016613125.1 Pseudomonas sp. MF6776
GCTCTTTATAGCAAATACTGTGTAATTGAGTGAATGAGTGAACAAAAGCCCCGCAACAGCGGGGCTTTGCCTTTCTGGTGGAAATTACACACTGTGTAATTCAGTGTGTAATCTGACATTGGCGACAGAGCCGCGCCGCCAGGGCCGCTGGATCGTGGGATTCCCGTCGATTGCGGTTCCTCGGACGACTCCCGAGGCCTGCGCCCGTTTTATATCCATGGGCGACATGCGAAAGGAGTAAGGCCAAGCAACGCCAGGCTTTTAGCCTATCCAGATTCGGCAGCTATCGGCCAAAAGCGGCCTGTAGCAGGCAGCGTAAAAGGTCAGGAGCTGACGGCCACCGAACAATGTCTCCGTCCATGGCAGTTGGTTGCAATAGGTCTGAAGCGACCCTTGGCTCAGGATTGAATCGGTTAGCCTGCAGCTGCGCGAACCTCACCAATGCAGCTGCCTTGATGAGAGACTTGGGCGCTGTGGCTTGCTTAGGCTTGT
Organism: Pseudomonas sp. MF6776; assembly: GCF_016613125.1. Taxonomy (NCBI): domain Bacteria; kingdom Pseudomonadati; phylum Pseudomonadota; class Gammaproteobacteria; order Pseudomonadales; family Pseudomonadaceae; genus Pseudomonas; species Pseudomonas sp. MF6776. Next base: position 493 of record NZ_JAENSQ010000061.1, read on the forward strand.
CTGCGCAGGTCAAAAAACTGGCAACCAGAGTTGAGACCCACCAGCCAACCAACCCTAGAGTGGTATTCCCGATACTTTCAATAACAGGGAATGCGTATGAAACTCAAACTCTTGGCGACGGTTCTAGTGGGCGCCGCTCTGACCGCCGGGTATCAGTACCTTGCCGTCCCCGACCTGCAGAAGAAAGACCCCGACGCCGGCCTCAGCCGTGATGAAATCCGGCAGCGCGATGAACGTGCGCAGGAGAACTGGGCCTACTCACTGGGGCTGCAGGCCTATGTCTGGGGCCTGCCGCTGACCATCACCGACCGTGAACGCCTGCTGCGACTGAATGAGCGCAAGCTGAAATTCGTCACCGAGCGCCAGATCTGCCCCTGCGCCCCCATCAACCAGATTGGCCACATGACCAAGCTGGCTACCTCGCAGGATGAGCTGCCTTATACACCCAACAACGACACGATCTACAGCGGCGTCATGCTGGAGCTCAAGGATGATCCGGTGATCCTCAGCCTGCCGGATGTCCAGGACCGCTACTGGAGCGTGCAGGTCGCCGATGCCTATCTGGAGAACCTGCCCTATATCGGCACCCGGGCGACCCAGGGCAAGGGCGGTCACTATCTGTTCGCCGGCCCTGACTGGCAGGGCGAAGTACCCACAGGCGTCGAACTGCGGCGCCTGTCGACCAACTCCGGCGCCCTCGCCCTGCGCTACGGGGTGAGCAAGGAAGATCCTCAGGACCTGCCCCGCGTGCTGGAACTGCAGAAACAGGTGCACACCACCTCGCTCAGCAATTGGGGCAAGCCCGATGGCTTTGGCAAGGTGACCACCGTGAAGATGTCCCGCAAGGAATACAGCGGCGACCTGGCCCTCTTCGAGCGCATGGTCGATCTGCTGAATGAGAACCCACCGCGTTCGGAGCAGCGCGCTGCCGTGTCCATGTTCCAGAGCATCGGCATCGAGCTTGGCAAGCCCTTCGATGCCAGCCGGCTGCACCCGGCCACGGTGGCTGGCCTTAAGCGTGCACTGGCCGACAGCCAGGACCTGATGACTTGGAAGGTGAAGTACCGCGGCACGCCCTACCCGACCCGCTGGAACAACCTGCACGAGGGCAGCTACGGCTTCCACTTCATCAACCGCGCAGAGGGTGCGCTCGAAGGTCTGATGGTGCATGACCGCGAAGAAGGGGTGTACTTCAGCACCTATGAAGATGGCACCGGCCAGTTGCTTGATGGCCAGCAGCGCTACATCTTGCACTTCGAGCGTGATGCACTGCCCCAGCTTCAGGACAAGGGTTTCTGGTCCATCACCCTGTACGGCACCAACTTCCAGCTGGTGGACAATGCCATCGACCGCTACTCCATCGGTGACCGGACCCCGGGACTGACCTACAACCCGGACGGTTCACTGACGCTATATATCCAGCACCAGCCCCCCACCGGGCTCGAAAGCAACTGGCTGCCTTCACCTGATAAAGGGTTGTTCCGTTTGAACTACCGCATCTATCTGCCCGATGAGAAGACGCGCAATCCAAAGACGCTGCAGCAGTTCATTCCGCCCATCCAACCCCAGGCGCGCAGCTGAGCCCAACATGCCGGGGCGCCCTCTCGCCCCGGCTGACTCAGTGGCGCTCCCTGAGCGCGCGCCGGTACTGTCCGGGACTGCCACCGGTCCAGCGCTTGAAGGCACGGTTGAAGCTGCTCTGGTCGATAAAACCCAGATTGAATGCAATCTCGTTCAGGCTCATCCCCGACATGCCCAGATAGCGCAGCGCCAGGTCCTGTCGAATCTCATCCTGCAGTTCTTTGAATGATGTGCCCTCCTCGGCCAACTTGCGATGCAGGTTGCGGCCACTCATGTTCAGGCGCTCGGCAATGTGCTCTAGCCCAAGCTTGTCGCTACTGAGCAAGGCGATGATCTCCTTGCGCACTTGCAGGCTGACCTGCTCGTGGCGCATTCGCCCCAGATAATCGCGCAACAACTGCTCGTTCATTCCAGCAATCATGGCGTTGGCCGCCGGCAGCTCCCGATCCAGCACGCCGGAAGCCATCAGCATGACATTCGCCTCGGCGCCAAAGTACACGGGCACGCCGAAAAACTGTTCAAAAGCCTCTAAGCGGTGAGGTACCGGACGGCACAAACGAACCTCGAGCAGCCCTTCGGCAGCACTGGCTCCAAGTAACTCGCGAAAGGTTCTGAACAACACCCCCATGAAGGCATCAACAGGGAAAAATGGCCGCTGTGCCGAACCGGAGCTATCAGAGCCCAGTATCAATGCCACCCCCACAGGGCTCTCGACCACCTCGATTGCCGCGATGGTAGTGACCACCCGCACATAGCGCTGCAGCCGATCGAGCGCCTCTCGCAGGGTGGAGCTGGCCTGCAGCGCAAAGATCAGGGCATTGAGGTGAGTCGGATAGAGATTGGCAGCGACCTGAAGACCAAAAGAGTCATCGCCGGTCCGTTCGACACAAAGCCGCCAGAGCTTCCACATGTTGACCACGGCAACTCGCAGCTCTGGATCACGAATCACCCTGGGATCGATACCGGCCTCCAGCATCAGCGGCACCGCCTCGATGCCATACCCCTGCAGCGCTCGCTGAATAGCCAGCGCCCAGGTGGCAATGGTCGTATGGGCTAGTTCGTGGGGCGGACTGCTCATCCGAATTCCTGTCTGAAATTGTCAAAAACGCGGCTGTGCGCGCCAAGAAACAAGGGACTTACGCGGCCTATCTTAAGCCCCCCGGCAAGCGGGGCAACCGTTTGCACTCACAACAACAAAAACAGTTTCCGAGGCATACCATGCACCAATTACGCAGAGGCCATGGCGCCCTTGTGTTTACACTGCTGGCCGTCAACAGCACGCTCTGCCACGCCGCTACCTTCGAACTCGACAACGGCATCAGCGGCCGCTGGGACACCAGCCTGTCAACTGGCATGAGCATCAGCACCAGCGATCCAGACAGGAATCTCCTGCCCACTGTCTATGACGGACGCGCCGCCGGCATCAACGGTAACGACGGGCGCATGAACTTCAAAGCCGGAGACACCATATCAAGGGTGGTCAAAGGTACCACCGAACTGGCGCTTAGCCGGGACAACCTCGGGCTGCAGATCAGCGGCAAATTCTGGCACGACGACCTGCTGGAAAACGGCGACGCCCGCTTCAAGGACTTCGACGACTCGGGCTTCGATTCGCTGGCCAAGTTTTCCGGCGCCGAACTGATGGATGCCTACGTCTGGGGCGAATTCCAGCTCAATGACCGGCCGCTGGATCTCCGTCTCGGTCAGCAGGTCCTGAGCTGGGGGGAAAGCACCTTCATCCAGGGCGGCCTCAATGTGATCAACCCGATCGACGCCAACGCCCTAACCACGCCCGGGGTCGAGATCAAGGAAGCGCTGATTCCGGTCAACCTGTTCAATCTGTCGCTTGGCATCAGCGAGAATCTCTCGACCAGCGCCTTTTACCAACTGGAATGGCGCGCCACGGTACAGCCAGGTTGCGGCACCTTCTTCGCCCAGTCGGATGCCAGTCAGCCAGGCTGCGGCCCACTGTATGCCGTTTCAGGTCGAACGGAAGCGCAACAGGAGAACATGCAGCTGGTCAATCCGCTGCTGCCGGCCGGGGCCAACATGGTTATTCCGCGAATCAGCGACGATACCCCCGCAGATGCCGGGCAGTGGGGGGTGCGCCTGGACTACTTCGCCGAAGAGCTGAACAGCACCGAGCTTGCCTTCTACGTGATGAACTATCACAGCCGGCTGCCCTATACCAATGCGATCACCGCCGACTATTCCAAGCGTCCGGGCAGCGGCTTCTTCCTACCCGGAGTTACCAACAACCCGCTCTATGGTGGCAGCAACGCCAAGCCGCTGGCCCAGGCGCCGCTCTACCAGATGGCCTTCCCCGAAGACATCCGGCTGTACGGCATCAGTTTCAACACCTCAGGACCCTGGGGTATCTCTATGTCCGGCGAGCTGAGCCACAGGCCCAACCAGCCGATCGCCATCAACGGTCAGGACTTTCTCTACGCCAGCGGCTTTCTCGACACCGAGTCACCCATCGTCGACGAACTGTTTGGCCTGGACATTCAAGCCCCGGGAAGCGGCCCTATTCTGGCCAAAGCCGCCGGCCTCTATGGGACACAGGTGCAGGGCTATCGGCGCAAACCGGTTAGCCAGCTGCAACTGACGGCCATGCAAACTTTCAGCGACATCTGGGGCGCAGATAACCTGCTGTTGATTGCCGAAGTCGGCACCGTGCACGTGGCGGATCTGGAGCCGGTCGAGACCCTGGCCTATGGCCGCGACGCCGTCTACGGTTCCGGCGTAGAAGGTGCCGCCATTGCCTGCAAGAACCCGGCGTTGAAGCAGGACTACTGCCAACGGGAGGGATATACCACGCCCTGGTCCTGGGGCTATGCAGCCCGAGCCAACCTGACCTACAACGACCTGCTGCCGGGCACCGTGGTCACCCCATCGTTGGCCTGGCGTTATGACGTCGAAGGTTATGCCCCCTCTCCGGCTCCGCAATTCGTCGAAGGCCGCCAGGCCGTCACACTGGCCGTGAACTTCGACTATCTGGAGCGCTACAACGCCGCCGTCAGTTACACCGACTTCTTCGGTGGCGACTTCAATCCGCAGACCGACCGCGACTTCATCTCATTCACCCTTGGCGCCAAGTTCTGAGGACTTATCCATGCTTAATAGCCCAATCTCCCGCCACACACTCCTGGCACTAAGCCTGATGATCAGCATGCCCGCTTTCTGTGCCGTCTCGGCCGAACAGGCGGCACAGCTAGACCAGCAACTAACGCCCATGGGCGCCGAACGTGCTGGCAATACCGACGGCAGCATCCCCGCCTGGGACGGCGGATACAAGCCATCGACCTCAGGCGGAGCGCTGGTCGATCCCTATGCCGCCGAGCAACCGCTACAGCGCATCGACTCCGGCAACATGGCGCAATTCGCCCAGTGGCTGAGCCCAGGCACGCAAGCCATGCTCCGTCAGTACCCGCAGAGCTTCCATCTGCAACTGTATCCCTCGCACCGCAGCGCGGCCTATCCCGAGTCCATCCTGAAACAGAGCCGGCAAAACGCCACCCGGATCAGACTGAACGCCAGTGGTAGTGGCCTGGAGGGTGGCTACACCAGCGGCGTGCCGTTCCCCGTCCCCCTGCGTGCCGAAGAGGTTATCTGGAACCATGTCACCCGCTACCGTGGCGGGGCGGTCAAGCGCGAGGTTCACCGCATGCCGGTGCAAACCAGCGGTGCCTATCAGGCCAGCCTCATCCGCCAGACACAGGTCTTTGCCAGCAATGTCCGGGACAACACGCCAGACAGCAATCTGCTCTTCTATTTCATCGGCCAGACCCTGGCTCCGGCGCGCCAGGCCGGCAACATCGCCCTGATTCACGAGCCCCTGGATCAGGTACAAACCCCACGCCAGGCCTGGGCTTACAACGCCGGACAGCGGCGTGTCCGGCGAGCCCCTACACTGGCCTACGACTCACCACAGAACAGCTCGGATGGCCTGGCCACATCGGACAACATGGATATGTACAACGGTGCGTTCGATCGCTACGACTGGACCCTCAAAGGCAAGCGCGAACTGTTGATTCCTTACAACAACTACCGACTGCACGACAAAGGGCTGAAGTACGCACAAATCATCCAGCCTGCGCATTTGAATAGCGACTACGTGCGCTATGAGCGGCATCGGGTCTGGGAGGTAGAGGGAAAGCTCAAAGCAGGCCAGCGCCACATTTACGACAAGCGCACGTTTTTCATTGATGAGGACACCTGGCAGATTGCCCTAGCGGACCATTACGACGCCCGTGGTGAGCTATGGCGAGTATCGGCAGCCTACCAGTTGAACTTCTACAACGACCTGGTGCCCTGGATGACCGCCGAGGCTATTCATGATCTGCAGTCTCGCCGTTATCTGGTCAGCGGCCTGAGTAATGAGACCCCGAGCGAGGCCAGCTTCGGCCATGAGGCTCTGCGCCAAGACTTCAAGCCAGATGCCTTGCGCCGCTTGGGCGGGAAGAACTGAAGGATCGGTCTTCGGCGAGTCAGCCACCGGCGTCGGACGACGATCTGCTGCAGGTTGACCGCCTTGCCATGCCCTTCCCTAACGGGCCAACCAAGCATCTTGGCGCTGGCGCACGGTGGTATCGTGGGCCAGAAGCACCTCGATAAAGCATTGCGCAGCAAGTGATAGGCGTCTGCCGCGCAGATGAGCAATCCCGAAACGCCCGCGCAGGCCAGGGTCAAGGCTGCGTAAAGCCTGTAAGTCGCCGCGCCGCAGTTCGTCTTCCACCATAAACCAAGGCAATATTGCCAGCGCCTCACAGCCCTGTAGGAGCTGTTTGATAATGGCCGAGCTATCGCAGGTGATGGCCAGCTTCCACTGCTCACGCCAGGTGTTCTGTAAGGCTCTAGGTAGGCGCTTGAGCAGCTGCTCACGAATATCCTCGGGAAGGTTGGGTCCGGCCAGTGGATACTTCAACAGCATCTCCAGACTAGGCTCGGGGTGCTCAAGCAAGGGATGACCGGCGCGGCACATCGGCAGCGTGTGGTGCTCACCAAGGGCCTGTATCGTATAGCTGGGGTCGTCCTCGATCTCGTGCAAGTCGGCCACCAGCAGATCTATTTCCCGGCGTTGCAAACGCGCGGGCAGTTCTTGCCAGGGTGCCAACACCACCTCCAAATGCACGCCGGGGTGCGCGCGGTTCAAAATGGCCAGCACCGGGGCGACAAGCGCGGCGCCGGCAAACGGACCTACTCCCACACGCAACTCACCTTGCTCCAGGCCGCGCGCCAATTGTAGGTCACGCTGCAAGTCCTGGGCGTGCAGCAGCAGTTGCCGGGCATGCTGCAATAACAGTTCGCCCATCGTTGTGGGGGTCACTTCGCGGTGGCTGCGATCAAACAGCTGCTCGCCAACCTGAGCTTCCAGCGCTTGCAGGCTGCGGGTCAGCGCCGGCTGGGAGAGGTGCAGCGCCTCTGCGGCGCGGGCAAAGTTGCCATGTTCGACCAGGGCCAAGGCATGACGCAGGTGACGGAACTCTATATTCATGTCTTTTGCTCATCAATTAAATGATTTGATTGCATTGGACGCATAGTAGATCGCACGCCATGCTCTGACCAGACACTCTCTGGAGAACGCCGATGAACCTGCCCTATCGCTGGATGCTAACCAGCACCTTGTTGCTACTCAGTGCATGCAGCGACGGCCCTGCGCCCAGTCACAGCGCCGCCACGCCACGCACGCAAGCTGCCCAGGCCGAGGTGGCGCAGAGCTATGACCTGAGCCATGTCGAGGGCCTAGCCCAGGCACGCCGCGGCCTAATTGCCACGCCTCAGGGCCAGGTGCGCGATGCCGAAGGCGAAGTGATCTGGGACTTCGATAGCTTTGCGTTTATCCAAGGTGAGGCCCCCACTACCGTCAACCCCAGCCTGTGGCGGCAAGCGCTGCTGAATAACCAGGTTGGGCTGTTCAAAGTCAGCGACAAAATCTATCAGCTACGCGGCTTCGACCTAGCCAACATGACGCTGATCGAAGGCGACAGCGGCTGGATTGTCATCGACCCGCTAACCAGCCGGGAAACCGCCGCCTTCGCTATGGACTTCGTTGCACAACATCTGGGCTCACGCCCGGTGAGCGCGATGATCTTCAGCCACAGCCATGTCGATCACTTTGGCGGTGCTCTCGGCGTGATCAGCGCCGAAGACGCCAAGGTGCGTCAGCTACCGGTGATTGCCCCGGCTGGGTTTATGGAAGAGGCCACCAGCGAAAACCTGATGATGGGCATCGCCATGGCCCGCCGTGCCACCTTCATGTACGGCAAGCGCCTACCGCGCAGCGCCGAGGGCCTGGTAGACAACGGCCTGGGCAAGGCGGTTGCCTTCGGGCACATGGGCATTCTGCCGCCCACCCAACTGATCGACGGCCGCGAACAGACGCTGGACGTGGATGGAGTGCGCTTCGTCTTCTACAACGTACCCGAGAGTGAAGCCCCGGCGGAAATGACCTTCAGCCTGCCGGAGCTGAACGCCTTTGGCGGCGCCGAGCTACTCTCGCAAACCCTGCACAACCTGTACACCCTACGCGGCGCCAAGGTACGCGATGCCTTGCAGTGGGCCAACTACATCGACGCCAGCCGCGCGCAAGCCGCTGGCGCCGAGGTGCTGTTCAACCAGCACCACTGGCCAGTGTGGGGGCAGGACAACATCCAGACCTTCCTCACCACCCAGCGTGATGCCTACCGCTACCTGCACGATCAAACTGTTCGCCTGATGAATGCCGGCCTCACCGCGCCGGAGATCGCCGAGCAACTGCACCTGCCGCCCAGCCTCGACCGCCATCTGAACGTGCACGACTACTACGGAACCCTCAAGCACAACGTGCGCGGCATCTATCAGTTCTACCTAGGCTGGTTCGACGCCAACCCGGCCAACCTCGACCCACTGCCGCCGGTGGCCGCCGCCGCCAAGTACGTGGCCCTGGCCGGCGGCCGTGAGCCGCTGCTGGCAGCCGCCGAGCAAGCCTATGCCGAGGGCGATTACCGCTGGGCCGCGGAGCTGGGCAAACATCTGCTCTATGCCGATCCGGACAACCAGGGCGCCCGCGATCTGCAGGCACGCAGCTTCGAGCAACTGGGCTATCAGGCCGAGTCGGGGCCCTGGCGCAACTTCTACCTGAGTGGCACCTATGAGCTGCGCCACGGCCTGCCGGAAGAGGGTTTCACTCCGGTAATGATGCTCGATATGCTCAAACACACCGCTCCCGAGCGCTTCCTGGACGTGATGGCCACCAAGCTCAATGGCACGGCGGCAGCCGACAGCGCGCTGCGTATCAACCTCAACTTCACCGACAGCGGCGCGCGCTATCACTTGTGGATCGAGAACGCCGTGCTGCATCACCGCCGTATGAATGAAGGCGAAGTCGCCGAGGCCGACGCCAGCCTCAACCTGAGTAAGGACTTCTTCTTGCAGATAATCAGTGGGCAAGCCGGCGCCGCAGCCCTGCTCAGCTCCGATCAGGTGTCGATCGACGGCAACCCCCTGGCCCTTGGGCGCTTCTTCAGCCTACTGGATCAGCCAGACGGACGCTTCCCCATTGTCACGCGGTAGTAATTGGACTATGCCAACCAATTGCGCCGAGATAAAGTGGCGGGCTTGGCCGTACCCGCAAACAGGTCCAGCTATCGTAGAGCCCTCGATAGTTAGACTTAAGCCCCATGTTGCTGTGAGTGGAGCTGGCCGTTTTCACTCTGACTGGCTGCACAGGTGTTTTGAATCATCTTGGATAGGATGCTTCGGGCCGGAAGTAGCACCTAGCTAACGGCTGCTTTTGGCCGGAAGCAGCCCCAGTCACATGGAAAACCGGGGGCATTCAGCGAATGCTGTACCTTGCCAGAGGCTGCATCCAAGAGGCAAAGGGCCTCTTGGGCATGATGTCTCATTTTGTGAGTCGTTTTACTCGGCTTATCTGTCGTCCGACGATTGCATTTTGAAATCTCCTAGTCCGACCAGATGAGTTTGAATCTGTAACAGAATCAAACCCGATGACTACTCATCGGAGTCAACTTCCCCGACGAGCTTGCGGAGGCCCGTCATGAAACCACGGGGGAACACCTCCTCCCCAAGCTCGTCTTTCACCTGTCCGGCCTGCGTGACCAGCCACCCCCGGCGCTCGATACATTCGTCGGACGCGGCGAACCGAAGCGCCTTTATCTCGTTATCGGAGGCAATGCCCTTGAGCGAAGGGAGAAGCTCGACGGAGGGTTCGGCGCTGACTTCAAACTGCCTCACCGGACGCTTATCGATCACGACCTCAGCTTGGTTCTTGAGAATATTGAGCTGAGTACGGTAGCGGTTGCGCTCGGCGATGATCTGGCCGAACAGCACCCGCAGGGCGGGATCGGGAATGCGCTCAAGCAATTGATTGTCCTGAGGTGCTCGGCGGGATCGACTTTGGGGGCTGAGGGGCTTTTTGGTGGTGGTCTTGGCCTTCGCCGCCCATGCCTCGATCAGATCGCGGTAGTGCTTGTTAGCTGTCGCCCGGACGGACTGGTAGCCGACACCGCCGTCCTCTGCCGAAACCCGACCGATGGTGGTGATCGAGAAGTCGCGTTCGCCGCGCTCGTAATAGTCGCACAAGGTTTGATTGAGCTTGTCGAGCGACTGCTGCGTCTTCGCCGTCTTGCCTTCTTTGAGATCCTCAAGAATGACGTCGATATCGATCTCCATCAGATGACCTCCTCATGTTGGATAAGCCGTTGCTTGATGCTCGGCAAGGCAAGCGGCGCGGCCTGGCTCATCTGGTCGATTCCCGCCTCAAGAAGCCGGTCGTCTACCAAATACCCCTGGGCCTCGATGTAGTTCGCCGCGATCCGGTAGCCCTCCAGCTTGTCGGTCGGGTGCGCGATCTTGGCCATTTTGCGCATGAGGGCGTTTGCGGCGATCAACTGCGCCCGCTCGTCCATTTCCATCAACAGCGGCTGATACCCCTTCCGCATCATCATGCGGCTGAGTGCGAGCGTGCGCTTGGCGATGACCGGGGTCTTTCGAAGGTCATCCTGTAGGTCGGGATAGAACTCCGCATCCTCACAGAGCAGCGACAGGTGCAGCAGCTCTGAGTCGGTCTCGATAAAACGCATGCTTACCGCCAGATCCTCGCGAGAGCCCACGGCGACGAGCTTCTGACCCTCGTCGGCCTCGTCGCGCTGGTTCTCGATGTCCATCAAGCGCTGGATCAGATTGAAGCAGGCGATAAAGTCCTTGGCGTACTCATCGGCCTCCACTTTCTGCTTCTCATAGCGTCGCTCCAGCACTTGAAGCTCATGGTGCTTGGTGAACGGTGCGCCTTGCTCCTCAGCGAAGAACAGCTCGTCCTTTAGCGCTTCCAGCTCGCCCTCGATCTCCATCGCCAGACTCGCCGCCTGGTGGGCCTTGTAGCTGATCTGGTTGAACTGGCTGCTCAGTGCGGGCAGATAGCTGGCGTCAGTGATGAACCAGCGGCAGCGGATACAGTTCTCCGGCCCGTGGGGCACTGGGGCATAAGCGCGGGAATGCACGACTGCGGCTTCCTTAACGACGGGGCCGCCGTTCCAGCAGCCGCCCAGCGTGCTCAGCTCGTCCGAGCGGACGGTATTGCCGCCGACCAGGCACAGCCCTGCCGAGCGGTGCTCCCAACCGATGGGATTGCGGTTAGCGAGGGCCGCCTCGACTGATTCCTCGCTGTTGCAGGCGGTGCGAGCCTGGATCTGGGAGAGTTCCGCATTCTTGAGAAAGGTGCGGAGCGAGGCTTGCGCCTTGGCATCCAGCGCCGCGTGCGCCTCTTCCATTTTCTCCGCCATGACGGAGGGGGTGATTTTGTTGTAGTAGATCGTCATCAGCAGGCGCGTGTGGCCCGCCAGAAGCTTGGAGACCACCGGCAGGGGCAGGGCCGTGTCCATGGTGAAGGCAGTGATCAGGGACACCCGGAGGCTGTGCAGTGGGAACAGGGTCTTCGTTTTAGCCCCGTCAGGCGTGTCGTCCGGGTAGTCTTCCACCAGTTTCAGTGCGGTGCCGTCGCTCAGTTTATGGCCCGTCGCTGCCAGGTTCTGCTCCAACTGAAGTAGCAGTTGATGCCAGGACAATGCGCAGGAAAGCTCGGTAATCGGCTTGGTGCGGTCTTCCGCGCTTTTTGCGCTGGCGTCCCGGAACAGGAAGCAATACTCGCCCATGGCCTTCAGTGCGGATGGGCTCTTGGTCGCGCCAACATGCTTCCTGCCCAGTGTGCTCGCATGGGTCGGCGCAGTGATCGGGTTGTACTTCTCCTGCCAGTTGCGCAGCTTCTCCAGCCAGTACAGCAGTTCCTCGTGCTGCCAAGGAATCGTGTAGCCGCGATCCACTTCGCCCTTGTTCTGATCTGCGGTCTTGTTGGTGGAGACGTAGAGCGCGGTGGCGTAGGTCTCCGTCATCGCATCGTAGGTGCGACGGAACACGCCCTTGGCGTAAGGACGCTTCTTGCTGCCGTAGACGAAGGGATGGGTATTCGCTACCCAGCGCCCGCCCTCATAGCGCCAGGTATCGGCTTCGCCGGAATCGAGAAAGCGAACCTGATAGGTGCGCAGCGGCAGATGCAGCTTCACGAAGAGCAGCATTGCGGTGACCGGCGACCACATCTGGTGGATGGTGGTCTTCGTGTTTTTGCGCTTGACCACTTTGGCGCGCCATACGCAGTCGGGGTCGTCGCGGTCGATGATCTCGGGCTCCACCTCGAACCACGCGTAGAACACATGCTCATGCGCCCACGACCAGTCACGGAAATGGCGATTCGTCCAGCGGGCGTTACAGGCAGCACCTTCTTGTGAGTCCTCTTGCTCGCTGCCGTGAGCGTAACGGCAGAGGATCTGTCGTAGCTGCTGAATGTAGCGGTACGGCAGCGGGTTCCTGACGGTCTCCTGCGTCGAGCCCTGTTTCGCGATCCGCTCGCAAGGATTCGAGACAATGGGTCGTGCGACACCGTGATCGTCCTCGGCGCTGTAATGCTGCTCGATGACGTGGTCGAAGAAGGCAGCCACGTAATTTACATACTCCGCCTGCACGCGCTGATCGTTGACGCCCGCAGCCTGCATAGCCTCGACGAACTCCTGGGACGACGCTCTGTGTCCGGCATGCCCCTTGAAAAAGGCCGTGACATCGTTGGCGTAGGAGGCATGGCGCATCAGGTAGGTGACGAAGAAATGACGGAGAGCCTTCAGTCTATGAGCAACGCCAGCGTCCTGAGTCGCCATCCACTCGGCCGCATACTGCTGCCATTGCAGCCAGTCTTCGCCATGCGAGCGCGTGAGCCAGGAGAGTGTCAGATCAGCCGAGCGCCCATTGGTTTTCTTCTGCGCCATTCTCATGCCCCTTCCAGTCGCGGCCGCTTGCCGGTGTAAAACCCCTGCGGATCGATGTCCTCAAAGCCGTGCTCAACCAGTGCCTTCCAGTCCGTGACCATAATCTTGGCGTCGGGCCGCGCCAGTTGCTCGGAGGCCGCGCTGAGCATGTTCGAAACGTCCTGGTTGCCCGGCAGGGTATAGACCGTTTGCGACTCAAGGGACTTGTGGTGAAGGCATTTCTTTCGGATCAGCGGGTCGATGCCCGCCTGGGTCAGACGCCGCCCGTAGTTGTGCCGATGCCCATGGGGATCGAGCCCCTCGGCTTTGTTCGGCTCCAGGCCGATGCGGCGCAGACCGGCGGCATAGTTCTGATTAAAGGCGTTGATCGTATAAGGATTGCCAAACGCCTTGCTGTCGAAGCTGATGAATGCGTAGGGGTGATGCGCGTCCGCTGTTGCGCGGTATTTCAGGTGGGTCTTCCATAGGGCCATGAAAACCCGGCCAAAATCGACTGGGAACCACTGCGCAATCAAGTAGCCGTCCTTGTCATCGACAAGCTTGGCCTTCCAGCCCAGGTACTGCGTCCCCTTCATCTCGCAGCGAGGTATGCGCCCGTACTTCTCTTTCAGATACACCTTGCGGGTTCGCTCGCCCTTGCGACTCTTCCAGCCTTCGGGGGCAACACCTTCGCGCTCGCTGTAGATGCGTACAAGCGCTTGGCTTGGGTCGGCGGGATTCTCAAAAACATCGGTGACCCACAGCAGCATGGCCTCGCTGATCCTAAGCCCCGCGCCGTGCATTAAAAGGAGAATCAGCTTGTCCCGCAGAGCGACTCGGGGATCTTTGGCGCCGCCGATGCCTTGGGTGAAGAAGGCTTCGAATTTGGCATTCGGAAAGGAGATCGCGTCATCCTCCGTCTTCGCCAGCGGGGTGCGGCCCTTGATGCTCCGCGCACGCTTGACGGTGGTGCTGATTGACTTGTCTTTGATGTGGCCTAGGAAATCGTTCTGATTTCGCCGAAACCATGCCGCGTAGTTGAGGCGCTCTTCGTGAGGCGTGGCTTTGCGTAAAGGGTTCAGCGGCTTGGTGCCCTGCTTATCAGCAAGCCATTCCGTGAAGCCCGTGAGTGCGATGATGCGCTCTCTCACTGTCGCTTCGGAGGCGGGCACCCAGTACAGACCGGAAGGGTCTAGGCCCGCCTCCGAAGCTGTCCCGCTGTACAGCCGCCTGACGAACGCCTGGAACAACTTCTCGGGGTCTGTGAACGCATCAGCGTTTGCTTCCATGTAGTCAAGAAGCATCGCCACCGCACGAACCGTTTTCTCAAGCGTCGACTTGGAGCGCCCATTGGCGTGTAGGTACAAGAGGTAGTCGGTCAGAGGAGAAAGCTCCCCCTCCTCTGTTATCAGCAAAGGGAGCTCGCTTGCGACCCCTGTGTTGTCCTCTACGATTTTTGCGACGACGCTAACCGAAGCCATGCCACCCCCTTACACAAATTACATGGATTATACTATTTACCTATATGGCGGAAAGATCAAGAAAAAGCCACCCGAAGGTGGCTTCTTATCAAAATTACGCACTTTTACGTGCTATATGTAACA
>NZ_JAENSQ010000062.1:0-14358 GCF_016613125.1 Pseudomonas sp. MF6776
CACTGCAGACAGGCAAGGAGTGGCTCGAGGCTCAGTGGAAGGCATCGGAGGACGAGCGGGGTCGACAACAGGAGACGCTAGCTGCACTGCAGACAGGCAAGGAGTGGCTCGAGGCTCAGTGGAAGGCATCGGAGGACGAGCGGGGTCGACAACAGGAGACGCTAGCTGCACTGCAGACAGGCAAGGAGTGGCTCGAGGCTCAGTGGAAGGCGTCGGAGGACGAGCGGGGTCGACAACAGGAGACGCTAGCTGCACTGCAGACAGGCAAGGAGTGGCTCGAGGCTCAGTGGAAGGCGCAAGCGATCGAAGTTGATAGTATGCAGCAGTGTATTGCGGCGCAGGTGTCGCAGATTGGTCAACTTAAAGCAATACTCGTGGCGACAGAAAGTCAGCACGATGTGTTGGATGCGGAAAATATGCGCCTATCTTTCGAGCTGCAGCTTGCTCAGGAAAAGGCCGCCAAGTTGAAGCAAAGCCTATTTTTTAAGGTCGCCAGGAAGCTTGGGTTTGTTAACTATTTTTGATTTTTGGATGTGCAACGTGAACGAGTTTTTCTTTTCTACTTGTCATAACGTTTGTGATGCTTGCGGGTACACTATCAAAAGCTGATGCAATTAAGTAGCTAGCAGGTATAAACACGGCTTTCAGGCCTAAGTGATTAAATAAAGCAGGAAAGAGCTTGGCAAATGAATAGAAACGACCCCGTCGATGTGAGTCTCCTAATAACCTTCCACAGCGAAGGTGTGCTTGCACATGCTACATTGAATTCCGTCGAGCGCTGCCGAAAATACGCTGAAACTGCAGGAATTACTACGGAATACGTGTGGGTGCTGGATGCTGTTAACGACGAGACTCGCGAGGTTCTAATGACGCACCCCGCCGCAGCCGGTAACGTCAAGATCGTGGAAGTGGCCAACTGCGATGCAGGCCCCTCTCGCAACGCGGGTATCCAGGTGGCCCGTGGGACTGCGGTAGCCATTCTGGACGGCGATGACTATTTTTCGACGAATTGGATCGAGCGTGCTTGGTTCTTCCTCAAGGAATATGGCGATAAGGCTATCCTGCACCCCGAGTTCGTTGTAAATTTCGGCGCGCATTCGGCTTATTGCTGGCAGGTCGACCAAGCGGGCCAGTATTACGAACGGGATGGTCTTCTCGTGAATAACTACTGGACGTCGTGGACCTTCGCGAAGCGTTCGCTTTACCTGGCGTGCCCTTATTCGGTGTCTCGTCCTCTCCAGACTGGGTTCGGTTATGAAGATTGGCACTGGAACTGCGAATCGATCGCCGCTGGATATGAGCATCGTCTGGTATGGGGAACGGTGGGCTTTTATCGCCGAAAAAAAGTAAGCCGTGTTACTGCGGATACTGCTCTAGGAGCAATTATTCTTCCAACTAATCTATTCGCCAATAATGCACACTGTAAGGAAATACCATGAACCGCCGTAGTGTATTCATGTTTATGCGGTTCATGCACTTGGCGCTTGATCGTATACTCTCAACTGTTTTCGGCAGAAGGTTTCGCCAGAACTTCATCCGGTTTAGCTATTGGATAAAAAACTCCCTGTTTCCTGAATATGGTACCTATGTCCCGACACCGTCGGAAATCGGGCAGATTCCGCAGAGTGTCGTCTGGATGCCGCCCGCGATTCCTGGTTGGGTACTGGACGAGATGAAGGATTTAGCACGGGATATCGACCCCATCCTGTATCCAACGGATCAGTTCATAGCTAACTGCCAATATTACTCCTTTCCCGTCCTGCCGCGTCCCGGCAAAATTTACCTGGAGCTTATGCAGCGCTGCTCATCAGACCATTACACCCATTGCTTCGCGATCCCCTGGCTGAAGCGTGGAGGATCTGATTTGGTGACGCTCAAGCATATCGAGACGGCTGCCCGGATACCGGGCGGGAAGGTGCTAGTTATGATGACAGAGTCTGGGGATTCACCTTGGGTGTCGCGGATTCCCTCCGGTGTCGATGTCGTCGATGCCTCGCGCTTCGCGAGAGATATTTCCCACGATGAGCTGCTTCTGCTTATCGTGCGGATGCTGGTCCAGTTGCAGATCGACACTCTGCATATCATCAATTCCCGGCACGTCTGGGAGGTAGTGTGCCGCTATGGCCTCGCTGTGACCCAACGCACCCGTATATTTGCGTCGATCTATTGCGACGATTACGACCGCTATGGTCAGCCAGTGGGTTTTGCTCGCCAGTATCTGCCGGACTGCTATCACCGACTGATGACCGTTTTTACCGACAACAGTGCTTTCCCGACACTGCTGCGCAAGACCTACGGCTACAGCCCCGACCTGTTCCGTGTTCTCAAGAGTCCGGTCGATGTGTCGCTGGCGGAGGCCAGGAGGCCAGAAGGCCGCAAGGTGCTCTGGGCCGGGCGACTAGATCGTCAGAAGCGCCCCGACCTGCTGCTGGCGGTAGCGAAGGCGCTGCCCAACGTAGAATTCCACGTTTATGGAGATGCGGTGCTCGATTACAAAACCGGCGTTGTCGGTAGCCTCCAGAAACTGAAGAACGTCCGCATGCTGGGGAGCTTCGACGGTGTCGAGAGCCTTCCGTTTGCTGATTTTCCGGTCTTTTTGTATACATCTCAGTGGGATGGGACGCCGACGATGGTCATCGCTGCAGCTCTGGCATGCATTCCCATCGTTGCGTCTTGCGTGGGTGGTGTCGGTGATATCGTGACCGAGGCGCGAGGCTACCCTGTTGCGGATATCGAGAACGTCGCACTGTATGTCGCGCGAATCAACGAGGCGCTCGACAATCAGATGATCGCTGAGGCGAAGGCTGCAGCAGCTCGTGAGTACGTGAAGTGCGAGCACTCGGATGCGGCTTTTGCCTGCGCCATAGCTGCTACTCATGGTTACATGCCGGCAGACGCCGGTAGTAGGGGCATCACTACTGGAGGTCTAGAACAATGCAGTGCCTAGTGCTTGGAGCCGGTGGTTTCATCGGCACTAACTTGTGTCGGTCACTACTAATGAAGGGGCACACTGTACGTGCCTTTGGCCGTCGCCAGTCTTTTCCTGAGGCGCTGCGCGGTTGCGACTGGATACCGGGGGACTTCGCCGACCCCGCCAGCCTAGCGAGCACCATCAGTGGTTGCGATGTGGTTTTCCATTTAGTGAACGCCACTACCCCGGCTAGCGCTAACGTCGATAAGGTCGCCGACCTCAACGCCAATGTTGCTAGCACCCTACACCTGCTTGAGGCGTGTCGCGAAACTGGCGTGAGTCGTGTCGTTTTCGTGTCATCTGGTGGCACCATTTACGGAATCCCCGATCAGGTTCCGACACCTGAGACCGCGTCCACCAACCCTATTACTGCCTATGGCATTAGCAAGTTGGCGATTGAAAAATACCTCGGACTCTATGAGTACCTCCACCACCTTGATTACCGTGTGCTGCGGGTGGCCAATCCCTTCGGCCCCTACCAGACGGCGCTGAAAAATCAGGGGGTCATTGCAGCATTCGTTCGTCGTGCGCTAACTGGTCAGCATATTGAAATGTGGGGCGACGGTTGCGTCATTCGTGATTACATCTACATCGACGATGTGGTCGAGGCGCTTATCTTGGCTGCCACTCATCAGGGACCAAACCGCATCTTCAACATTGGCAGCGGTGAGGGCCGCAGCCTTAATGACATCGTTGCCGCGATTGCTAGATTGCTTGAAGTTGATATTCTGGTAGAACGCCGTCCGGCACGCTCAGTTGACGTGCCTGTTAGCATTCTCGACACAACGTTGGCCGCCCAAGATTTGACCTGGCAGGCAAGTACCCAATTTGAAGAAGGTCTGCGCGTTACTATTGCATGGATGAAATCCATGCATTGATATGAAGTTGGTTGTCAGCAAGGTCGCGAGTGACTCATCGGCAGGTGCGGTTGTTCCAGTTATAAATGCGATCAAGGCGGTTGCCGGGCGCGCCCAGGAGGCCGAAAAAGCCTGAGGGATGCCGTCGGTTGGGTTGGGTGGAAGTGGGCCGTTATCTGCGGTGCGCGAGTGCTGGACTGTTGGCCATGATCTGGTTGTTGGCGGTGTTTATGACGCCCCGCGGCAGCGAAATGGCTGATTTGCGAGCGAATGCCACTGACCTGGAGCGGCGCGGTGGCAAGCTCAAACTGAGCACCTGCGAGAAACGGCTGTGTGCCCGGATCGATGCCAAGGCGAGCGAAGTGGTCTACGGAGAGAACGGTGAAAAATGGATGATTCTCGATGGGTACTGACATGCCTCACTCTTTGTGGGGATCCAATCAGGTTGAGCAGGTGAGGTATGGACTGCGTTACGACTCTGTGATCAGCCATGTCACAGCATGCCTTGTCAGTCAATTTAATAGCCATTTCCGGTGAAGATATGTGCCATCCGTGGTAATTTTGCGCGCAAATGAAAGCTCGCATGCCTTTTAGTGGCCTTTGCTAAGGTCCCCATTGTTTTCCGGGGTTTATTTTTTTGAGCATCCAATAATCAGGGAAGAGTTCTTGTGACTGTCCATATTGCACCTACCGTTCTTCCGCTTATTGTCGATCTCGACGGTACCCTGCTTCGCTCCGATCTGCTGATGGAAACAGGTATGGCTTTTGTTCGGCATAAGCCCTTGAGCCTGTTTAAACCCTTTATTTGGTTGACCAAAGGCAAGGCAGTTTTAAAGGAATGCCTCTCCAATGCCACCAATATTGATGTCAGTGTCCTGCCTTTCGATCCTGCGGTCATTGAACTAATTGAAGTCGAGCGGCGTAACGGTCGGACCGTAGTGCTCGCGACAGCCAGCCATTACAGCCTGGCCGAACGTATTGCGGAACATCTTCAATTGTTTGACCAAGTGTTAGCCTCTGATAGCGAGCGAAACCTGTCGTGCCATCGTAAACGCGATCTATTGGTCGAGCACTATGGTGAGCAGGGCTTTGATTACGTGGGTAACTCTCATGACGACGTCCCTGTTTGGGCGGCTGCCCGGAAGGCTTATGTGGTCAATCCTGAATCCGGTGTTGAGCGTAGCGCTCGGGCACAGGGCAATGTCGTACAGGTGATTAACTCCAATCCTTCTGGGCTGAAGGACTGGTTGAAGGCGTTGCGGCTGCACCAGTGGATGAAGAATGCGTTGATTTTCGTACCTCTAATGGCGGCCCATCAACTGACCAACCCTATGCTTCTATGGCAGGGAGTATTGGCCTTTCTGTTTTTTGGGCTATGTGCCTCTAGCGTCTATCTGCTTAATGACTTATTGGATCTCGCCGATGACCGGCATCATCACTCCAAACGGAATCGCCCTTTTGCCGCTGGGCGATTGTCGATCAAGTCCGGGCTACAGCTCTTTCCCGTATTATTGGTTGGCGCTTTTTCCGGGGCTGCATGGCTTCTGCCTTGGGAGTTTTCCGGAATCCTCATGGCATACTACATATTAACTCTCGCCTATTCGCTGTCATTGAAACGACAGATGGCTATCGATGTGATCGCCCTGGCTGCGCTTTATACCCTGCGCATCATAGCTGGCGCGGCAGCATTCGGTTTGGAACTGACATTCTGGATTCTGGCGTTCTCGATGTTCATGTTCCTGAGCCTCGCACTGGTTAAGCGCTACGCAGAACTTCGCGAAGCAAGGCGCAAGGGCGATACCGGGAAAACCCGTGGGCGAAGCTACTATCCCGCCGACCTGGAAATGATTTCCTCGCTGGGCGCGTCTTCCGGTTATCTAGCGGTAATGGTCTTGGCTCTGTACATCCATGATCAGGCTACAACCGGGCTTTATGCCCACCCGCAAGTGATCTGGCTAGCCTGCCCGCTGCTCTTGTTCTGGATCACTCGAGTGTGGATGCTCACTCATCGCGGGCAAATGCATGATGACCCTGTAGTGTTCGCCATCCGCGACCGCATCAGTCTAGTCGTTGGCGCTTTGTTTGGGCTGGTGTTCTGGGTGGCAACATGAGCAGTCCGCTGTACTCTTGGGGATGCTATCCCTATACCCCGCAGACTGCACACGCGTGTAGCTGGCGTAGAGAAGTCGCGGCTCTGCGCGATGGTGTTGTCGCCACGCATGGGAACACCCTGCCATATGGCAACGGACGTAGTTATGGAGATAGTTGTCTAGCCGCGAGCAATCAAGTGTTGCACATGCGAGTCCTAGATCGCTTCATCCAGGTCGATTGGCAGCAGGGTACCGTGCGAGCAGAGGCAGGTGTAACCCTCGCCGAGATCCTAGCGATTGCCATCCCGCAGGGCTGGTTCCTATCAGTCACACCGGGCACCCAGTTCGCCACCCTCGGCGGGGCCATCGCTAACGATGTCCATGGCAAGAACCATCACCTGCGCGGCACCTTTGGCAACCATGTGCGGCGCTTGGGTTTGTTGCGACATAACGAAGAACCTATTACCTGTTCCCCTACCGAGTATCCAGAGTTCTACGCCGCCACTATAGGGGGGTTAGGTCTGACTGGGATTATCGTGTGGGCAGAAATTCAGCTTATCCCCATCCGCACCAGCCAGATCGATAGCACCGTAGTGCGTTTCAGCAACCTAGGCGAATTCTTCAGCCTGTCCGCCGAACTTGATCACCAGCATGAATACAGCGTCGCCTGGATCGACTGCCTGGCAAAAGACACTCAGACCGGGCGTGGCGTATTCATCGTGGGTGACCACGCACGTTATGGTTCACTGGAAGTGGACGAGCGAGCGAAGTTGAGCATGCCGCTGACGCCGCCAGTGTCTTTAATCAACAACCTGTCATTGCGAGCTTTCAATGATATGTATTGGAGGGTGCATCCTGCCCAGAGCACACGTAAACGCGGTAACTACGAGCCCTTCTTTTATCCGCTGGATCGCATACTGCATTGGAACCGTATCTACGGGCGCCGAGGTTTCCAGCAATACCAATGCGTGATACCCGACGCAGTAGCCGAGGTAGTCATGCGCGAATTGCTCGAAGCTATTGCCGAATCTGGCCAAGGCTCGTTTCTCGCCGTGCTCAAACGCTGTGGCAACATAGCCTCGCCAGGCCTGCTGTCTTTCCCGCTACCAGGAACTTCACTGGCATTGGATTTTCCGCAAAAAAATGATCTGAAGCCGCTGTTCGCTCGGCTGGATGCGATTGTGCGGGAGTCTGGTGGCCGGCTATATCCGGCTAAGGATGCACATATGAACGGCAGCGACTTCCGCCAGGCCTATCCGGCTTGGGAGCAAGTGGAAACCCTGCGCGACCCATCTCTGATGTCTAGCTTCTGGAAGCGAGTCACCGAATGAAACGAGTTCTAATTATTGGGGCCACCTCGGCCATTGCGACGGCTTGTGCCCGGTTGTGGGCTGGGCAAGGTAGTGAGTTTTTTCTCGTCGCTCGCAACAACGAAAAGCTTGAGCAAACCGCAGCTGATCTGCAAGCACGCGGAGCTCTGAAAGTAACCACCTACAATATGGATGCGACTGAACTGGCTGCGCATCCAGCAATGTTAGACAGCTGCATAAACGCCTTGCAGCAAATCGATATTGCTTTGATCGCGCATGGAACCCTTCCAGATCAACAAGCCTGTGAGCAGAATGTTAATGTGGCAATCCAGGAGTTTGTCAATAATGGCACTTCCGTTATCGCCATTCTAACCTTACTTGCAAACCAGTTTGAGTCTCAGCGGTGTGGCGCCTTGGCAGTTATCTCCTCGGTAGCGGGTGATAGAGGGAGACCTTCTAACTATCTTTATGGAACTGCCAAGGCCGCAGTATCTACGTTCTGTGAAGGTTTGCGTGCGCGATTATTCAAAGTTGGAGTCCACGTTATTACCATAAAGCCAGGTTTTGTGGATACGCCCATGACCAAGGGGTTACATCTACCGGCTGTGCTGGTTGCTAAACCAGAGCAAGTTGCTCTGCGTATCGTTTCAGGTATTGAGCGAAAATCTACAGTTTTGTACGCTCCTGGATTTTGGGCGTTAATAATGCTGATAATAAAACTCATACCTGGCTCCATATTTAAAAGAATAAATATATAGTATGAAGGATAATCACAGGAGTTTAGTTTGATGTTTGAAGGTGTTAAGGTTTGTGAGCGAACAAAGATTATATTTGTAGGGGCTTTTTTAGGTTTGCTCCTTAGCAAAGGAATGGCGTTGATCCCAGGACTTGGGCTTGATGACTATGCTGCACTGCAGCAGGATAGAAATCCTCTTTTCTATATTTCACAGGGAAGATACTTTCAAGCAGTCATACAATTAATATTAACAAATATAAACATTAGTCCCACATCAATATACTGGCCGGTTGAAATACTATTTTTTATTTCTGCAGCAGTAGCGATTACAGGAGGGATAGTATTCACTACTCGGCGGCAGGGATCTGCTTACATTCAGGCGGGAGTTGCGGCAATTATAGGGTCGCACCCGTACATTTCTGAGTACTTTTCTTTTCGCGAGTCATTAATTACACAAGGCTTATCATTTTTATTTTTGGCGGTTTTTTTTATAAGATTGTTAAATATAGAAAAAGATAATGAGATTAGATTTTCTAATATTAAATGGCTGGCGATTATTCTTGTGCTGATTGCGAGCACACAGCAAACGGTATTTCTAGTAGCATTATTTTTTGTTTTAACCAGATTTGCAATAGATACTACATATGCTGGAGGGATTAAATATGTAGGCCGCGCGCTACGCGCGAATTATGCGCTGTTTTCTATATTTGCGATTTCTGCAGTTATTTATGGGGTAATATTTTTCTCTACTGGGAAGTTGTTTAATATTTCTGGCGATGGCAGGGGGAATCTAATTGGCGTAATTGATTTTTATCCGAGAGTGCTAAATGTTATTTCATTGATCAATAATGTTATGTTTGAAGGTGAGCCGGTACTTTCAAAATCTGTAAAAATCGTTCTTTTGATAGCAGTGTTTGGCTCGATTTTAAGAGTTGGATCTAAAACACCACAAGCTGCCTTAATAGCTGTTGTTCTATTTTCCACTCTTATGTTAGGTAGTGTAATTCTAGTCGCTATCTCTAAAACTTGGTGGCCAGTACCGCGTGCAATATATGGCGTTTCTTTTGCTTTCGGCTTGACGTTGATATACACATCAGTTTTTATAGATGATTGGCAAAAATCTTTTTTCTCAATTATATCAGTCTCGGCGATTGGCTTATCATTTCATAGCAGCTCAATGCTGTATGATCAATATCGACTGAATAGATGGGATTTATGGACTGCTGGTAAAATAGTTTCTGATTTAACTAGCAGGAATGTAATGTCAGATAAAAAAATAATACTGGTTGGGGCTCACTGGAATTACCCTGTAGGACTTAAGACTGTCGAGGGTGATTTAAATATTTCAGCTCTTTCAGTATCTTGGTCGGTCAAATATCTTATAGGGGAATCTACCGGAATGGTATGGGATGTTACAAGTGTTGCGAGTAATGATATATGCAAGCCAGGTTTATTTTGGCCATCACCAGAGTCTATTCATGTTTACCCTGAAGAGGTAGTTGTGTGTATGGGGAGCAGATAGGTTGAAAAATATAAATTTTGAACAAAAAATCGTTATCCCGGGAGGCGCTGGTCTTGTTGGGCAAAATCTTGTGGCCCGTCTTAAGGCCCGTGGATATACCAAACTGACTGTCCTTGATAAGCACCATAAGAATATTGAAATATTGAAATTGGTTCAGCCTGATATAACAGTAGAATATGCTGATTTGGCAGAACCTGGTGACTGGCAACGACACTTCGTTGGTGCGGATGTTGTAGTCATGCTACAGGCGCAGATTGGTGGCAATGACTATCAGGAATTTGTGCGTAACAACGTAGACTCCACTGCTCTGATCCTTGAGGCGATTAAGGTTAATAAAGTCCCGAGCCTTGTACATATAAGTTCTTCGGTGGTGGAGTCAGCGTCCGATGACTTTTACACCAAAACCAAGAAAGATCAGGAGCGCATGGTGCTAGACAGCGATGTTGTCTGCCCAGTGTTACGTCCTACGTTGATGTTCGGTTGGTTCGACCGAAAACATTTGGGCTGGCTATCACGATTCATGAAAAAAGTGCCCGTATTCCCAATTCCAGGACATGGTCGGTATATGCGCCAGCCTTTGTATGTCGGCGACTTCTGTAATGTAATTATTAGTTGCATCGAGAACCGTGTGCGTGATGGTATTTACAATATTTCAGGCCACGAAAAAATTGATTATATCGATATCATTCGAGAGATCAAACGAGCTACCCGCGCTAAAACGCCAATCGTGCGAATTCCTTACCCAGTATTTTATACACTGATTTGGATCTGGGGGCAGTTCGATAAGAACCCGCCGTTCACCACCCAACAGCTCGCTGCGCTGAGCGCCAGGGATGAATTTGAGGTAATTGATTGGCCGGGTATTTTTGGTGTGCCTTGCACCAATTTTACTAGGGCAATCGATGAAACGTTTAACGATCCAACTTACGGTAAAGTAGTTCTGGAGTTTTGAGCATGGGGCAGCGTATTGCCGTTTTGGGAGCTGGCCCGATGGGCTTGGCTGTCGCCTATCAATTAGCGCGGGACGGTCATCAGCCCGTAGTGTTCGAGGCTGATGATCGAGTGGGAGGCATGACTGCTGCGTTCGATTTTTCTGGACTGAGCATTGAGCGCTACTACCATTTCCACTGCATTTCTGATCATGCTTTTCTGACTGTACTGGAAGAATTGGGCCTGGCCGATAGAATGTGCTGGGTTGAAACCAAGATGGGTTACTGGTATCAGAATCGGCTTCAGCCATGGGGCAACCCTGTGGCGCTGCTGAAGTTCCGCGGGCTGAGCCTGGTAGCCAAGTTCCGTTACGGGTTACATGCTTTTCTCTGCACCAAACGTAATGACTGGAGGTCCCTGGATAACGTCGAAGCGAAAGGCTGGATTCGCCGCTGGGTCGGCGCAGAAGCCTGGGAAGTACTATGGCGTCGTTTATTTGATTACAAATTCTACGACTATACCGATAACCTTTCTGCTGCATGGATCTGGAGTCGCATCCGGCGTATCGGTAGATCCCGTTATAGCTTGTTCCGGGAAAAACTTGGTTATCTGGAGGGAGGTTCGGAAACGCTACTCCAAGCGATAAAAAACGATATTGAAACCCGTGGCGGCGAAATACGTCTAAAGTCGCCTGTCAGTCGAGTAGTGATCGAGAACAAGAAAGTGCAAGGGGTCGAGGTGAACGGTCAAGTTGAGCGCTTCGACAAAGTAATCAGCACCATTCCACTACCTTATGTGCCGCGTGTCATGCCTGATCTGCCTGACGACATCTTGCAGCGTTTTCAAGCGTTGAAAAACGTTGCGGTAGTTTGCGTGATTGCCAAGCTACGTAAACCGTTGACCGAAAACTTCTGGTTGAACACCAATGATCCCGATATGGATATACCAGGACTGGTGGAATACACCAACCTGCGCCCATTGGATCAGCATATTGTCTACGTTCCATTCTATGTGCCTGGAGAACATCCTAAATTCGCAGAGCCTGATCAGGTGTTTCTCGATAAGGTGCAGCGCTACCTGAAAAAAATCAACCCAGAGCTTCGCGATGAGGACTTCATCGAGCTACGTGCCAGCCGCTACCGCTATGCGCAACCAATCTGTGATCCCGGCTACCTTGATAGGCTTCCGCCAGTGTCACTACCGGTCAAAGGATTGTGGGTCGCTGATACCTCTTACTACTATCCTGAAGACAGGGGGATTTCAGAAAGTATAGATTTCGGTAGGCAAATGGCACGGGATGCAAGTAAGTGATCCAGCAATTCATATCACGACAATTTCTAGTTTTCCTGCTTACTGGGGGCACGGCTGCGGCGGTCAACTTTGGCTCCAGAATGCTGTACAGCCGTTGGCTGGACTTTTCCAGCGCGATCATTCTTGCTTATCTCACCGGGATGATCACCGCTTTCGTACTGGCAAAGCTGTTCGTGTTCAAAGGTAGTGAGCAATCACTTCACCGATCTTTGATGTTATTTACTCTGGTCAACGTAGTGGCTGCGCTTCAGACTTGGGGTATCAGTATGGGCTTGGCATACTACGTCTTTCCTGCACTCGGCGTAAATTCATTCGTACATGAAATCGCTCACGCTATCGGTGTAGCCGTGCCTGTTTTTACCAGTTACATCGGACATAAACGTTGGTCTTTCCGATAAATATAAAAATGATCCACGCTATACCTTGGATGCGGGCGGTTGGCCAGGTGTCGCATAACTCCTAAGTCGCGCGACACAGCAAATCGCGCCGGATTAACGATCAGCGCCAGTCCCAATATTGGATAAGGGCCAGCCCTCCAATCAGGGCAGGAAACAGAACACCAAAGTGGGGGGAGTCTGGCGTTCAGGTAATCACGCATGAGCGGCCAGACCCCCGAACCCCAATTGGGGTGGATGCCAAAATTGTGGAACCTCTCCTGCATACATACTGATGGCTTTTATATATGTGATAATGTCCTTTATCACATATATAAAGGACTCATCCGATGGCTCAAGCGACCGCCCCTACGCCAACCCTTCGTCTTCAGCTACGTTTGCTGAGGGCGCCCGACGATTCGGCTGTCTTTGGTGCGGACTACCAAACGGAACTGTGCCAATTTAAGCAGCAGCTGGAGGTCACCGGTTTGGCGGTCTCCCCGACGTTTGCGACGGTCGACCGTGCCGGTGCCGTCAAAGGGCTAACCGGCCAGTTTCTGCTGTCGTGGGTGCCGGCCATCGGGTTGCCTCTAAAGACCCTGGGCGAAATCGCGATGGCCTGGATCAACGGTCGGGCCGGGCGCACGTTGCGCCTGACAGTAGGGGATGTTGAGTTGGAAGCCCACTCAAAAGTAGACATTGAGCGTCTGGTAGAGCAGGTCATCGCGCTTAAAGCACTGCTGGTTGAGCCGGACGCTAGGCGATGAATCCACTCGTGCGGGTGTCCACGGTGAGCCACACGCTCCCGGCGCTGATCAGCCACGCCGGCGAACGCGCGGGGATGCGCTTTTTGGAGTTTTTCACGGCCAATATCCGCAACCCGAACACGCGGCGCGCCTATGCACGCGCTGTAGATGAGTTTTTGAGCTGGTGCCAGGCGGTGGGTGTGCCTGATCTGGTTGCCGTGTCTCCGCTGCATGTGGCGGCCTGGATCGAGCTGCAGTGCCAGACGCTGGCCGCACCGTCGGTGAAGCAACGCCTGGCCGCGATCCGGCATTTGTTCGACTGGTTGGTCGTGGGTCAGGTGGTGCCGCATAACCCGGCGGCCTCGGTGCGCGGCCCGAGTCACACAGCGCGCACCGGCAAAACCCCGGTGCTTGATCCAAGCGAAGCACGACAGCTGCTCGACAGTATCGATATCGGCACCCCGGCCGGCTTGCGCGACCGGGCCTTGATTGCGCTGATGGTGTTTTCGTTTGCGCGTATCGGTGCCGCCCTGGCGATGAAGGTCGAAGACGTCTACACGCAAAATCGACGGCTGTGGGTACGGCTGCGGGAGAAGGGTGGCAAACAGCATGTCATGCCCTGCCACCACACATTGGAGGCGTACCTGCACGCCTACCTGGTGCAAACCGGGATCGACAGCGATCCGAAAGGGCCGTTGTTTCGCACCATTAGACGTGGTACCGGGCAGTTGAGTACCACGGCGCTACCGCAGGCCAATGCGCATGCGATGGTGCGCCGGCGGGCACTGGCAGCAGGGATTAAGACGCCAATCGGCAATCACAGCTTTCGGGCGACCGGGATCACGGCCTACCTGAAAAGCGGCGGCACCCTGGAGAACGCGGCAGCCATGGCCAACCATGCGTCTACGCGCACCACCCAGTTGTACGACCGGCGCCGCGATGAGATCAGCCTAGATGAGGTGGAGCGGATCTGGGTGTAACGGCCTACAACTTCGACGGTTTTCACCGTGAAAGCCGCCGCCTAGCTGCTTGGTGTGCATCGCTCGACGCTCTATCGAGCGCTGGATAAATTGGCGGCCGGTGTATGAGAGCAGGCCGTGATGCTGACTTATTCGGAAAGGCTGTTTTTCAGGTCGCGATAGAAGTTTTCATGGCTGCCAAGTTTCAACAGGTACAGGGTCACTGTCTCACCGTCGTACTCATACCCTAGCAGCGTAAGTTGCTTATTCAGCTTGAATTTGTAGACGCGGATACCCGCTAAATCAGCCACCTTAGCGTCACCCAGTAAAGGGTTGGCCATGATGGATTTGACGGCCTCATCCAATTCAACCTTCAGCTGTTTTGGCAGCTTTTTCACAACACGAGCAAATTCGTTGGCTTGTATGGGGATGTAAGCCGGAACCCCAGAAATTTCCGTCACCCTAGTTGGGTGGGCTCAACACTCGTGTCACCAGCTACCTTCTGGAGAATCGAGCTCGGCCATCCCTCCCTGGACGGGCATCGCTCGACGA
>NZ_JAENSQ010000063.1:0-11721 GCF_016613125.1 Pseudomonas sp. MF6776
GGCCAGCGGGGTGCCGCCCAAGGACGTGGCCAAGAACCTCGGCGTGTCCATTCCGACGCTGTACCGCTGGGTGCCAGCCTCCACGCACGCTTAGCGTGCTTTATTTTCCGTTTTCTGAGACGACCCCCTCACAGAGTCCGGACTGAAGATCACGCCGCTGGATGCGGCAGTACCGGTCACCGCCCAGGCGCTGATCGACAAGACCAGTCAGCTACTACCGCGCATCAAGATTACCGAGCTGCTGATGGACGTGGATGAGTGGACAGGATTCACCCGTCACTTTACCCACCTGAAGGATGGTGCTCAGGCCAAGGATCGAACGCTGTTACTGTCAGCAATCCTTGGTGACGCCATCAACATTGGGCTGACGAAAATGGCCGAGTCGAGTCCGGGTATGACCTACGCCAAGCTGTCTTGGCTGCAAGCCTGGCACATCCGTGACGAAACCTACTCGGCGGCTCTGGCTGAATTGGTCAACAATCAGTTCAACCACACCTTTGCGGCCAACTGGGGAGACGGCACCACCTCATCCTCCGATGGCCAGCGCTTCCGTGCAGGCGGTCGAGGCGAAAGCACCGGGCACGTCAACCCGAAATACGGCAACGAACCAGGGCGGCTGTTCTATACCCATATCTCCGATCAGTACGCGCCGTTCAGTACCCGAGTGGTGAATGTCGGAGTGCGGGATTCGACCTATGTGCTCGATGGTCTGCTGTATCACGAGTCGGATCTGCGGATCGAGGAGCACTACACCGACACGGCTGGCTTCACCGATCATGTCTTCGCCCTGATGCATCTGCTGGGCTTTCGTTTTGCCCCGCGCATCCGCGACCTGGGCGAAACCAAACTGTATGTCCCGCAGAGCGTACAGGACTACCCGACGCTGCGCCCAATGATCGGCGGCACGCTGAACATTAAGCACGTCCGCGCTCACTGGGACGAGATTCTGCGTCTGGCCGCGTCGATCAAACAGGGCACCGTCACTGCCTCGTTGATGCTGCGCAAGCTGGGCAGCTATCCACGTCAGAACGGCCTGGCCGTGGCCCTGCGGGAGCTGGGCCGGATCGAGCGCACGCTGTTTATCCTCGACTGGCTGCAAAGTGTCGAGTTGCGTCGTCGCGTGCACGCTGGATTGAACAAGGGCGAGGCGCGCAATGCCCTGGCCAGGGCGGTGTTCTTCAACCGCCTTGGTGAAATCAGGGATCGCAGCTTCGAACAGCAGCGCTATAGGGCCAGCGGACTGAACTTGGTGACCGCCGCTATCGTGCTGTGGAACACCGTCTACCTGGAGCGGGCAACCCAAGGGCTGACTGACGCCGGAAAGCCGGTGAATACCGATATGTATCAATATCTGTCGCCGCTGGGCTGGGAGCACATTAACCTGACCGGCGATTACGTCTGGCGGCAGAGCCGCAAGCTGGAGGAAGGGAAATTCAGGCCGTTACGACAGCTCGGAAAGCCTTAGCGTACGATTTTTTCCGAATTCTCTCGGCTCCCCTAGAGGCGCGCATTGACATGCGCAGCCATGCCGAACGCAAGACTGGCCTGGCGCCAGAGGCCAAGCAGTTGCCGAGCCAGTGGCGCGGTTCCGGTCGGGACAACGTGATCGAATTTCGTCAAGCTCGGCGCGAGTCTCAAGAGGCGCAGACAGCGCTGCGCAGTGTTGTTCCCAACGTTGGGGCGATGATCATCGACCTGGAGCGTGCCCGTGTCGCCCGGCAGAAGGTTCAGGCTCAAGCCGTCTATGGCATGGCAGACTTCCGGGCGCGCTTTCAGGCCAATCAGGAACAGCAAGCCGCTATTGCTGCCGAAGGGGCGCGGCTGTTGGCTGAAGTCGAGCGGCAGCGGCATGAACAGCTGATCGCCACCGAGCGTGCTGCGGCCTTGGAACGGGCGAGCAAGGTTTCCGCAACGGCACATGATAAGGCTTCAAAAACGAAGCGCGACGGCCCCGATTTTGGCCTGTAGGTTTGTGCTTACCGATATCGAAGCTGTCGCTGTGGCGATGCTACTGGAGCCCATTAGAAATGAGTGAACAGGCGTTGTTTGGCTTGATGGCCGTTGCCCAGGAGCAACAGCAGGCGGCGGCGGCCCAGCTCGCCGTCCTTGAGCAGCAACAAGCCAAGCTCACTGAGACCATTGAGCAAGCCCGCCGTGCGGTCGAGGCCATGAGCAATGCCGGCACCGCCTCGGCGGGGTTGATTGAGCGAGCCACCAAAGAAGCGGTAGACAAGGCGGTGACTGATGCTTTGGCGAGTGTCAGCCAGGCGGCGAGCGACTCATTGGCTAGTGCAGTGGCTCCGGCC
The DNA here is from genome assembly GCF_016613125.1 of Pseudomonas sp. MF6776. Taxonomy (NCBI): domain Bacteria; kingdom Pseudomonadati; phylum Pseudomonadota; class Gammaproteobacteria; order Pseudomonadales; family Pseudomonadaceae; genus Pseudomonas; species Pseudomonas sp. MF6776. The sequence continues at coordinate 2,307 of NZ_JAENSQ010000063.1, forward strand.
TTGAAGGTCATCAAGGGGGCTGCCGGTAGCGCCCGGGAGGCCGAAAAAAGCCTACGGGATTCCGTCGGTTGGGTGGGTTGGAAGTGGGCCGGGATCTGCGGTGCAGCGAGTGCTGGACTGTTGGTTGTGGTCTGGTCGTTGGCGGTGTTTATGACGCCCAGTGGCAGCGAAATGGCCGAGTTGCGAGCAAATGCAACTGATCTGGAACGCCGCGGGGGAAAGATCAAACTCAGCACTTGCGAGAAGCGGCTGTGCGCGCGGATCGATGCCAAGGCGAGCGGAGTGGTCTACGGAGAGAACGGTGAAAAATGGATGATTCTTGACGGCTACTGACAGATCCTGGTTCTGTTATCGTTGATAAAATAAAACATCACCGCAGGATTGTTCGTTTGACAGATACCACTCTTTCTGAAGCCGAAATGCGTCAGGCGCTTGGCCTTGATGCCGCTTTCATTATTTCCACAGCAAAATCAGTCAAGCCCACGCCACCTTCTAACTACACGTTGGTTGAACTCAGCGTGCGTCATAACGGCTCCCCACCCTTTCGCTTCGAGTACCTCTCGCGCTCCATCAGCACACTCGCGGCCCAGCTTGAGGCAGAGAAAGCCGCGCGTGACCAGGGCTATGAAGTCTGGGTGCTATTGGGTATCGAGCAAGTTTCGCAATAAATGATTAGTCGCTGGGCACTGCATATAGGCCGCTATTTAATTGCCAGCCAGCCATGCAAGTGCGGTATGCAATGAAAAGTGTGGCGGTTCGTGGTGCCTTTCGCGAAAATGAGCAGCATACCTATGCCCGTTGTGTCTGACGGCGACGGTATTTGTCTAAAATCACGTTGTTGGGATGATGCGTCTGTCCTGCGCACTAGGAAAAATTGTCGTGCCCGTATGCACTCCTGCTCCGCACCCTGTTGTCGATCTCGATGGAAAGTTTCCGCATTACTCTCTCAGAACGCCGCATGTTGCGATACTGATGTGTAGCTACAATGGTGAGCGCTTCTTGGCCGAGCAAATCGACTCATTTGAGCGGCAAACGCATCGTAACTGGAGTCTGGTTGTTTCTGACGATGGCTCTCAAGATAGGACGTTGGAAATTTTACAGGCATACATCGATAGTTGGGGCCAAGAGCGCCTTAAGATTGTTCAAGGACCACAGCGAGGCTTCGTTAAAAATTTCCTTTCCCTGACCTGCAGCACAGATATAGACGCAGAATTCTTTGCCTGGGCAGATCAGGACGATATCTGGTCCGAAGATAAGCTACATGCAGCGCTAGCGTGGTTACAGACAATCCCCAAGCATATTCCTGCGCTTTATTGTGGTCGCACAAAACTGATCGATGAGTCAGGTACGCCTATCGGATTTTCTCCAAGGTTTTGCTTGCCACCGAGCTTCGCTAATGCTCTAGTTCAAAATATTGGTGGTGGTAACACCATGGTTTTTAACCAGGCTGCACGTGATCTTCTGCAAAAAGCCGACGATAACCTGATTATTCCATCTCACGACTGGTGGGCATATCAGCTGATCTCCGGTGCGGGAGGTGCAATCCATTACGACCCTGAGCCCAGAGTGCTATACCGCCAGCACGATGAAAATCTGGTCGGCAGTAACGCCAGCTTGTCCTCGAGATTCCAGCGGTTACGCATGGTTTTTCAAGGGCGCTTTTATGAGTGGAATGCGCAGAACATCCATGCGCTTGAAGCCATGCATCACCACCTGAGCCAAGAGCATCAAGCGACCCTTGCCCACTTCAAGGCTGCACGGAATGAAAAACTACTCCGAAGGTTTTTAGGCATCCGACGGGCCGGTTTATATCGACAAACCCTGTTTGGAAATCTGGGGCTAATCCTGGCAACTCTACTGAAAAAGATTTAAATCCATGACTATCTTAGTGACCGGCGGAGCTGGCTTTATTGGCGCAAATTTTGTTCTGGAATGGCAGGCTCATTCTAGTGAGCCTGTGATCAATCTGGACAAGCTGACGTATGCCGGCAACCTGGGAAACCTCAACAGTCTTAAAGGCTATGATCGGCATATATTTGTGCACGGAGATATCGGTGACAGTGCTTTGGTTGCGCGATTATTGGCTAAGCATCAGCCGAGGGCCATTCTCAATTTCGCCGCTGAGTCCCATGTCGACCGCTCTATTCATGGCCCGGAAGACTTTATCGAGACCAATATTGTCGGCACCTTCCGCTTGTTGGAAGCTGTGCGGGCGTACTGGAAGGCGCTGGCATCTGAGGCCCAGGAGGCGTTTCGCTTCCTCCATATTTCAACTGACGAGGTGTATGGCTCGCTGTCCAAAGACGAGCCTGCATTCAGCGAAAGCCACCAGTACGAACCCAACAGCCCTTACTCCGCGAGTAAGGCGGCCAGCGATCACCTGGTTCGCGCCTATCATCACACCTATGGCCTACCGGTACTGACGACCAATTGTTCAAACAATTATGGCCCATACCACTTCCCGGAAAAGCTCATCCCGCTGGTGATCGTCAACGCTCTGGCAGGTAAGACGTTGCCGGTGTATGGAGATGGTCAGCAAATCCGTGACTGGCTATATGTAAAGGATCACTGCAGCGCGATCCGTAGGGTGCTGGAAGCTGGCTGCCTAGGCGAGACCTACAACGTCGGTGGCTGGAATGAAAAAACCAATCTCGAAATAGTCCATACCGTCTGCGCTTTGCTGGATAAGTTACGTCCACGTGTCGATGGTCACCCTTATAGCGCACAAATTACTTATGTGACAGACCGCCCTGGGCATGACCGGCGTTATGCGATTGATGCACGTAAACTTGAGCGTGAACTAGGCTGGAAACCGGCGGAAACTTTTGAAACCGGTATCCGCAAAACAGTCCAGTGGTACCTGGATAACCAAGAATGGGTCAGCAATATCCAGTCTGGTGCCTACCGCGAATGGGTCGAGAAGAACTACGCCGGCCGTATTGCATGAAGATCCTACTGCTGGGTAAAAACGGCCAGGTGGGCTGGGAGTTGCAGCGCAGCCTTGCTTCCCTGGGGGAGATACTGGCGCTGGACTCGAAAGGCCCGGATTACTGTGGTGATCTGAGCGACCTACAGGGGCTGATTGCGACCGTGCAGCGTTTTGCCACTGACGTCATTGTCAATGCCGCCGCCTATACCTCGGTCGACAAAGCCGAGGCCGAGCCGCAGCTAGCGCGGAGAATCAATGCCGAGGCGACAGTAGTGCTTGCGCAAGAGGCGCAGCGCTTAAGTGCCTTGCTAGTACATTACTCCACCGATTATGTGTTTGCCGGGGATGGCGAGGCCCCCTGGCAGGAAACGGATCCGGTGGCACCGCTGAATACCTACGGGGCAAGCAAGTTAGAAGGCGAGCAGGCTGTTCAAGCTTCTGGCTGCTTACACCTGATCTTCCGCACCAGTTGGGTGTATGCCGAGTGTGGTAATAACTTCGCCAAGGCCATACTGCGTTTGGCTAAGGAGCGAGAGCGTCTCAACGTTATTGACGATCAGTTTGGTGCGCCAACTGGTGCTGAGTTACTAGCAGATGTCACCTCCCATGCCATTCTGGCTGTTCGCCAGCAGTCAGCACTGGGCGGGCTTTACCACCTCGCAGCGGCTGGCGAGACCACTTGGTTCTTCTACGCCCGTTTTGTCCTTGAGCAGGTCGAGGCAGCCGGCATAAGCTTAAAAGTGGCCTGCCACAGAGGCTTACCCTACTCCTGCCAGACGCCCGAGCAACTCACGATTAAATACTCAAAAACTGCAAAATGCCTTTGCGCTGCACTTGCCTGACTGGCAAACCGGCGTGGCACGGAGGCTCATGGAAACTTTAGAGAAATCAGTATGATCAAGCGTAAAGGGATTATCCTTGCCGGTGGTTCAGGTACTCGTTTGCACCCGGCCACCTTGGCAATTTCCAAGCAGTTGTTGCCGGTTTACGACAAACCAATGATTTATTACCCGCTGACCACTCTTATGTTGGCGGGTATTCGCGACATTTTGATAATCTCGACGCCTCAAGACACGCCTCGCTTCGAGCAGTTGCTGGGTGACGGTGGTAACTGGGGATTGAATATTTCCTATGCCGTACAAGCATCTCCGGATGGTTTGGCGCAAGCCTTCCTGATTGGCGAAGGCTTTATCGGCAATGATTTGTCTGCCTTGGTGCTGGGCGACAACATTTACCACGGCCATCATTTTAATGAGTTGCTGCAAAGTGCGATGTCGCAACAAGAGGGGGCCAGCGTTTTCGCCTACCACGTTCATGACCCCGAACGTTACGGCGTAGTCGAGTTTGATACTCAAGGTAAAGCCATCAGCCTAGAGGAAAAACCTCTCCAGCCGAAATCAAATTACGCCGTCACGGGCCTGTATTTCTACGACCAACAAGTGGTCGAGATCGCCAAGAGCATCAAGCCTTCCCCTCGTGGCGAGCTGGAAATTACTGACCTCAATCGCATCTACTTGGAGCAAGGCAGTCTGTCGGTAGAGATCATGGGGCGCGGCTATGCCTGGCTGGATACCGGTACCCATGACTCGCTGCTCGAAGCCAGCCACTTTATTGCCACCCTCGAGCACCGTCAGGGTCTCAAGGTAGCCTGCCCGGAAGAGATCGCCTTTCGGCAAAAATGGATCAGTGCCGAACAACTGGAAACACTCGCTGCCCCCTTGTTGAAGAATGGCTACGGCCAATACCTAAAGCGCATTCTGATAGAGACAGTGTACTGATGATTGCTACACGCCTAGCTATTCCCGACGTAGTTCTGTTCGAGCCAAAAGTATTCGGCGATGAGCGCGGATTTTTTTTGAAAGCTTCAATCAGCAGCGCTTCGAAGCGGCAATTGGCGGCAGAGTCAACTTTGTGCAAGACAACCATTCGCGCTCGGCGGAAAGAGTGCTGCGCGGGCTGCATTGCCAGATCAATGTGTCAGGATAATTGGCAAAATCAAATGGACTATCTATGAATCCGCATGCCCCACAGTCTGTGCAGCCGCTAGCAATGGTTGCGTCTATCTACAAAAATAGAAATCTTATTTTCAATCTGATTAAACGAGAGGTGATGGGCCGCTACAGGGGGTCCGCAATGGGGTTGCTGTGGTCATTTTTCAACCCTGTCTTCATGCTGACTATCTATACATTCGTTTTCAGTGTTGTATTTAAAGCGCGCTGGGTCGGGGGCTCGGACTCCAAGGTTGAATTTGCCCTCGTCTTATTCACGGGCTTATTAGTGTTTAATCTTTTTTCCGAGGTGATCAATCAAGCGCCTAGCTTGATCTTGAATAATACAAACTACGTCAAGAAAATTATCTTTCCTTTGGAAATATTGCCTATAGTAGCGCTTGGAGCTGCTGCATTTCATATGTCAGTAAGCCTTGTCGTTTGGCTTATATTCTATTTTCTGTTTTTCTCTATTCCAGACTGGACTGCTTTACAGCTGCCTTTAGTATTGATTCCGTTGATGTTGATGACTCTTGGGCTGGCTTGGTTGCTCGCCTCACTAGGTGTTTATTTGCGTGACGTCGGTCAGATTATTGGCGTAGTCACAATGACGCTAATGTTCCTCTCTCCCATCTTTTACTCCGTAGATTCTTTACCGTTGGAGTATCAGGGCATCATGCACCTCAATCCGCTCACTTACATCGTTGAAGAAACACGTAACGTCATGATCTGGCACAAGAGCGTTAACTGGCCCCTATGGGTTTTTTGGACCGTACTTTCGACTTTGATTGCTTGGCTGGGTTTCGCTTGGTTCCAGAAGACTAGAAAGGGGTTTGCCGATGTCATCTGATATCGTTATCAAGGTTGAAAGTATTAACAAGTGTTACCAGATATATGATAAACCTCGAGACAGGCTTAAGCAGTTTGTGCTGCCAGGCCTTCAGCGCCTATTGGGTTTTCCACCTAAAAATTTTTACCAAGAGTTCTGGGCGGTCAAGGATGTATCGTTCGAAGTCAGAAAGGGCGAGGCAGTCGGAATTATTGGTCGCAACGGTAGCGGGAAAAGTACGCTACTGCAGATGATAACTGGAATCCTTTCTCCGACATCAGGAAGTGTGAGTACGCAGGGACGAATTGCTGCTCTCTTAGAGTTAGGCTCTGGTTTTAATCCGAGCTTCACTGGCCGAGAGAATGTTTATCTAAATGGTGCGCTACTCGGTTTTACTCGTGATCAGATTGATAATAAGTTTGATGCTATAGCTGGTTTTGCTGATATTGGTCTGCACTTGGATCAGCCTGTAAAAACATATTCTAGCGGCATGATGCTGAGACTTGCCTTTGCAGTTCAAGTACAAGTAGAACCAGATATATTAATAATTGACGAAGCACTAGCTGTAGGTGATGCACTTTTTCAAAAGCGCTGTTTTCAGCGCATTGAGAAACTGCTATCCGATGGTACTACTCTGCTTTTTGTATCCCACGATCAAGAGAGTATTCGGACCTTGACCAATCGGGCCGTCTTTCTGAGTAAGGGGCGAATGGCTGCTTACGGCGCATCATCAGAAGTTGTGCTGGAGTACCGCAGGCAGCTTCACGTCGATGAGTCATCCTATTTCAGCGACGTCGCCAAGCAACTTGCTGACAAAGCGGCACAAGCGAGTATCGTAGCTTCAGAGGTTGTGGTCGGGGCGCCAATGCTCAACGCTGGGGAAGGTCTACCGTTCGCTACATCGAGATCCGATCAGCTCTCGTTCGGCGATGGGGAGGCGAAGATACTCAAGATTGAAACACTGGGTGCGGATGGTATGCCCGCAACTGTTTTTTATCCTGGAGATATTATCCGAATCAGAGTCACCTGCCAGTCCGCGATTAATACCGATAAACTGAACGTCGGTATTCGCATCCGGAACAAGGAAGGGGTGAAAATTTATTCGTGGGGAACGCTAAATCAAGATATGGCGGAGCGCGCTCGCAATAGTAGCGATGATATTTTTTGGTCGCGTCAGGCTACGGCTGGCGAAATTTTTGATGTTGAATTAGAAATGCAATGTTCTTTGGGCGTTAATCTATATGAAATTCAGGGTTCCATTTCTTATGAAGAAACCCCGGATTACACGGCCCAACGTATTTTGCATTGGGTTGACGAAGCTGCTTTTTTTCAGGTCCTTATGAGGCGCGAGGAGTATTTCTTCGGTGGCGTGATCGATCTGAAGATGATGGCTCGTTGGTAACGACTAGAGACTGTAGTGAAGTCTTTACAAGTGATGATTATAAGTATTTTGGAAATTACCGATGACCATTGAGCAGACTGAATACATTTTTGATTTCAAAGCTCAAGCGACTCAGATCTTGATGACCTGTGGCCATTGCCGGGTACTTCTCATTGGCGGAGCCCACAAGGCGCTATTGCGTGAGTTGTGGCTTGCTGGCCTTGATGCCAGTGCTTATGAGTTTTCGGATCCCGTACGGAATTCAGAATTCCACCTTCCGTTTTCGGACGAGTCCTTTGATGCTGTCGTTTCCTTCGGGGGGATCGAGTTGTTAGCTGACACCTCACTGCCTGCCGTGCTCGAGGAAGTTCGTCGTGTGACACGGCGCTCGCTAATACTACTCATCGATACCACTAGGCAGGGGGGGGGGGCTCCGCTGAAGAACCGTCTAGGCTGGGAGGTCAGTTGTTTCGATGCGGGATTTCGTAAGCATCCCCTTTACTATCGAAGCAACGACTACGCCTCTCTGGAAAATGATGGCGAGCAGTTTTTCATTCCCCTCGAGAAACTGCCTACGGAAGCTTTGGCGCACTATCCGATGGCGTCGTTGCGGGAAGAACGCGATCTGCACATGGACATGCTGCGCGAGTCAGGAAGCAGGTCCGATGCGCACGTCGGACGCTACCATTTCGCAGCTAGTTTTATTCGCCCGGGTGACGCGGTTTTGGATGCAGCTTGCGGTCTTGGTTACGGGACTTATGTCATCCGCAGCGAGACGCAAGCACGCAGCTTCATTGGTATTGATGCGAGCGAATATGGCATTGATTACGCTCGACTCAACTTTGGAGGAGAGGCGACGTCGTTTCTCCAGGGTATGCTACCGGATTGTCTAGCGAGTATTCCGGATAGCTCGATCGATCATGTTCTGTGTTTCGAAACGCTCGAGCACGTGCAAGATCCTGTCCGTCTGCTGGCCGAGTTCCAGCGCGTGCTAACTCCAGGCGGGCGTCTGACTTGCAGCGTCCCGAATGACTGGAGTGACGAAACCGGTACCGATCCGAATCCCTTTCACTTTCATGTGTACGACAAGGCGCGTTTTGCTGGTGAGCTTAGTCAGTTTTTCGATCTAGAACGCCTAGTAGCCCAAACCGCAGATCGCGTCAAGCAGCCTGGCGGCTCCTGTGTGTGGTTGAAGCGGCCACGTTCTTTGATCGACATAGAGGTAGAGCAGAACACAGTTGAGGCCGAATGGTTGCTAGCGGTGGTAACAAAGAGTCCACTAGATGGTCGCCATGTGCCGTATAGCGAGCAGGTATTTTCCATCGATGAGCAGCGGCAAGCCGGTAATGCATTGGCCTTTGCTCGGGACTACTCCAATCCTTGGCTGATCCGTGCACTGGTTTCCATCGGATTGCGTACCGAAAATACCACCCTCAGGGGGCGCTGGGCCGAGGCCATATGGGCCGATCCTGAGGCCGGCTCTGCCGATCGAGGCGCAGCACTGTGCGTGCTGGTCTATATGGTATTGGAAGGGGCGCGCAATGCCTCGGACGACGGACTGCTGGGTGACATCGATTGTTATCTCACTGATGTAGCTAACGAGACTAACCACACAGTTCTTCGCTGGCGGGTTTCGCTGATGTACGCCGGTGGACTACTGGCCTTGTCAATCGGAAGACGAGAGATAGCGGGCCGTTTCTTAGCAGGCGTCATAGCGACACCTGTCGCTGAGTACAGTTCTACTTTACTCACTAAGCCTGCTGAGGCGGCTTACCTCCTAGGGCTACTTTTGGTAGCTGAAGGGCTAGACGCTGAGGCTCATAAAACGTGGTGGCAGGCGTTCCAGCGGATCATTACCTCCCTAGGGGATAGGCTGACGCGAGGTTATGACTCCACACCGCCTGCTTTCGAGATCAGAGAGATGGCCGCAGCACTCTCTCTGTGCGGTCGCCTGGTGGCTGCGGCTACTCACGGGGGGGAGCAACTACGCCGTCCAAGCGTTTTTTACGATGCATGTCACGCAGACAGCTTGTTTCAAATGCAGTCCTTAATTGGTGTCGAAGCTGTGCTGGCTAATCTACGCCGGGATTTTCTTAATCAGCAATCCGGTATTGGCGATATCAAGAACGGCAAGGAGTGGCTCGAGGCTCAGTGGAAGGCATCGGAGGACGAGCGGGGTCGACAACAGGAGACGCTAGCTGCACTGCAGACAGGCAAGGAGTGGCTCGAGGCTCAGTGGAAGGCATCGGAGGACGAGCGGGGTCGACAACAGGAGACGCTAGCTGCAC
>NZ_JAENSQ010000064.1:0-7592 GCF_016613125.1 Pseudomonas sp. MF6776
TCGTTCGCGGCCACTTTCCCTGCATCAGCGCCGAAATGACACCATATTTCCACGACGTCGCGGACCATGTCCACCGCGTGCAGTCCATGGTCGACGGCCTCCTGCTTGTCCTGTCCACGGTCTTTGAAGCCAGCAGCCTTCTTGAAGCGCAAAGGACGGGGGTGATCACCCGCCAGCTGGCGGCTTGGGCGGCAATACTGGCAGTCCCGACGGCGATCGCTGGAATATACGGCATGAACTTTAAGCACATGCCGGAGCTGGACACGGCCTACGGATACTTTGTCGTGCTCGGAGTGATAGCGATATCGTGCGTTTTCCTATTTGTGCGCTTCAAGAAGGCTAAGTGGCTGTGAATACTGCCCATCGTTTTCTTCGCCGTCATCTGACGGTTACAGCGGGCCTTATACGGAAGCTTGTCCAATCCAACTCAAGATGAAGGTGCGTCCATGACATAGCAGCTGACCGACGCTCTACAAGCAGTTCAGTCCTTCATCGCCAAGGGCTAAGACCGCGAATAGCGCGTCAAGGACAGCAATCTCGTCGATCTCGAGCCAGGATCAACCATCGGTCCGTGCGGCATCTGCGTCGACGCGGCGTTTCGCCTCGGAAGCGGTGATGATGGCGATAACGCCTCCACCCTCTACGCGATCACCGATCCGGCGACCGAGCATAAGGGCCTGTTGATCGACGTGTTCGATGAAATCTGCTACCGCGACCCAGTTCAAGAGTCGGGACCTCAATGTAGAAGAAGTTGACTAACGAGCATTCGCGTCATCCGATCAAGCAAGCTGGAGACATTTATGAAAGCCATTGGTTACAAGGTTCCGGGACCCATCGCCGCGGATGCCGCGCTGGTCGACATCAATCTGCCTCGGCCTGTCGCTGCAGGATACGATATCCTGGTTGAGGTGAAGGCCGTCTCGGTCAACCCGGTCGACTACAAGGTCCGCAACAGCACGCCGCCGGCAGATGGCGATTGGAAGGTGCTGGGATGGGATGCCGCCGGGATTGTGCGCGAGGTCGGCCCCGACGTCACGCAGTTCGAGTTAGGCGACGAGGTCTATTATGCCGGATCGATCACACGGCCCGGTACCAATGCGGAGTTCCATCTCGTCGACGCCCGGATTGTCGGTCACAAACCTGCGTCGCTCTCCTGGGCGGAAGCGGCGGCGCTGCCGCTGACGACGTTGACGGCCTGGGAGGCGATGTTCGACCGCCTGGACGTGGCGAAGCCCGTACCCGGTGCGGCGGAGGCGATCCTCATCATCGGTGGCGCGGGCGGGGTTGGGTCGATCGCCGTCCAGATCGCGCGACAGCGCACGGACCTCACCGTCATCGCCACAGCCTCTCGACCGGAAACCCAAGAGTGGGTAAGAGGGCTTGGAGCTCACCACGTCATCGACCATTCTCGTCCGCTCGCGCCACAGATCGCCGAACTCGGCATCGGTGCTCCCGCTTTCGTCTTTTCGACCACACATACCGAGCAACATGTCGCCGACATCGCCGAACTGATCGCCCCACAAGGACGGTTCGGACTGATCGACGATCCCAAGGCATTCGATATCATGGTTTTCAAGCGCAAGGCGGTGTCGATCCACCACGAGCTGATGTTCACGCGGTCGATCTACGGCACGCCCGACATGAATGAGCAGGGCGAGATTCTGGATGCGATGGCAGCGCTGGTTGACGACGGCAAAATCCGCACGACGCTGACCCGGCGACTGTCGCCGATCAATGCCGCCAATCTGAAGACGGTGCATGCACTGATCGAAAGTGGCGCGGCTAAAGGCAAGATCGTCCTCGAAGGCTTCTAACGACCGCGATCGCCAAACATCTTGTCCAACCTCAAAAAGCCGAACGGGTTATGCCCCAGCGATGAGAATCCCATGACCAAATCTATTGCCACCGCCTCGATCAACCGCGAAACCGCAGTCGCCCTCATCGACGCGGCGCTCGCTGCGGCCCGTGCCATCGGCATCCCGGCTGCCGTCGCCGTCGTCGACGCCACCGGTAACCTGCGCGCGTTCGAGCGCACCGACGATGCGCCGTTCCTTACCGTCGATGTTGCCATCGACAAGGCCTGGAGTTCCGCCTCGTTTGGGTTCCCGACCCATGTCTGGAACGACTATGTGACCAACGATCCAAAAGTGGCGCCGCTAGCCTATCGCCCTCGGATGGTCGCTGTCGGCGGCGGTTATCCGATTCTGGAGGATGGGAAGTTGATCGGCGGCATAGGCATCTCCGGAGGCAACTATCAGCAGGATCAGGATGCGTGCGTCGAGGCACTCATGAAAATCGGGTTCCAGTTGCCAGCCTGACGACTGTGAGGCCATCACCGGTGGTAATGGCCAACAGATCCAACCTTTGAGAGGCCTAATGATGGAAGCGTTCGTCGTCTTTACGCGGGAAGAAACCAGCGACCCACATGCACTCGCAACCTATTCTGCAGGCGTCGGACCATCGTTCGATGGTCACGACGTTACCTTTCTCGCCGCTTATGGCGCGATCCAGCATTTGGAGGGGCCGCCCATCGAAGGGGCCGTAATCTTGCGTTTCCCGACGATGCAGGCCGCTCGCGACTGGTATGACAGTCCCGCCTACCAAACCATCGCTGCTCAACGCTTTGCCGGTTCCCGTTACCGCGCCTTTATCATTGAAGGGCGGCGGTGACATACCGACAGAAGCACTTCGGCGCTGACCACGAGGTATCGGCGTGTGAACTCGCATCTTGGGAATCTGTGGGGGGGACCAAGACAGCGGCGCTAGGGGCTCATATCGTCGATCGGATCAGAGAGTTGCTCGGCGAGAATGGGTTATCTATTGCCGAGCTGACGGAGCGGAGCCGCCCTCTCCCAACGGATTGATTCAATCGTTGACGCTCCTCCTATCCGGATCCGGGTTTTCGCACGCTGATCAACAGAGTTACAGCGCGCAACGCCTGTAGTGGGCATCAGGGGATGGGTGGCAATCAGGATGATTGCCCACCTTCCAACGATTAACCTTGCTCAAGTTGCTTCACTAGTCGCTCCGCGTCGAGATGGAAGTCCGAGAAAACAATGCTACCGCCAGCGTCGATAACCGTAAACCACGGAGTTCCTCGTGTGCGGTAGTCTTCCATGAAGGTTGGAAACGGCGAGCCGGTCGGTTGCTCGTCGTGACCGAAAACGATAGGAAGCTCATACTTGAGCTGGTTCACGCGCAACTTCTCGAAGGTATTCTCATGCGTTCCTTCGAAGACGGTCTGGATCACTGCGAACCCCACGTCTTTTGAGCTCAACGCTGCATGCAACTTTTGTAGCGTCGGAAACCCATGCAAATGGCAACCTTGGCACCAATGCTGGAAGGCAAACAAGATTTTCGGGCCGGGCCCGATATCTGACAGTTTGAACGGCGCGATACTTTCCCCATCTTTGCCAATCCATTTTTGCACCCGCAGCTCAGGCGCTTGTCGTTCGATCTCGTTCATCTGATCCTCCAACCCCGATACAGAAGCTTAGTGGATGATCGCGCGTCGCGACGGTGCGCGAACGTCCGACCTTATTTTCCCTATTTCCTGAAGCCAGAATAGATCAGATCGACATTTCGTCCTTAATATACTCAAGCTGCCGGCGAGCGCGAACTGGGCAACCATGCGCTGGTGAGCCTTGAGCTTTGCACGCTGCCCATCCGTTTGAGAGCGAACCTGCAACTTCCGCTCCGCATACCGCAGATCAGCGTACGCAGCCTTGGGGTTATCTACCCTATAGCCATTGGGTATTGGGAATCATGCTGGCCTGACGCTATGTTCGATACGCGATTTTTTACGATGATAGAGCATCTGTATCTGATTTTTAGTCGATTGGCTTATTCGGCGGATGTGCGGGCAAATGCTTTACGCAGAGTACTGAAATGAAGGCCGGCTTCGGTCTGCCGTATCGAGCAAGAGGGGTCACTATGGTCACCAGAGGTTTCACCGGTCGCGGTTCAGGCGACCAGTCCGATCGGATTCCGCCAGGTCAGCATCTGGTGGAGGATTTCCCTGTTCTGTCGGCCGGCCCTACGCCGAGGGTAGAGCCCTCCGACTGGAAATTCACAGTCAAAATTGGTCCGAAGCCCGTCAAAACGTGGAATTGGGGCGAATTCAACACTCTACCAAAGACCCAGGTGACAAAGGATATTCACTGCGTCACCTCTTGGTCCAAACTGGATACCGTTTGGGAGGGTGTACTCATTGAAGACATCCTTGCAGATGCAGAGCTTGATCGGCCTACCGATTTCGTCTTGGCGCACTGCTACGATAATTATTCGACAAACGTCCCTCTGACGGATCTGCTTTCCGGGAAAGCGATGGTCGCCCTCAGTTATGCGGGCAAGCCACTTTCCCGCGATCATGGGGGGCCGGCGCGTCTTCTAGTGCCGCACCTTTACTTCTGGAAATCCGCCAAATGGGTGAATGCGCTGCAATTCACGACGCGTGACGAGGCCGGCTTTTGGGAGCTGCACGGCTATCACATCTACGGCGATCCGTGGCGCGAACAACGATACACCCATGACTGAAAACGAAGCGCAAGTCCGTTCGTGGCAATCATGCGTGATCGACGACATCATCCAGCAAACACCGAGTATCAAGAGCTTCTTCCTTCGGTTGAGCAAGCCGTTCGCGCACACCGCAGGTCAGCACGTCGATATCCGGCTGACCGCGCCCGACGGCTACAGTGCAATGCGCAGCTACTCGATCGCGTCATCGGCAGTTTCGACCCCGATCGTCGAGATAGCTATCGAGCGCATGCCGGATGCCGAAGTTTCGCCGTTTTTTCACGACATCGCGGCGATTGGTGACGAAATCGAAGTTCGCGGTCCGCTCGGTGGCCATTTCCTTTGGCCTGAGCCTGCCATAGATCCGGTTCTGTTGATCGGGGGAGGCTCCGGCCTCGTGCCGTTGATGGCAATGATCCGGCAGCGCCGCGCATTGGCCCAAGCCGTTCCGACAGCGTTGCTCCTGTCCGCACGAACCGCCGAGGACGTTCTCTTCTCAGAAGAACTTCATTGCATCGAAATCAGCGATCCGGCGTTCGTCCTGGCGCTCGCGATTACGCGCGAGAAACCGGTTCGCGCATCGGACTTTGCGCGACGGATCGACGGCATGATGGTCCAAGAAATTCTAACCAGGCTTCAGGGAAAGCCGACGCAAGTGTTCGTCTGCGGGTCTAACGGATTCGTCAACATCGCAACCGATAGCGCGCTGCTGGCGGGCTTGGACGCCTCCATCATCAAGACGGAGCGCTACGGGGGCTAGCGGCGCGAGCTATCTCACGTCGCGCCGATCGTAGACGTGCGCCCTGGGAAGCTTTGGCGATCAACGTGAACCGTTTTGCCGAACACAGTCTTCGTACCCCCCGGCCTCTAGAACGCCTTCGCTCGCGATACCTGGCTCGACATCAAGCTCAATTTGAAAGTTCCTGCACTATCCGTCGTCCTGATATGCTCGACCAGCATGATGGGCGATTCGAGCGGGACCGCTTCCGTCCCAATCGAGGCTCGGTTACCTTAGAGCATCGGCTCGGCGCTACAGGAGGCGCGTGCGGCCTCTGCCTGGCGGTGAAAGCACTTTGGGCCATGTCGCCTGGATAGCGGCCAATCGTCAGCATCTGCTCCGATGTCGGCCAAGGTGCAGTCGCCATCTTTGAACGCCGCGAATTGGAGATCAACGCCATGACAGCGATCCGCGTGCAACTGCCGGAGATGCAATATGACAACTGATGTATTGCTGTACACCACGAATTGGTGCCCGTTCTGCCGCCGAGCGAAGGCGCTCCTCAAGGAAAAGGGCGTGCGATGGAAGGAGCTCGATATTGAGGCGGATCCGGCTCACCGGCAGGCCATGGCGGAAGCGTCGGGGCGAAGCTCCGTGCCGCAGATCTTCATCAATGGCACCCTTATCGGTGGCTCCGATGAGCTATTCGCGCTCGATGTCAGAGGCGAGCTCGACAAACTTCTCGGGCGCAACCCGCCTGCCACCTGAGGAGGTGCGGCTTGGGGCAGCCAGCCCGCGAGCCTTCGCCGGTTGATGAATACAAAAGGAGAGTCCGTTGGTCTCAGCCATCTGGAAAGACACTACTATCGCCACAAGCGACGAAACAGTCATCGT
This sequence comes from Pseudomonas sp. MF6776, assembly GCF_016613125.1. Classification (NCBI taxonomy): domain Bacteria; kingdom Pseudomonadati; phylum Pseudomonadota; class Gammaproteobacteria; order Pseudomonadales; family Pseudomonadaceae; genus Pseudomonas; species Pseudomonas sp. MF6776. The sequence goes on from NZ_JAENSQ010000064.1 coordinate 6,128, forward strand.
CGAGGGAAATCACTACTTCCCACCGTCAGGAGTCGACCTGAGCCTGCTTGAGATGAGCCCGCACACATCTGTCTGTCCGATCAAAGGCGCCGCGCGCTTCTTTCATGTTCGCGCGGGTGACGCGCTCAACGTGAACGCCGCTTGGACCTATCCCGCCCCCACTCCGGATGCCGAGGGTATCCGGGATTACATCGCTTTCTGGAAAGGCGTGGACGTTGCCTAGCAGACTGGACGGACGACTTCGCTGATAGCCATGCGGGCGCCGACATCTCAATTATCCTGCCCACCCCGGGCCTCGTCGGCTGCAGGAATCTGCCCGGCACCTTAGCGCGACCCGGCACTGGCGGTCTCGCACCCGCCGCGCCTCTGTTCTATCAATAAGGATGGATGACATGGAGCATTCCGAGTTCGATGCCGCTTTCGCGAAGCTTGCGGAGGGATACAGAGAAGGGACTTATGAAGGCCGGCGTTTCAGCTTGATCGTCCGGCGATCTGGGGACGGACGTCGCAACAGTCTGTTCGCCAGGGAGTTGGACGGGACTGACATTGTCAGCTTCAACCTCTTCCGCGTTACATCAGATAGGACATTGTTGAAGCCGTGCGAAATGTCCGCCGAAAAGGTCGTAGCGTTCGTGCTGGAGTTCCGACCGGACACCTGACGGGCAGAAGAAGATCCCGGCCAACCGGCGCGCCTGCGACGGCCGGCTATCTAAGGCTGCGCAAGCCTATAGCCGCAGCTCATTGCACTTCGTCTGGCGAGGAATTCAACATCGATACGTCGCCATCCGCGGGGATATCGGTACAGGCGCCCGTGTAAGCCAGATTGAGAAATCCTAAGCGATGACTAACACCAATGACGCCACCCTTCCGACACATTCTATTCTTGAGGAATGCACAGCGATGGCTGTCGTCAACGCTCTGAAGATTATTCTGAAGAACAGCTACGCGATCTACCTTAAGACAAAAAATGCCACTCGGGCGCATCCCGCCCCTACTTCAGGGACTTTCACTTGCTTCTCGCTCTGTCACTCACAGCATCGGCACGCCCATGACGCATGGTATCCAGGCCTCATAATTTTCCCATATAACCTTCTTGTCTTTTGCGCACCCAGAAAGACTCGAGGCTTTAACTGGACAGATGAGCCCTCGAGGGTAGTGTTCACCTGATTGGCTTTCTCATATCTGATGTTGATTCGCACAGTGTGCCAACCAGGTGATAGTTTCAAAAAACCTGCGCTTCAGAGCGAATTAGACGATCTTCGATAAGAGCGATCCGCCTCAAAATCCAAAACATCTAACATTGTCCTAGAGCCATATTTGTACCTAGTACTATGGCGCTCCCATTAACACATTTGATGATGCACAGAAAACTTAGCTCATGATAGCTTTCAGCTAACAGCTATTCGGAAGCCCGAAAGGATTCAACCGTTTAAGCGTGAACCGTCGATTATAAATACTTTCGTAA
>NZ_JAENSQ010000065.1:0-7457 GCF_016613125.1 Pseudomonas sp. MF6776
GCTGAAGCCTTGGGTACGACCGATTTGAATGGTGGCGCGCTCTTCAACGCTGAGTTCGGTATAAGACATAGGGGCAGCACCGTACCGGAAAGGTCAGGTGTTGCACTCAGTTTTTGCCGCCGCCAAGCTATTTTCTAGATAAATTCCTTTATAGGGGAAATGCAGCCAGAAAACGTTTACTCATAACAAGCCAAGTAATTTAGGAAGGTAGATTTCCCCTATAAGGCATTTTGTCGGATTACATTCCTGACATAAATTCCGGCCCTAAAGTTGGGCTAGATTCCCCCTATAAGGGAATTTGTCATTCGTGTAGAGTTTCGCGGATATTGGCAATTGGGCCATGGATTTAAGCCCCATCGAAACAGTTCGCTTTTCTAGGGGAAATCCAGATTTCTGTATTCCTATTATAAGGGTAGGGTAATGATTGATCCGATAGAGCACCCTTCTGTGCGTGGCAAGCTGAGCGCCAAGTACCTCGAGATGATTCGCGAGCTCGACACTATTCACTTCATGTTGAGGGATCAGGCAATCGAGCTTCGGGACGCATTCTTTGCGGACGCAAAACGAGAGGGGAAAATCCTCTACCGGACAGTGCAGGTGAAGGTGAATAAGCAGGAGTCTGTGTCGATCATTTGGAAGCGAGTGAGCTTCGTCGACTTGCCTGGGGGTAAGAAGAAACAGAGAACGACGGCGATTCCTAAAGGGAAGGGACACAGCTACAGGCAGGACGCGGTTGTGAAGAAAGCGGACTACTGGTTGCAGCAACTGTTTCACACCTATGAACCCAAATTCGCAATCATCCGAGAAAGTCTCGTGTCGAACATGAAGGCCCGGAAGACGCTGTTGGAGCTGCAGCGCCGGGTGAACGCTAATCCCCCGATTGAGTGAAGGTTGCACATTGGCGAGAGGGTATAGAGTCGGGTCATCCAACAATCAAACAGGACTGACTATGAGCAACACTCCCCATGAAACGTTGATCACCATTGAGAAGGTGGAGCTGGACCTTTGGGCTGACATCTACTGCAAGGCAAGACTTGCCAGCCTGATCGACGTGACCCTCTCTGAGTTCCTGCAGCGCCCCTACGATTTCCTGAAGAAGTCCGGCCAAGCTTCAGCGCTCGACTGCCTGGAGAATGGCTTTTTTCCGATGATGCCGGCGCAGGTCAAGATCTCGCAGGATATTCAGCGCGCGTGGGAGGGCAGTGATAAGAAGCTGCGGATGGATCGCCAGCATTTACAGCTGGTCCACAGTTCTTGCGGGAAGGAACGCTGAATCAGAGGCGAAGAAAATGGACAGGGACTAGCAGCAGCGCTGCTAGCAGTGGGGCCGGATCGAGCTGCGCAGTAGGCAGATCAGAAAACGACTTTCAAGTCTGCCAATCGACATGAGTATGCAGGGCATAGGCTTGCCGGCCTGGTCCGCGGTCCGGCCAATTCGATTGTTCGTGCAAGCTTTACGGTTCCACGACCAAATCGAAAGTTGATCGCGTCAAGAGTGGACATCAACCGATCTTGCGACGTGTTGTCGTAACCGAACAGGTCGTGTTGGCTCATTGCTGATGCGGGCTGTAAACCCATCAGCAAAACTCCCGCCTTGGAAAACCGAATACCTGGCTTGAATATACTGCGCGCAGCCTGTGAGACAGCTTTGGCGAACACTCGGGCGTCAGACGCAGGCTGTGCAAATGGGACAGTTACCGTCTTGGCGTACGGTGCTGACTTGGTTTCAAAAGGGCTGGTGCGCGCATACACCCGGATAGCTGAGGCAGCAGACCCTTGTTTTCGGAGCCTGCCGGCTGCCGTCGAGGCGAACTCCACCAAGGCAGCAGTCAGAGCATCCAGCGTCTCTATCCGCGATCCGAAGGATCTACTCACGTTGATCATCTCGCGGGGGCCATCGTTGCCCTGCAGATCAACCGCGCAGATGCCATTTAACTCCAGTTGTGTACGAACGACTGTCACCGGGAACTCACGCTCAATAACGTGTCGTGGGAGCCCGGCAAACTGAGCGGCGGTGGTTACCCCCATGGTGGCCAACCGTGCGCTCAAAGAAGGCCCAATCCCCCAAACCTCGCCGACGGGCGTCAACGCAAGTAACTGCTCGCGGTCGATCGGAGACATCAGGTTGCACAGGCCGGTCTTCAACACCCGCTTAGCCCCGTAGGAGCCAAGCTTCGCCAGGGTTGGCGTAGGGCCAATCCCGACGCCGGTACCCAACCCGGTCCACGCTAGTACCCGTTCCCTCGCCTGTATTGCCAACTGATGAAGTTGCTGGTCCGACATACCATCGGCATGTAAAAAACACTCATCAATACTGTAAGGCGTTATTTTGGCCGCAACTGTGGCAACAGTTCGCATTAAACGTGAACTGGCGTCGCCATATAGGGGGAAGTTCGCGGAACAAATAATTAAACCAGAGCGCCAATGTTGTTGTCGGACTAAGTGAACAGGTTCTCCCATTTTAATACCAAGTGCCTTAGCTTCGTCGGAGCGCGCGATTACACAGCCATCACCAGAGCCGGCAACTACAACAGGTTTGTTTGCAAGTTCAGGACGCCACACACGTTCAGCTGACACGTAGAAATTGTTTGCATCTAACAAGATAAACGCAGGTCGTCCGTTCATACCGGGCAAAGTCGGTGTAAATTAAAAGTGCATACGCCCCAGATAATTAAATTTTCTTTGTCAGTAATCACGATTGGGGAATAACTCTTGTTCTCAGGGCAGAGCAAAACTACGTCACCGGAAATCACCAGGCGCTTGCATACGAACTCGCCCTCATGAATGGCAACCACTATTGAGCGGTTGACCGCCTTCTTAGACCTATCGACCACAATCACGTCATCAGGCCAGATGCCGGCATCGATCATGGAGTCACCCCCACTGCGCACCAGGTAGGTCGCAGGTGGGTTGGCGACAGCAATGTCATCCAGTGAGGACATCTCCTCGATGAGGTCCTCGGCAGGACTAGGGAACCCGCAACTGAGCTTCGATGTGAAAACGGGGAGCAGCCCGGAAACAGGCTCCACCCGGATGCGGCCGATGACTGAAATGGCGTTCATTCGGTAACCTGTATAGATGTACAGTAAGAGGTTCATGATACACGCAGTCCAGCAAGCGACAAGGATCTCGCGCCAGAAGGCGGTAGCAAAAAAATGGACAGGAGTGTGCCCGCACCGCGGGCCCGGCGAAGCCGGAAAAAATGGACAGGGGAGGGCGTGTCCACCGCAAATGGAACAGACTGAAGAAAAATGGTCAGGGAGCTGGCAGTGAGAGAAAAAAAGACTCCCCCGCGGCACCGTCCGCCTCGTACGATGTGCGCCTATTCAGCCCGCTTGATTCCCAGCAGCGCAAAATTCAATAAGGACACTGGATGACCCCTGCCGATATCGTCCGTTACTGGCGCTCAGTCGAACTGCTTCAGCCGCAGGCAGCCCCCAAGCTCAAGAAACGGGAAACGCCGCATCAGTCGTACATTCACGACGTTTCCGTGGCCGACCCGGTGATGCCCTGGGACCAAACGAGCAAAGTCCTAAAAGAACCACTGCCGAAGGGCAAAGTGTGGAGCCACCTCCTTTTCGCGCATTGCTACGACTTCAAATGCGCCGTGAAGGCATTGGAGGACGTGTTTGGCGCCGATCAGGGGTACAAGGAACCCCAAAGCCAGATCGTTGCCCTGTACGCGCTCAAATTAACGCACGCCGGCACCATGGTGGCCGACAGCCTGGTGCTGTCCTCTGCCGCTTGGCTGCTGGCAAGAGTGCGCGCAGGGGAGGATTGGGCGCGCAGTTTCGACGAGACCCAGGACAAGGTACGAGCCGTCGCGACAGAGCATCTCGCAGGGGTGGTAACTTCGGACAAAATCGTTCGCCTTACCAATTGGATCATTACGTATTTCGGGCTGCGCGACTTTTTTGCGGAGCAGCAGAGCTTCCATCGCTTTCGCTCCAAACCGATCAAGCCTACACAGGTCGAAAACGACGACGACCCGTTGAACAGTTTCATTCTGGACGACCTGGCCAAAGTTGCGGACAGCCTGGAGCGCAGCAACAGCAGTGCCCCGCTGAACGCCTACCTCACAGCTCACACAGACAGTGGCCGGATAGACGTCGGCGATGATCGCTTTTCACGGGTCTTATTGGACGAGCTGGCACCGGCTCGCTACCCGATTGGTTGCTGGCCGACAGAAGCGGATCAAGGACTGGTCCATTCCCAGCAACTGGCGGTTAACCATATCGTTGGCTCGCTCAGCGCCAGTAAAGGACAACGTGCGGTCAATGGTCCGCCAGGAACGGGTAAAACCACACTGCTGAGGGACATCATTGCCTCGGTCGTTACCGGCCGGGCTGATGTATTGGCATCGCTGCCGCGAGCCGCGGATGCATTTGCGGACAAGGGGATGCGCGCCGAGCAGGCGAGGGATGGGGGCAAGCCTCAATTCTGCTTTCCCTTGAATGAGCGCCTGCTGGGCCATGAAATTGTCGTGGCATCCTCCAACAACGGCGCGGTTGAGAACGTCACTCTGGAGCTCCCCCAACGAGACAAGATCGACGAGCGTTGGCTGTCCGACCTCGATCACTTCGCCGACCTGGGCAAATGGCTGACCGGCAAACCCGCCTGGGGGCTGTTCTCGGCTGCCCTGGGCAGCAAGACCAACCGAAAGACATTTGTCACCCGGTTCTACTATGGCGATGGAAAGCCACTAGGGAAGACAGGACTCGACGAGGTCGACCTTGATGAGGAGCTGGATGAACTGGAGGACGCTCCGGATAAGGCAGAGAAAGTTGACGGTGAGCAGGCGGACGGTGCTCGGAAGGCGGATGGCCCTGATGAGGACCCAAAACCGAAAGGCTTCCGCGAATGGCTCGACGAGCAAGAGGTCGCCGTTGAGAAGCTGACCGTTAGCCGGCAGTCCATCTGGCAAGCGGCGGTAAAGCGTTACAACGAAGCCAAGGCCCAGGCCGAAGCGGTGGGGGCCGAAGCAGCACTGGCGACTCAGTTGGTGGATGCCATGCTGCAGGCGCGAGAGCAGGTCCGGCTCCAGCAGGAAGAACTTGCTCTGTCCATTACGGGGCGCCAACGCCTCACGTCAGAGGTCGACGACGTTATCAAGAAGGGCACCACCGCCCAGGGTGCGGTTCGAAAACAGGCAACTCACATACAGCGTCATAACAAGACCAAGCCCGGGTTTTGGTCCAACCTGTTCAGCTTGTGGGGTTGCTACCGACAATGGAAGCAGGAGTTGGATCTGCTGCAGACCGTTCTTGATGCGGAGGCGAGGGAATCAACGCTTGTTGATGTGAGGCTTAAGAAGCTCCAGAAAAACTTGGCTGAGCTCGACGAAGCGTTGGCCGTGAGCGAGTCCAAATTGCTGCAGTTGCAACAGTCAGCGAAAGCTCGTGAAACGCAGGTGACCACGCTGGCGGAAAAGTACAACGCAGCACATTTTCTGGCCTGGCTGCGAACTGGCGGCATCGGCCGGGGGGCTGAGATTGAGCTGGCGGAACCCTGGATTGTCCCGGGATGGCGCCGGGCACGTGCGCGGGTGTTCATTGAAGCACTACGTCTGCACAAGACCTTTTTCGAGCTTGAACCAAAACGGATCCGCGGCAACCTGAACTTTGTCACCAGCATGCTGCAGGGGACCCGGTACGGCGGCGTGTCACAACACGCCATCCGGTCGGCCTGGGCAACGCTGTTTATGGTCGTACCGGTACTGAGCAGCACATTCGCGTCCTTTGCCCGTACGTTTACCACGCTGGGCGCCGGTGAGATTGGCTGGCTTCTGGTGGATGAAGCGGGGCAAGCGACACCTCAGGCTGCAGTGGGTGCGCTATGGCGTTCGCGCCGGTCAGTGATGGTCGGTGATCCCCTGCAGCTCAAGCCAATCCTGTCCGTTTCTGACGCTGCGCTTGAACACATGCGCCAGCCGTTCAAGGTTGACCCGCGTTGGATCCCCAGTGGGCAATCAGCGCAGTCGGTGGCTGACCAGGGCAATGCGGTCGGCAGGATGCTCGGCCCGGCCGGCATGAAAAGCTGGGTCGGATTACCGTTGGTGGTTCACCGGCGCTGCGACCGGCCCATGTTCGAGCTGGCCAATCTGATCGCGTATGACGGCGCCATGGTGTACGGGACCAGCACGCCATCCCCGGAGAAGGAAACTACCGCCACGCTGCCGACAGGCTGGATCGACGTGCGTGGGCCCTCAAGCGGCAACTGGGTTGAGGCGGAGGGGGTGGCATTGAAGGCGTTGCTGGCCAAACTGGCGCGGGAGGGTGTGCAAGCAAAGGACATCTCGGTGATTACCCCCTTCCAGGACGTTCGTAACCAGTTGCGGGTGATGCTGCGCCAGCCCATGGTCTTTGGGACCATCCACACCATGCAGGGAAAAGAATCTTCTGTGGTCGTGCTGGTGTTGGGTGGTAATTCGGATTCGCCAGGCGCGCGCGAGTGGGCCGTGTCCGAACCGAACCTGGTGAACGTGGCGGCTACCCGAGCCAAGCGTCGGCTGTACGTCATCGGTGACCGGGCGGATTGGTCGAAGCGGCCGATTTTCTGCAACGTGATGCATTTGCTCCCTGAAATCAGAATCTCGGCTACTTCAAACGGTACTCAGGAGAACGGTGCGCCAGCGATGTCTTATGTCCCGTGATTGCACTATTGTCGGCGTCCGAAATAAATGCGGGATTATTGAGTTTGATACACGAAAAGCCCGCTGATGCGGGCTTGTGGAAACTGAGGGTGTTAGACCAAAGTTCAACGGCTGGGCTCTGTCACCAGAGTTTTCTGCCCCTCTGAAACAACGAGGTACGTAACCAAGTTATCTATCTCCTTCAAGAACTCGCACGGGCTTACCAATCTCGCGCTCGATCGCAGCGAGATGAGCCTTCTGATGGTCAACAATATGAAGCTCAACTAGCCGGATCAGCTTCCTTAGCTCGTAAAGTCGATCAAAAGGAAAAGAGATTTCATACTGCAAGTGAAGAACCAGTTCACCTGGTGCGTGGTCCTCCCGAACTGCCACCGTCTCAAACTCATTTTCATCATTGTGCGCAACGTAGGTATGGCGCAGATCCATGATTGTGTTGTGTTGTTCCAGATACGTCTTTTCAGATTTAAATATCGACGAAGCTTCGAGCCTATTCCGTCCTTTCCCAGCACTCACAAAGCATTTCGCATAGGAGTTGAGCGCGCTTTTGAAGTGCCCTAAAAACTCAAGAATTTGGATATATGAGGTCAACAGGTGAGGATGACCAAGCTCTTGTGCTCTGCTGATGTAATAGCTCGCTTCGTTAATCTGCCGCATCAGATGGATCTGACCCTTATAGCCACCTCTATCTGATCGAGGATATTTACAGCCGCAAGGCCGTGGGCTGGGAGGTCTACGACGCGGAAAGCGGTGAAAAAGCCGCCGCGCTGCTGCAACGCAGCGTGATCGGTGAGCAGTGTTTACACGA
>NZ_JAENSQ010000066.1:0-7181 GCF_016613125.1 Pseudomonas sp. MF6776
GGGGATGTAAGCCGGAACCCCAGAAATTTCCGTCACCCTAGTTGGGTGGGCTCAACACTCGTGTCACCAGCTACCTTCTGGAGAATCGAGCTCGGCCATCCCTCCCTGGACGGGCATCGCTCGACGATGTTCAACGGCTCCCTCACGGGGCCGTCGTTTTGTGGGGGCTATTCCATCCACAAGTCGTCGAGGTTCTTGAAGTTCCAGAGCGTCGGGTCTTCGGGGCCAGTGATACTGTCCTTGCAACTCGTGGCCGCCAGGTCGATGGTCTGCATCGGGATCGGCTCTCTCGAGCGTAGCGAGAAGAACACGCGAACCTTGGGAGTCAGCAGTGATTCCATTCCCGGCTCAACGACAACGGCCAGACGCTGAGAGGACAGGCGAACCAAGGAGCCGACGGGGTAGATGCCCACGGCCTTGACGAAGGCGTGGAAGATGCGTTTGTCGAAATGGCCCTCCCACTTGGCCATCTGCCGCATCGCCGCGGACGGGTCCCACGGCTTTTTGTAGGCTCGCTCCGACGTCACGGCATCATAGACGTCGCAGATTGCGCCCATGCGGGCCAGGAGTGAAATGGCGTCACCGGCCAAGCGATCCGGGTAGCCGGTTCCGTCGATCTTCTCGTGATGGTGCAGGGCAATGTCCACCACCCCGGGCTCGGCCCCGCCTGCGCGCAGCATCTTTGCGCCCTCCACAGGGTGGCGCTTCATGATGGCGAACTCGGCATCGGTGAGCTTGCCTGGTTTGTTAAGCACTTCCAGCGGCATCGCGGCCTTGCCTAGGTCGTGCATCAGTCCGCCGATGCCAGCCAGGCGCGTTTGCTCCTCGTCTAGATCGAGATGCCGGGCCAGCGATAGCATCAGGGCGCAGACGGCAACCGAGTGCAGGTAGGTGTAATCGTCGTGCGTTTTGATGCGTGCGACGCTGATGAGGGCATGAGGTTGGCGCAGCACCGAGGCAGCGATTTCTCCGACCAGCGGCAACGTCGTGCTTGGGTCGACGGCCTTGCCAAGCCGGGCTTCCTGGAACATGTCCATGACTTGGGACTTGGCCGCAAGACAGAGTTTCCGTGCATAACACATTTCGCTCTCCATTGAGGTTGCGCCGTCACTTTTCTTGCTTAGTGGACTAGACGGCAGAGATTGCTCCTCCGACAATTCTCTGGGCTCTGGGCTCTGGGCTCTGGGCTCTGGGCTCTGGGCTCTGGGCTCTGGGCTCTGGGCTCTGGGCTCTGGGCTCTGGGCTCTCTGGGCTCTCTGGGCTCTCTGGGTCGACTTGGCTTTTGGCCAAGTCGACCCAGACCTCCCCGACGCCACATTCTCGAATGGCAGAGAGATCCTGAGGCTCGGTCAGCAGGAAGCTGCCGCGCCAGAATGGGTGTCGAACCCAAGAGCAGGCGAGCTTGTGGATGTACATGCCGAGACGAAGCTCGGATACGGGAATGCGTTTTACCAACTTATTTTCCTTTCTGAGTTGGGTGGTTAGGCGTGCGCCGAGGCTGGCACCCAGCGGTAGAGCGGAGGTAAGGTCACGCCAAGATTCTTGGATCAGCCGGAACCGCCGAAATTTCCGTCAGCCGATCAACATGGCTTTGTCTCGCGCTCGGTCGATGCGTTCCTGCATCGCCTGCATGACTTCTTCGTGGGTGTACGACTTGGCGTTGGGGTCGTCGGCCTCTCGGAGAGCTTCCTCGACCTCGCGGGTCATCCGCGCATATTCTTCCGGCCACAGCGCTTGCTCCATGCGCAGCGACGCCTGCCCAAGCAGGTGCAGCAGGCCGAACAGCCGCATGTCATTGGTGGCGACGACGTGCTCTCGAATCCGCTCCTGGATCACCTCGCAGGCCCGATGCGCCTCTGGCGTCGCCGTGCCCTCGTAGCCGGCTGGGAGTTCTGCTTCTTCAGCGATTCGCGCCCAAGCGATAGCCAGCGCCTCGATGGTGGACAGGTTCATTTGCTCATCCACTTGCGCAGCAGACGCTTTTTCAGGGAGGCGCGCTCTTGCGGATTGCGTCCCTTGTGGTTGGCAATGCGATCCGCCGTGGCGGCCTGGCGCTTGATGGGCCAGTAGGAGCGGCCATCCTTACCCATCGACCAGACGTTGCTGACCTGGTTTTCCAGTAGAGGCAGATGGGCGCATAGAGCTTCCGGCGACGCGCTGGCCAGCGCGGTGCGCTCGTGGGTTCGCCAGCGCTGATGCCAGAGTTTCTTGTCCTCGCGCTCGCTACGGCAGGTCGTGTGCCCAACGATGGGCGTTTTGCGGCGGCTGCGGCTCATGATGTGGTTGTCTCCAAGAACATTCAGGACAGGCTTTCTGGGTAGAGCGCCGTCACCGGGACAGGGTTTCTTGCACTTGTTCCAGCGAGGTCATCAGATGATCAACCTGATCCTGAAGATCCACGGCGAGATCAAATAGCTCAGCCACTCGGCTGCGTGATCCCTCGTTGAACGCGGCCATTGCCAGTTGATGCAGCTTCAACAGGTCGGTGCGCAGTTGCGGAGGTGCGCCGTCTGCGCTGTCATTCAAATCGCCGCGCAGCACGTCCACGGCATCGACTGCACGCAGCAGTGCCGTGGTATCGAAATTCTCGGGAGTCAGTTCGTCCCATTCGTCGTCGGTGATGCGGGCTGCCATCAGGAGAGCTCCGATTAAGCGGTTGCGAGCGTTAGATGCCCGATCGGCTCGGCTGCTGGCCGTACCTTGATTTCGATGTCGTAGCCGAGGCGATTCAGACAATCCATCAGCTTGCGTTCGGATAGATTGGTGAAGTCGCCGCGCATCATGCCCGACACCTTCGGTTGCGGGATGCCCATGCGTTTGGCCGCCGCTTGTTGAGTCAGCCCAAGGGCGCGCATGGCCCTCCTGATCTCGACCACCAGGCCGGTCTTGATCTTGAGCTTTTCAGCGTCAGGCAGTCCAAGGTCGGCAAAGACGTTGCCCGAGCTGCGCTGAACCTCGACGCCTTCAATGATTCGTTTTTGCATTTCGTAGCTCCTGTGCCAATACCTCGGCCACCTTCAGCCGAGCGCGGATGATGTCCATGTCGGCCTTTGGCGTGGCGATTCCGCTCTTGCTCTTCTTCTGGAAGCAGTGCAGGACGAACACCGCTTCCGCAAACTTGACCGTGTATACCGCTCGATAGGTGCCGCCGGCATCGTCTTCGACGACCTCCAGCACGCCGGCACCACCGAACCCCTTGAGCACCTTTGCTGCGTCATCCTGATCGCCTATCTGCGCCAACGAGAGCGCGTAACCGAAACGGCGACGCACGTCGGACGGCAACGCCATCAAATCCTTGTGGCTGCTCGCGATCCATTCGAGCGGTTTTTCTTTGTTTGTCATGACGGAATTTTATACCTGTTCAGGTAATGATGTAAACGCGGCAACCTCAAGGAGGTGTCGTAAAACATTTGTTTTGCGACAGGCTGTCAGCCGCCGCTGTGCTACCTGTGCAACACCCCCTCAAAAATGTACGGAAAACTCTATCGCTATTCACTATTATGCGGAAACCTGTTTTTGATGGTTATCCGCCTATGTTGGTTGGCTACATGCGCGTGTCGTCGGACTCCGACCGCCAGAGCACGGACTTGCAGCGCGACGCGCTGCTCGCCGCCGGCGTCGATCCGCGTCACCTGTTTGAGGATCGTGCCTCTGGCGCGAAGGATGACCGTGCCGGCTTGGCGCGGGCGCTTGAGTTCGTTCGAGCCGGCGATGTGCTGGTGGTGTGGAAACTCGACCGGCTCGGTCGCTCGCTGTCGCACCTGCTCGCCATTGTGACTTCGCTCAAGGACAAGCGGGTGGCGTTCCGCTCGCTGACAGAGAACCTGGACACTACGACGCCCTCGGGCGAATTCCTGTTCCAGGTGTTCGGTGCGCTCGCGCAGTACGAGCGCGCCTTGATTCAGGAGCGCGTCGTCGCGGGCTTGGCCGCCGCACGCAAACGCGGCCGGATCGGCGGCCGGCCGCAGGCGATCACTGGTGAGAAGCTGGACGCCATCGTCGCCGCGCTCGATGGCGGCATGTCTAAGGCGGCGGTGTGCCGCAACTTCAATGTCAAGCGCACTACGTTGATCGAAACATTGACGCGAGCAGGTTGGCGTGGTGCGGGAAGGACGGTCGATGAGCAACAAGAATAAGCTACTCACCGTCTTTTCTGACGCAGAGCAGGAAGCCTTGTACGGCCTACCGGACTTCGACGATGCTCAGCGGCTGGAATACCTGGCGTTGGCCGAATCTGAACTGGCGTTCGCCAGCAGCCGGCCTAGCCTGCAGGCCCAAGTCTATTGCGTCTTGCAGATCGGCTACTTCAAGGCCAAGCATGCTTTCTTCCGCTTCGATTGGCATGAGGTCGAGGACGATTGCGCCTTCGTGCTGAGTCGCTATTTCCACGGCGAAGCGTTCGAACGCAAGGCGATCACCAAGCATGAGCACTACAGCCAGAGGGGTCAGATCGCCGAACTGTTCGGCTACCGGTCGTGGGCGGCTAGCTTCCTGCCGCAACTGGCACAGCAGGCTGAACAGATCGTGCGGCGCGACGTAATGCCAGGATTCGTGGCCGCCGAACTGATCGTTTGGCTCAGCGAGCACAAAATCATCCGGCCCGGCCACACCACCTTACAAGAGCTGGTCAGTGAAGCCCTGTCCACCGAACGCAGGCGCTTGGGCGGCTTGCTGGCAGAAGTGTTGGACGAATCGGCCAAAGCTGCGCTGGGCCAGCTCCTGGTGCGTGACGACACCCTGTCTCAACTGGCAGCGCTCAAGCAGGACGCTAAAGATTTCGGCTGGCGTCAGATGGCAGGGGAGCGCGAGAAGCGCGCCACGCTGAAGTCCTTGCACGGGATCGCCAAGGCGCTGCTGCCCAAGCTCGGCATCTCGCAGCAGAACCTGCTGTACTACGCGAGCCTGGCGAACTTCTATACCGTCCATGACCTGCGCCACCTGAAGGCGGAGCAGACCCGGCTCTACCTGCTGTGCTATGCCTGGGTACGTTACCGGCAGCTCACCGACAACCTGGTCGACGCGATGGCCTTCCACATGAAAAAACTTGAGGACGAGAGCCGCACGGGTGCGAAACAGTCCTTTGTCGCCGAACAGCTGCGACGCCATCAGGAAACGCCGCAGGTTGGCCGCCTGCTGTCGCTGTACGTGGACGACAGCGTGGCCGATCCGACGCCGTTCGGCGAGGTGCGCCAACGCGCCTACAAAATCATGTCCAGGGAATTGCTGCAAAACACGGCGCAGCGCATGAGCGTCAAGCCACTGAACAAACTGGCGCTGCACTGGCAGGCGGTGGACGGCCTGGCCGAACGCATTCGACGCCATCTACGGCCGCTGTACGTCGCGCTCGACTTCGCCGGCACGGCCCCCGATAACCCATGGCTCGCGGCGCTGACTTGGGCCAAGAGCGTGTTCGCCAAGCAGCAGCGCCTATCACAACGGCCACTCGACGAATGTCCGGCGGCAACGCTGCCGAAACGCTTGCGTCCGTACCTGCTGATGTTCGATGCCGAAGGCACGCCGACAGGCCTGCATGCCGATCGTTACGAATTCTGGCTTTACCGTCAGGTCAGGAAACGCTTCCAGGCGGGCGAGCTCTACATTGACGATAGCTTGCAGCACCGGCATTTGTCCGACGAGTTGGTTTCGATGGACGAGAAAGCCGCCGTGCTCGCGCAGATGGACATCCCCTTCCTGCGGCAGCCGGTCAGTGCCCAGCTCGATGCACTGGCGACCGAGTTGCGTGCGCAATGGGTGGCGTTCAATCGCGAGCTGAAACAGGGCAAGCTGACGCACCTGGAATACGACAAGGACACGCAGAGACTGACCTGGCGCAAGCCCAAGGGGGAGAACCAGAAGGCGCGCGAGCAAGCTCTCTACGAGCAACTGCCATACTGCGATGTCGCCGACGTGTTTCGCTTCGTCAACGGCCAGTGCCAGTTCCTGTCGGCGCTGACACCATTGCAGCCACGCTATGCGAAGAAGGTAGCCGACGCCGACAGTCTGATGGCGGTGATCATTGCCCAAGCCATGAACCACGGCAACCAGGTTATGGCACGTACCAGCGACATCCCGTACCACGTCCTGGAGAGTACCTACCAGCAGTACCTGCGCCAGGCGACGCTACATGTGGCCAACGATTGCATCAGCAACGCCATCGCCGCACTGCCGATCTTCCCGCATTACTCGTTCGACCTCGATTCGTTGTACGGTGCCGTTGATGGGCAGAAATTCGGCGTCGAGCGACCAACTGTGAAGGCGCGCTACTCGCGCAAATATTTCGGCCGCGGCAAGGGCGTCGTCGCCTACACGCTGCTGTGCAATCACGTGCCGTTGAACGGCTACCTGATAGGCGCACACGAGTACGAGGCTCACCACGTGTTCGACATCTGGTACCGCAACACGTCGGACATCGTGCCGAGCGCGATCACCGGCGACATGCACAGCATCAACAAGGCCAACTTCGCCATCCTGCACTGGTTCGGACTTCGTTTCGAGCCGCGCTTCACCGACCTCGACGACCAGTTGCAGGAGCTGTATTGCGCCGATGATCTGGCATTGTACGAGAAATGCCTGATCCGGCCGGCTGGCCAGATCGACCGGCAACTCATCGTCGGTGAGAAGGCGAACATCGACCGAATCGTCGCCACACTGGGCCTGAAGGAAATGACGCAGGGCACGCTGATCCGCAAGCTGTGCACCTATACGGCGCCGAACCCGACGCGGCGCGCAATCTTCGAGTTCGACAAGCTCATCCGCAGTATCTACACACTGCGCTACCTGCGCGACCCGCAACTGGAGCGTAATGTTCACCGCTCGCAGAACCGCATTGAGTCCTATCACCAGCTACGCTCGACCATCGCCCAAGTCGGTGGGAAGAAGGAATTGACCGGCCGCACCGACATCGAAATCGAGATCAGCAACCAGTGCGCCAGGCTGATCGGCAACGCGATCATCTTCTACAACTCGGCGATCCTGTCCCTGCTGCTGACGAAGTACGAGGCAGCTGGCAATGCCAAGGCGCTGGCGTTGATCACGCAGATGTCGCCAGCGGCCTGGCGGCACATCCTGCTGAACGGGCATTACACCTTCCAGACTGACGGCAAGTTCATCGACCTGGATGCGCTCGTGGCGGGACTGGAGCTGGGCTGACGGAAATTTCTGGGATTCCGGCGTACAACCCC
>NZ_JAENSQ010000067.1:0-6921 GCF_016613125.1 Pseudomonas sp. MF6776
CTGAGTCAGCTGCCGGTAATGCGTAGTCATCTGCGCTTGAATCCTTCGGTGTGAGAGCCTGGATTCTACCGGTGGCTGGCTCTCTGCCTCTCGTTTCAAGCGTTGCGCTTATTCTATGAATTCAGGAAGAGTTGAGATTTAGCCCCCCCTCCACGCATCCTTCTACCTTCATCGCCAGCGCAAGCTTGTCGACGCCCACAACCGGCGCAGGCAGCATCGCGTTATACATCTCATCGCCCGGACACACCTGAATTCCGTTCAGAGGCAGACAGCCCGATGTAACGCCCTTGGTGACCGAAACGGTGCCACCTGCCGAACACTGCCCTTTTTGAATCTTGTTTGCAGAGTCAATGCAAAACTGCGGACCGTATGTCTCCGCGTTGATACGGACCACTTTGAGTCGGAATTCATGAGCATAGAACCAGCCGGGGTTACCACTACCCGTGTCTTTGATGTCGGCGATCATCTGCAACCCGTTTTGGCAGCTAGGCATTTGAACGATGTTCACCGAGTCCACCGTTAGGGTATTAGGCGCGTACTTGTGCCCCGTCCAAACGCCAATGGACGACACCGCGATTTTTTGCGGGAGCGGCTTACCATTAGGTCCATTCTTGCAAATATAGTCATAGTTCACCTTGTCCAGAGAGCTATCGGATCGCGACGAACTTGACGTGTTAGTGAAGGTACCGGCAAGAAAATCGACCTTAATCCGATTAGTTTCATTTGCACCTGCTCTGTCCTCGACGGCTACCTTGGCAGCAAACGGCACTTCAATGACTTTGAGGTTATGGGTGACCGAACATATTTTGTCAGAGTTGACGGGACACTGTTGCTGCCCTTGAGCATCGGTGTAGCAGTCCATTGGCCCTTTATAAAAATCGCACTGGGTATTGACGGACACTTCTTCGCATAGAGGAGAAATACCCTGCACAGGGGATGCAGGAAAGTTACTTTCACACACCTTGACGCCGTTGATCACAGTGCAACCGTCCTCGGTCAGTGGAGGCATCTTGGTGCACACGTAATTGCCCTCGCAGGCACCGTCATTCACGGCTGTAAGTGCGTCCAAGGCCTCCTGCGGGTACCACTTGTCGTCGCTGATCACTTTGGTTGGATCGAAGTGAACGCGCAACTTCGCGTATGCTTCGCCCGACCCTGAGACGGAAGCACGAATTTTAAAGGGAACTATGCCTTTTGTTTTTAAAAGCGATGTCATATCGACATTCGGCGTCGCAGACCAATCCGTCGCGAGCTCACACGCACCTGGTGTTTCTGGAGGAAAGTTTTCGTTGGGGCCAGACCAAATTTTTGTTTGCCCGACCCAAACCTGCATGTAGTCGTCCCACTTCGCGTACACCAACTGCGCATTGGTAATTGCTTCCGGCTTAATTACTTCAAATTCCATTTTATTTTCGTAGACAGTACAGTAGCCATCCCAGTAGTTATCGCCAACCTGGCCCAACCAAATGTCAACACACCCTTCTCCACACGTCTGAATATTGGTTGGACCTGATGAATACTTGATTACGCCGGCAAGATAGTCGTGCTTTAGCGTAAAAGAACCAGACTTATCAGCAACCCGCTCGCAAGTTTTCATTTCTGAAACATGCTTCGTCGTTGTAGTTTTTTTAGTGTCAGTTATTTGTTTGCAGTCGGAAAACTCTTTATCAAAAACATCTTGATTGTCGATAATTTTATCGGTATTGGTCCAGAGTGGATCATTGTTCAGGTCTGGCCGGGTTGTACCCGCTGTATTCTTCAACAAACGGTACGCGTCACCGTTCATGGAGTTTTCACTATTGAGTGTCGTATTCGCCTTAGAACCGGCGCTCAACGTACCTTTGTCATCCCCGTATAAATTAGAAAGATCGGTCGCTCCCTCACCTTTCCCAGCGCCCGGAAACAACTCAGAAATATTGATACTCTGCTTATCACCACCCGATCCGTAGCTTATGGAGGTTCCCGAAACCGAGGGCGGCGTCCACGCCGACATAGCTTCTTGCGCAGCGGCATTACCCGCAGAAGCCGATGATGAAATATTGTCAGCCCAGGCAGGTAAAAAACAGGAATAGGTATAAAACAACAGGGTTGCTGCTGCTGTGACTCTACCGGCAGTCGTCATATGTGTCCTCACAATGTATTGCAGCAGTCATTCCAACGAAACAGCATATAAAGTGCATCTTCACCTACTTGCGGTATAACTCGACCCTCTCCTCCTTGCCATGTAAGTGGGTGAGCACCGATGTAGTGCGCGCGCTTGGATTCAGCTCTAGGAAAAAACATACTCATCTTGTATTGGGATTTTGGAATAGTCGGAAATATCGATCCCCTACAGGTCGTTGCATCACCAATTGTTAAGTGCGCGAGTCCACGCCGGTGTTGCGTAGCAATCGTGCGAGCCGCCAAGAGTGACGTTGTACGGCCAAAGTCGTTGGGCAGCGCCGTACCGGCCATAGGGTAAATTTCCCCCCAGGTACCTGCGCACCACCACAACGACGTCAATGGCTCTTGGCCAACTACACCTAACGCCGCATCAGCTGTGCAGGCGGCTTGCGCCAACGGGTTAGCAACAGCGGCCGCTTCGGGGTTAACAAAAAAAGCCAGTTCGTCATTGGTCCACGTAGGGTCAATTTCAGACAGTTGAATGATGTCAAAGTCGGCATAGCCATCCGGAGAACAGCGCTTTGGCATATACATTTCAAGAATTGAGAGCAAAGGAAATGCGTAGTAATGAACGTTGTAAAACGACGTGCGTTCTTTTGTGATGCCGTTCCCAGCTGTCGCGTCGGACAAAGTACCCCACAGACGCTTATCGCCTATCGGCAGAGTCACACCTCCAAGTGCGAGAGAGCAACCAGGTTTTCTAACTACCTCAATTAGTCGCGCCGGCTCCCACATGGAGTTAACGATGCCGGGCATAAACAAACCCAACTTGTCCTCGCACATACATAGGCTTTTATTTGACGCTCCAAACGGGGCATCACCAGGTGTGATACTCACCCCAGCAATTCGTATGGGAAATAAACATGCCCAACAGACATCAGTAAAAAGCTTCCCACTGAACAGTTGAGCATTGGGGCAGGAAAGAGAGTCTGTAACTGTCTGGTCTGAAACAGCTGATCCAGAATACAGAATGGCCGATAGTAGGAAGGCCAAAAGAACTTTAATCTTCATCACAGTGATTGCTGCGCCTTTAGTTGTGTAGCCGAACGTTCAGTGGAAGAATTGAATTGAAGAATGAACGGCTTGGACAAAGCGAAGCCTTGCACCGAAGCAGCGCTCAAAGGCTTGAGCAAACCACCTAACAGCTTTAAACACTCGAGCTTTTCCAATATCAGGCCAATACCATTGGCACTGCAGTAATCCCTCACCTCGATCAGCCAATCGAGATTGTCACTGTTCCACACTGCGGTTAAATCCACTTTGCAGAAGTCCCATGGATAGGAACTCAATCGACTAAAGTTCGAGCACTCAATCCCGAAGTCATCAATCGCTAATAAGAGCCCCTGGTCTTTGATCACTTCCATCGCTTGATGAAAAGACCTGCCAACGGCGTCGAAGGTCTCGGACACCTCTACACACACCTCCACCCCCATATGCGTCAGCTTGGCCAGGGACCTACATACCGCGTTCAGCTCCGCCGGATCGGACAGTGTGTGGGCGCTCACATTCACGAAGGACACGCCGCGACCTCTTAGATCGGCCGCATGACTAAACAGCATCTGCGCAACAGCGTGGTCCATGCTCACCCAGGCCTGAGGGGTAGACCCTGCCATAAACGCTCCAGGTCCAACCCAAGTGCCACCAACGGATTGGCGCACAAGGACCTCGTGTCCCAAAATCCCCCCGGTGGGCTGATGGATTGCCTGAAGCGCAATAGCTTTCATTTGAGCCCCCCTGCTGGGAATTCTTCGATATAAAAATTGGAGGAGTCCGCCGTGACCACAGATGGCACAACTTCGAGCGAGAAGCGGGTTCTGACATCGTCCTTGAGCAGGTAAACAGCCCTGCCTATCTGGTCCTGAACATTTGTAAACCCATCCCAGCCAGAACTTCGGTCGACCCTAGAAAGAATGACCACCACGTTCTGATCCTCGCTGTGTTTCGCGATTTCGGCTTTAGCCAGGTCGATCTGTTTTGGGTCAACTGGATCAATGATCACAAGTCGTTGAGTAAAAGGACGAATAGACAGCGGGTTTATCCGGTCGCCAGCCTTATGGATCAATGAACCATCTGCCGCTGTCATGTCCTCGGGGACCGTGACGGTGGGGTCAAGCTTCCGGACTCGATGACTTGTCGCTGTGGGGAGGTCGACAAAGGTTTGCTTATCCCAGAAACGTTTGGTCGCCTTTTCCTTTAGCTCGCCGAAATCCACTTTCGCCAGGCGCTCCTTTAGCACCTCAATCAAGTCACGCTCCGCTATATCGAGCGTTGGGCCGACCGAGCCCAGACCAGGCTTCTTTCTCGCGCCGTATTCCGCATCGGCTGCCTCGATGGAAGTAGTACCCGCAACAATGTATTGAGGTGCACCTTCCACAATTTTGCGTATTTGCGGAACAGTAGTCACTGCCGCATCAGTAAATACAACGGGGTTAATTAATACTGGGGTATCCGACTTTGTCTCCAGTGCCAGTTTCTGAAGTTTTGCTAAGGCCTGCGGGAACGGCATACCTTCCGGGATGCCACGAAAAACGAGCTCTACAGTCTTGTTACCATTGTATAGAACGAGAAGATCCTTGATTTCCTGTTCTCCAAGAGACCAAGACACAAATATTTGGTATATGACCTTCCTATCATCGATAACTGGCTGAGAGCTTGCCTCAGGCGCTTGCGGTGCAGGTGCTTTAGCAAATGTAAAGTCTTCATTTTTTAAAGTGAAATCAACTTGACTGTCTGTCTGATGCTTAATTTGATCAAGCTCTGCTGAAAACTGTTCAATAGCATCCTTCTCGTGAGCGGCAAAATTTAAATCAGCCAAGCAGGCGGTCGCGGGGGCCATCAACAACAAAACCAGAGCAGCAGTCCGGCCTACCATATCGGGTACGCCTTTCCAATAACTTCACTCTGACCGACATAGCCCCAATACCTGGAATCAAAACTGTCTGAGGAGGTTCCCATAAACCAGTATTTGTCGAGCGGTACAATCTCGTCTCTGACGTACCGGGTTGTCGGCATCCCCAATTTATCAGCCAACAAAAGACCCTGCCCGCGAACCTTTCCATTGATAGAGATCTGGTCAGGATTCACCGTGACACGATCGCCCGTCACGCCACGGACGTACTTGATGATGACCGTACCGTTACGAAAGTATGGCTCCATCTGTGTTGATTTGAACGCATAAATACCGTCGCGCTCGACAGACTTATTGTGCTTATCAATGATAAACACTCGCCAATCTAGGCAAGTATTTTTTTGGGGATCAATACCCACACCGTAGCGGGTGGTCACATACAGACTAGCCGCGACCATTAATGCAGTTACTGGCAAAGCACGAATCATAAATCGCGCGTGCTTATTCATCCTTAGCCCTCGAGGTTTTATCTTCTTCCTGAACTGGGGAAGGCACCTCTAGATCTGGCGGGTATGCAGTCAACGCACGCGAATCAATCACTACGAATCCCGCGGCCGCAAGCTTACTTGCCGACGCCCGCAGTTGTTCATAACCAGCTTCAGCCTTCTCTGGCGCATCGAGCGTTGCGCGGCCCGCAACAACGTCATAATTAACTACTGCAATTGGAGTCCCTGAATCCTGAACTTTTACGAAGTCATGACCAAAAACCACCGCAACTGCAACAATCAAAGAAACAACCGCGTTTAAAATTAAATCTTTCATGCTGCCACCCCACGATCTCGCATCACGGCATTAATTGCCTCAGCTGTATTCAGCCCTTGGCCGATGTAAATATTGATGTCGCTTACGTCTTTTGGTGTTGTCGAGTAAAGTAGCTTTGAAAAGTTATCTACCGTGAGACGCCCAACTCCAGTGCCTTGCTCTGTCTGAAAGAAGATCTCTGAATATTGACCTCGAATGGTATGAACCGATTTGAGGATGCTGAAGCCACCTTCACTAAGAGCCAAACGCCCTTCCCGCTTGATCATGTTGATCGCGTCAGGCTTTTGCCCGAGCAGGAAACTGTTCGCCGAGTTTTCTGCAATGGCACGGCCCGTCGGACTTGCATACAGGTCATTTACGGACTGCGTGATGGTGATGGCTGCGCCGTTGTATTTCCGGAAACGTCGATAGCCGTGCTCGATAAACTTGGCCACGTCGCCCTCGGTGAGCAACGACCATGCCTCGTCGATTACAACGATCTTTTTTCTGTCCCGATCACCCAGGAACATGGCCTGCTGGATCTGGTAGATCAGCTGCAGGAGGACCACTTGTTGAAGATGCTTGCGCCCCTTCAGTTCCTCCAATTCAAGAACCGTAAATGGGTTTTTGAAATCGACGTTGTTTCGGCCATTGAAGTACTTGCCGTACATGCCCTTCGACGTAAACGGGAACAATTGCTTGCCGATATCCTGGATACGGGAATCCTTGTCCGCTAGAAGTGATTTCTCGACGTCATCGACAATCATCTCACGCCCTTTGGCGTCCCAGACCATTGCGCAGTGCTGGCGAAGGCCGGCGATTTGCAGGTCGACCAGCGGTTGTGTCGGCGCCGCCATTGCGCAGAGCAAGCCAATCAGAACATCCTCTTCGTCCTGGTAAACTTGCACCAGCTCGAACGGGTTCAGGCAGATGTGCGATTCGGGCGTAAACTCAATAAAGTCCCCTCCAAACGCCTTAGAAAGGGCGGTTACAGGAGCTGAGTGCAACACGGTTATTGAATTGAAGCTGGAGCATCATGCCGCATAGCCATAGCTTCCTGCATCACCTCGTCCATAACCTCGATCGGACACTTGAAGTCGAAGCGCTTA
>NZ_JAENSQ010000068.1:0-5098 GCF_016613125.1 Pseudomonas sp. MF6776
ACGCCTACGAATTCAAGACCGGCTCGATCTACCCCGAGCGCATCTACTGCGTGCAATACGATGAATCGGACCTGCATTTCATCCAGCGCCTGTGCGAAGAAGAAGGTATTCATTACCACTTCCAGCATAGCGCCACGGCGCACAAACTGGTGTTCGGCGATGACCAGACGGTGTTCCCGAAACTCAAGCCTGTGGCCTATCAGCAAGACTCCGGCATGGTCGCCAGCGACCCGGTGATCAAGCGCTTCGACCTGCGCCTGGAAACCCGCACCAGCCGCACCTCCCGCCGCGATTACGACTTCGAAAAACCGCGCATCACCCTCGAAAGCGAAAACCGCGGCGATGCCGTGCCCGACCTCGAGGACTACGACTACCCTGGCCGCTTCATCGACCGCGAACGCGGCAAACACCTGGCCAAACGCGCCCTCGAACGCCACCGCAGCGACTTCCAACTGGCTGAAGGCAAGAGCGATCAGCCGTTGCTGGTCAGCGGCCACTTTCTCGCGCTGACTCAACACCCGAAAGCCAAATGGAACGACCTCTGGCTGCTCACCGAAGTCCTGCACGAAGGCAAACAGCCGCAAGTGCTGGAAGAGTCGGTGACCAGTGACACCACCGCGCTGAAAGACGATTTCCATCAGGGCTACCGCAACCGCTTCCAGGCCACGCCATGGGACGTGCCGAATCGCCCGCCCCTGCGCCACCCGAAACCGCGCATCCTCGGCAGCCAGAGCGCCGTGGTCACCGGCCCCAAAGGCGAAGAGATCCACTGCGACCAATACGGCCGCGTCAAAGTCCAATTCCACTGGGACCGCGAAGGCCAGGCCGACGACAAAACCAGCTGCTGGCTGCGCGTGTCTTCAGCGTGGGCCGGCGCCCAATACGGCGGCATCGCCATCCCGCGCATCGGCATGGAAGTGCTGGTCACCTTCCTTGAAGGCGACCCCGATCAGCCACTGATCAGCGGCTGCCTGTACCACAAGGAAAACACCGTCCCGTACGCGCTGCCGGCGAACAAAACCCGCAGTACCTTCAAAACCCTGAGCTCAATGGGTGGCGGCGGCTACAACGAACTACGCATCGAAGACAAGAAAGGTCAGGAACAAATCTACCTCCACGCCCAGCGCGACTGGGACGAGAACGTCGAACACGACCAGAAGATTCGGGTCGGCAACGAACGCCACGACACCGTTGAAAAGAACAGCTACACGGAATTCAAGGCCGAGGAACACCACACGGTTTATGCCGATCGCAAAGTTGAGGCCCGGGCGAATGATCACCTGACCGTGGGCGTCAATCAGCACATCAAGATTGGGACTGGGCAGTTCATTGATGCGGGGCAGGAGATCCACCTGAGCAGTGGTATGAAAGTCGTGATGGAAGCCGGCGCCGAATTGACCCTGGTCGGTGGCGGCAGCTTTATCAAGATTGATGCTGGCGGCGTGACCATGAGTGGGCCGGTGATCAATATGAACTCTGGCGGTGGACCGGGTAGCGGCACGGGCGCTGCGCCGTTGTTGCCGGGGCCATTGAAGCAAGCGGACAGCGACAAGGCCGGGCTGTTGTTGGGGCCGGCGTTGCGTCAAACCCTGAAACGGGCGGCCACAACGGCTCAGCCGATCTGCGAGATATGCCAAAAACTGAAGGCGATGAAATGATCCCCGGTGCCACGCGTTATCTGCTTCTGGATGGAGCAAAGATCGAAAACCTTCCGTCCCGTTTGTACAGTCTGGACGACAACCCTGTTATCGAATGGCTGTATCACGCAACGCCCTACCAAGAGGTATTTGATGTCGGCCCTGCGCTGATCGTCTTGCGAGCCAACAGCGCACTTGAAAAGGCCTTCACTGATGACTGGCAAAACGATGCTGGCCTCATCATCGAAAGCGACGCGCCTCTACAGCAATTGACTGAACATCTGCGCAGCCTCATCCACGCGCGGGTGACCGGTGAAGCGTCAATGCTGTTTCGCTACTACGACCCGCGAGTCATGCGCCATTGGCTGCCGACCCTGAACCCCGGGGAAAAAGATCACGTGATGGGCCCGATCAGACGCGTACGTCTGCCAGCGCGAGAAGGCCAGGAAGAACAGTGGATCGTTCGTGAGCAGGATCGCCAAAGCGCCCAGCAATATGCTGAGCGTCCGTGGCTTCACCTCGATGAGCAAAAGTTGCAACGGCTCAATCAAGGCAAGCTGGAAATGTTTGATCAACAGTTGCTGGAGCACGTTCGTACCTACTTTCCCGACTGCCTGGCTCAGCGCTCGGCCGTCGAACAGCAGCAATGGGCGGTCCTTTGCCGTGAAGGCGCCGCCAGCCACGGTTACTCGGCGCCCAACGAAGTGGCACGCTGGTCTGCTCTGGTTGCCGAGCACGGGACCGAGTTCCCCCAAGCGCCTGAACATCATGCCTACCGCGAGATTTTTCAACAGCCGACACTCAATGCCACACAACGCCTGGATGCCTTGTTGGTAGAACTGCATCGCCATTGGCTGCTGACTGACAAGGAGTCCAATGCATGACCACCGCACCGCTCGATAAAAACCGCAACCTGGCCGCTGCAGATCAGGCTGCACAATGCCAGTTCGGCGACGAAGACCTGTCCAGCCCGGCTACCACCTGCCCTGCGCGCCAACCCGAAATCTTTGTGGTTCCCAGCCGCTACGCAATGGCCGAACAGGCCGCCAAACACGCCGATTTCGCGCCATCCAGCCCGACCAAAAGCCACCCGATGGCCTTGCGTCGCTTGCGCGCGGGCTACGCCTATCTTTGGCATGCCGAAGGACCATTGAAACGCTACGCGGTGGCGTCTGATGGTTTGCTGGTTGAACAACCGCTGACGCAACCCCACTCTGCTCTGACGACCGGTGAAAACGCCGGAATCGCGTTGAACAAAAGCACCGACGCGTGGATGCTCTACAGCGAAGTGCCATTGGGCAAAGACGCCTGCGAGCGCCTGAAAAAGACCGGTGAACGACGCAAGCGCATGCGTCAGATCGCCCTTACCGACGTAGCCAAACGCCTGTCGGCCAAACACTGCCCACCGCTCGAAAAAGCCCCGACACTGGTGGCCGAACTTATGCCGAAAGTGCGCGAAAAAACCCTTGCGCATGAACATCAGAAGAGCGGCGCGACTGACCGCGAAGGCGTGAAAGAACAACGCAAAACGGCGCAAGCCGCGCCTACTCAAGACAATATCAAAGCCTACTCCGCCAGCTCGGAATCTCTGCGCGAACGCGAACAGGCTGCCGGCACGCAACCACCGGGCGAGCCCGTGGTCGAGCCTGGGAATTGGAGCGCCAGCCCATGGGAACTGGCACCTACGCAAGCCTGGCTGGACAAAGCCAAGAGCGAGTCAGCTCCGCTGTATGCTGTGTTTGCTGCACTGGATGATGATCTGGGGGTGTTGCGGGATATCGACCACGAACAGAACAAGGTCGAGGCTGAACACGAAGAGTGGGTAGCCGACAACAGCTTGCGCCAGACCATCGGCAGCTTTATCCGCAACATGGTCACCGAAGACGGTGGCGAAGTTGCCAACCTGCTCAACTACCGGTATCGCGAACACAACCTGCAACTGACACCGGAACAGGGCGACACCCTGATCGACAGTCAAAAGCAGCTGAACACCCTGATGCTGGAAGAAACACGCATCAACCAACAACGCGGCCGACAGTATGGGCATGCCCAAGCGGATGGCCTGTTGGCTCAGGTTCGATCCCGTGAAGAGGCCGTACTGAACAAGGTGCGCAGCTTCATCCCGAGCGAGCTACATCAGGAAGCGCAACAAGTCGTGCGAGATTATCGCCAGGAAAAAACCAGCAATCTGGAAGGTGGCGGCGGAACCAAAGTTGGTGAATACATCGACTTGGCGAGCATGGACCATTGGCTGGATCAGGAGGCGCCGCAGCACTTCAAACAGGTCGAAGAACGCCATCAATTGCTGTACGCCGATCGCAAAACCTACCTGCCACGCAACGACAGCGGCACGTGGTTTGTCGACCAGAGCAGCGAAGAGCACCTCAAGTGGCTGGAAAGCCTGACGATCGCTTGCCTCAGCGCTCAGTGCAGCCGTAGCGAAGGCGCGAAACAGTTTGCCGACTATGTGAATAGCGAGGATCCCGGTTTGCTGCGTCTGGTGTTCCAGGCGTGGAGTCCGAGCCTGGAAGCGGCGGTGAACAACACTTCACGCCTCAACGAACTGGTCACGGCGCTCAGTCTGGAAAACCTTGCAGATTCCCGCGCAGCCGCGCTCAAGATTCTGGACGCGGACACCCTGCGCAATATCGAGCGGTTAGCGAGCAATCTGGAAGGTGCCTGGACGGCGACCATGACCCGCCTCGGCGCGTCTTTGATTCATGTAAGCAAAGGCACGGCGATGGCAATGGGATTATTCCTGGTCATCCGCCTCGGCGATAAAACCCGCCTTGTGCAGGGCGTAGAGAACGGTATCAAAGTCTGGCGCTTAGTCGGCCAGAACGCTGAAGCCCTCAGCCAATGGACCCGAAGCACCGCTCAGGCCATCAGCCTCGGTCGCGTCAACGGCATCGTCAACGCACCCTCGATCAAAGCCTCGGGTGGCCTACTGCCGCTGGCGGCGCTGGTGGTCAACATTCTCAACGCCGGCACCTATGCCGGACAGGCAGCGGCGCTGGAAGGCAGCGATGCGCAACGGCAGGCGGATAGCATGTCAGCGTATTTGTACGCAGGGGCAGCATTGGGGGCGGTGATTCAGAATTGGGTGATTTTGGGGAAGGGAGTTCATGAGATAAGCCGTGGTGCTGCGGCGGCTCCAACGTTGACTCTGTTTGGGGGGATTGTCGGCGCACTATCATTCGGAGCTGCTCTCAATGAATTCCGCTCACTGCAAATTCAATTGGAAGCCTCTCAGAACAACATTGACCCCTGGGCGAGCCTAAAAAAACTAGCAGTTACCGGCCAAGTAGCAGTTTATGGCGTTCAGGGCCTACTAGGCCTGAATTCATAGAATAAGCGCAACGCTTGAAACGAGAGGCAGAGAGCCAGCCACCGGTAGAATCCAGGCTCTCACACCGAAGGATTCAAGCGCAGATGACTACGCATTACCGGCAGCTGACTCA
>NZ_JAENSQ010000069.1:0-5031 GCF_016613125.1 Pseudomonas sp. MF6776
GCGGTGTAGCCCGAGGGAACTACGCCTTAGCGTGCTTTATTTTCCGTTTTCTGAGGCGACTCCAACGTCAGAAAAGACCGTGCGGTCGACTTTTGATATTTCGTGCTGTCGCCTTCTGAAAGTGACACCAAGGCCCCGCAACGCGGGGCTTTTTTTGTCTCAAAACGCTTTCTCAAAAAAACTTTCTCAAATACCCTCGGGAGAACGAAATTTGAGAAGAAGGCCATGACCCACAGAACCCAGACCGCTAATCAGGTGGTCACCTGATGTTGATTGGCTACGCTCGCGTCTCAACTGTCGATCAAGACTTACGCCTCCAGCTCGACGCACTACAAGCGGCTGGATGCGACAAGGTTTTCACCGATAAGGCCAGCGGGAAGAAACTAGACCGCGCCGGCCTGATAGATGCACTGGCTTTCGCCCGCGAGGGTGACACGCTCGTCGTGTGGAAGCTGGATCGCCTTGGTCGTTCAATGAAAGGGCTGGTTGACCTTGCTGCCGAACTTGATGCGCGGAAGGTCGATCTTCGTTCGCTCACTGACGGTATCGACACCAAAGGAACCGCTGGACGCTTTTTCTTCCACGTCCTTGCCGCTATGGCGGAAATGGAGCGGGAATTGATCCTGGAGCGAACCAGGGCCGGCCTGGAAGCCGCTAGGCGTAGCGGAAAGGTCGGTGGCCGGCGTCCGGTAATGACCCCAGCAAAAACCGAGGCAGCACAAACGTTGCTGAGCAACGGGATGGACGCCAAGGAGGTGGCCATGTCCATCGGGGTATCGTTGCCAACTCTCTATCGACACCTGCCGGCGCGGGATCGGGAATAGGCCTCCGGCCGACCTGGCGTGAACCTGGACGTGATGAACAACTCCCACGGGTCAGGTAATGCGCCCCTGAAACCGCGTGTGTAGAGGGGGTGACAATTTGTCAGGGGGGACGCACGGATCGAGGTGGCCACCGACAAACTGGCGCGCTCCTGGACGTGATGAACAACTCCCACGGATCAGGTGATGCGCCCCTGAAACCGCGTGTGTAGAGGGGTGACAATTTGTCAGGGGGGCGCACGGATCGAGGTGGCTACCGACAAACTGGCGCGCTCCTGGACGTGATGAACAACTCCCACGGATCGAGGCGCTGGCCTTCGCCTGCTGACGCGAAGACGAAAAAAAGCCCTCAAGGCGAGGGCTTTGTAATAGGACGATCAGCGAGCGCGGTGCCACAGAAGTAGACGTGAGGGGGTGAGCACCTGGGCGAGTCTTGCGACTCCAGCCTGCCGCTGACCAAAGGTACAGCGGCGGCGATTCTACTACAGCGCTTTACCCCTGCGCCCGGTAATGACGTACAACACGTCAAAACCCAGCTGGTCGAGACTGGCCAAGGCCACCGCATCCGGGCAGCTCTTCCCTGCTTCGTAGTAGCACCAGGTGCGCCGGGAACAGCCAATCCTGGCAGCAGTCTCGGTGCCAGTCAGGTTGAGTCGAGACGCTTCCAGGGCTAAGCGCCGGCCGACAGCCTCTTTCACAGGGTATGCGCCTTTTTCGCTTGCAGCTTGGCCCCTTCCTCCTGGCTCAGCTCTGCTTTGACCTTGCCAACACCTCGGCTATAGGACACCTCGTAGCACTTGCCCACTACCGGCTCCTTCTCGAACAGCTTGCGATCATGCTGGACGATTCCCTTGGGGCCGAACTGATAGACATGCTTCTGGTCAACGTGCAGCACCTGTCCACCGTAGGTTTGCGGGTGGACGTTCTTGGCTGGATTAGTGGCGTCGCTCAGTTGGTGGATGCCTTTAGGCAATCCTGCCTCTGGCTGTACCTTCATGGTGACCCAGCCCGGTTCTCCATCTTTCCCCGCACCAGGTACAACCTGGTCGATCTGACGGCTGCCATTCAGCACTACGATTTTCACGCTGCCTTCGGGCTTCATGAGAACGCCGGCATCGCCGTTATTGCGGTTTGCAATTTTCATTACCACTTCAACTTCTCCTTGTTAGCGCGACATTGCCCGTCGCGGTTGTTGCTTCTCTGCCTGCGTCTGAACTTGCTCGAGGCGTTTCTGCTCGATGCGCTCCTGGTGCTTCTCGATGGCTAAGCCAACCTCCGACCGCACCTGGCGATCCAGGGCCTCACGGCCGAGGCTGCTTTTGGTGGCCAGGTCGTTGAAGTCCGTGAAACGCTTCATCTGGTTGATAGCTTCTTGTTGCTCAGGGGTCAGCTTATTGGCGCGGGCCTTCTCCGGGTCGATGGGTTCCACTCCAGCCGGATAGGCTTGCTCGCCTGGTGCGAAGATCGGAAAGATGGCCTTGCCTTCTACCGACTTCGCCGCTTCCTGGGCCTTAGTTCGGCCTGGGTTCTTGCCGTCAATCAGCTCCTGGTGAAGATCGTTGTCCCCGGCAATCAGAATTGGCTTGTCGGGGAACTGCTCGCGCATCTGCGCGGCGACATGGGGAAGGTTGCCCGAGTCAAACGCCGCAACGGTTGCGTAGCCAAGGCTTTGGGACAGCGTATCGGCCGTGGCATAGCCTTCGCCGATCACGATGGCAGGAGCTGCTTGCAGAGCCTCCAGGCCAGCGCCGCCGACGACATGGAAGTTCTGGTGTTTCTCGGTGCCCTTGGCAAACATCTTCGTGCCGTTGGCGCGAATTGACTGCGCAGCCTTGAGGTTGCCATTGCTGTCCTGTGCGGTCAGCAGCAAGTCGCCGGCTGTGAAGACCAGATTATCCGGGTTGGCCTCGCGCAGCGCCTTCGACTCCCTAGCATTTTTCCCAATGAGGATGATCGAATCGGCAGGCAAGCCCGCTGTGTCCGCAGGTACAACCTTGAGGTCGCCGGGCCTGGCCTCCTTGTTCTGGAGATAGGTGTGATCCGCTGTTGCTTGTGGTGCGATCGCCAGCAGTTCGCCGATCGCCTTAACTGCGCGGGCTTGATTCACCAGCCGCTCTTGCTCTCGCTGGGCTTGCCGCTGCGCAGCTTCGGCATTGAAAGATGCTTTGTCGCCCTCGCTGAGCGCGTAGCCCTTGGCTTTCCAGTTTGATTGGAAGCCTGTGCGGTGGTTCTGAATCGTACCTGCAGGAACGCCTTTCTCGCCGGGTTCCAGCTCGAACCCCCGATAAGCTCCCGAGGTGTTGCCCTTGCTTCCCCCCTCGACCGGGACTCGGTGCCATTTGCCGTCCATGATGGGGTGCTCTCCATCAACCACTAGGCCGGCTTCCTTCATGACCTGGGCGAACTCTTCTCGCGGCTCCATCGCGGGGGCCTGGCGAACTTGGTTCTCTGGCAGCCACTTTTGTAGCTTCTCCAGGTCTGCGCCAGGCTGCGCGTACCAGCATTTAGTCTGCTTATCGAAACCGATGGCGGGACGGCCGCTCTGTAGCTTGCCAGCGACCTGTTTGGCCTCGTCGCGCTGCTCGTATGGAACAGCCAACCAGGTCTTTTCCTTGGCCACGCTGGTACTGCTCTGCTCGCTACGGGCCTCGCTCTTTTCGAGTTCGGCTATTCGCCGCTGCATTTCAGGATCATTTAGAGCAAGCGCCACCTCGGCATTTTTTCGCTCTTCTTTGGCCGCAGAAATGTCCTCGTCAGTGCTGTTCGGGTTTTGTCGCACCTGCGCTTCTCGCAGTCGTGCTTGCTCGACTGCTTGCTGCATATCATCAGCCTGAACCAGCCCCTGGCCCTGGAGCACTTCGCGCCGGTCGCTGACCGCATCAGTAGCATCGAATATCTGCTTCTCTACCTGGTCAACATCCTGGTACATGGCTTCGGCGGCTGGCTCATGGCGCTGCCAGAACGGGTTGTTGTTGCCCATTGGGTGCATCGAATCCAGAACACTCTGCACAGTGTCTAGCTGCCGCTCGTTCATCCGGCCAATGGCAGGGCGAAGGTCGCTACTCAGCTTGTCCAGCACCCATTGCTCGGCGGTCAGTTGCTGCTGTGTGATTTCCTGTTGGGGCAACTGCTGTCCCTGCTCCATTTTGGCCTCCTGCTGTTCCTGCCGATGCCGGGCTGTGGCGATTGCAGAGTTGAGGGCGTTCGTCTGCCACTCATCATCCGAAGTCATGCCAGTGCCTGGAACTCGCTGCCCCTCGATGCAGCTCACAGCTTTACCGTCGCCGCTGTGCAGCTCGCTATGTACTGGGATCAATTTTCCGTCTGTATCCTGGTACTCGACGCGAATATCCGCCTCGTACTCGCCAGCATTCGACCAGCGAAGCATTGCCTTGAGGCCGTTAGCTTCGGCAGTGCGCTCCAGGGTCTGCCACGACTCCAGGGCGCTGTATCCAGGATTGGCGTTCTTGTGGGCTTCCTGGATATGGGCCAATACCTCGGCCTGCTCTTGGCCTAGCTGCGCGGTGTCCACCTGGTGGTCTTGAACTTGCTGCTGTTCAAACGCCAGGACGAAAGCCTGGATTTTCTCGGCATCCGCGGCTGCCCGGAAGATCTCAAGTGGATCTTCTTGCAGCACCTTGATCCATGACCCGACATACGCAACGTGCTGACCAGGATCGTGGCCAATACCCAGCTCGTTGCCCAGGATCATGCTGGAAATCTCTGCCCGCAACTCTTCCTTGGCGTACCCCTCCGACCCGAATGGGTTGGACAAGTCACGGTCAAGCCGCGAAGGGTGGCCAGTCCAATGCCCCAGCTCATGCAGTGCGGTCGCGTAGTAGTTGTCGGCCGAGGGAAACTGGCCGCGCTCGGGCATGGTGATGCTGTCGGTTGATGGCCGGTAAAACGCCCTATCACCGCCTGCATGTGTGATGCGCGCCCCTGATTGTTGCCGCTGACCGAAAACTGACCCAGTAGAGGCTGTTCTGCCGACTGAAAACTGACCCAGGTGTTCAACTGCTTCTGCTCAATTTTTGAGCAGGAGAACACAGGGTGATCAGTATGGAAATGATGGGCAAAATTCGCCGGATGTATTTCCGCGACAAGCTGTCGCTGCATGAGATAGCCAAGCGCACCGGGTTGGCGCGCAACACGATTCGCAAGTGGGTCAGAGCACCTGAGGCCAAGCCGCCGGTCTACCAACGCCGCG
>NZ_JAENSQ010000007.1:0-255583 GCF_016613125.1 Pseudomonas sp. MF6776
GGTATTTTAGGGGGGATGGGGGTTGGGGACACGCTCTTATTTACCGAACGGTTTTAAATGAGGCCCTCACCCTGGCCCTCTCCCAGAGGTAGAGGGAACTGACCGAGGTGTTATCTCAAGCTACGCCGACCTGAATTATCGAGCCGAACTCAGGTTTTGAAACCAACAAATATCGGCTCCCTTTCCCCCTCTCCCATTGGGAGAGGGCTGGGGTGAGGGGCTGGATTTCAAGTCAGACAATCCTTCTCAGGCCAACACCACCAACCGGTTCGGCAACTCATTGCGCACCTGCGTCACCGGCACATGCACCTTGAGCAATTCCCCGCACGCCTCGATGCAGGTGACAAACCCCTCAAGCGTGCGCCCCTGCCGTACCTGCTCGGTAAACGCGGCGACAATCACATCCCAGCTTTCATTGCCCAACCGCTTCGAGATCCCCTCATCCACCAGAATCTCCACATAGCGCTCGGCCTCGCAGACGAAAATCAGCATGCCGGTACTGCCCACGGTGTGATGAAGGTTCTGTTCGAGAAACTGTCGCCGCGCCAGGTTCGATGCGCGCCAGTGTCGTACACGGCGTGGCACCAGATGTGTGGTGATCTTCGGCAGACGAAACAGCAGGCACAGCACAATGAACAGGCCCCACTGCACCAGCAACAGGCTGCGCAGGGTCAGCCAGCCGGTCAGATAATGCACGACGCCCGGCACCACCAGCGCCAGCAGGCTGGCCCACAGCAGCGGGATGTATGCGTAGTCATCGGCGCGAGCCGCCAGCACTGTCACCAGTTCGGCATCGGTGTCGCGCTCGACCCGTGCGATCGCCTCGGCGACTTTGCGTTGTTCGTGTTCAGTCAGTAATGCCATGTCAAAAAGTGCCTGCTCATTATTCTTTTAATGTCACCAGCCGCCGGACGAACCACCGCCGCCGAAACTGCCCCCGCCGCCGCTGAAGCCCCCACCGCCACCGCCGCCACCAAATCCGCCGCCACCGCCAAAACCTCCGCCGCCACCGGAGCCGCCACGGCCGGTCGGCAGGATACCGAGCATCTGGCAGACAAACACCGTCAGGATGAACAACATCACCAGAAAAACGAACAACGTCGGATGGCGCGAGATGAAATCGCTCTGCGGGTCCCCGCTGGACTCATACACCGTCGACGGTTCGTCCAGCGGATTGCCGCCCAGCACAACCAGCATCGCCGCCACGCCGTCGGTGATGCCTTTGCTGAAATTGCCGGTCTTGAACGCGGGCGTGATGACTTGATGGATGATCACCGAGGTTTGCGCATCGGTCAGCCGGTCTTCCAGGCCATAACCGACTTCGATGCGCAATTTGCGCTCGTCACGGGCAACGATCAGCAGCGCGCCGTTATTCTTGTCCTTTTGCCCTATGGCCCAATGACGACCGAGCTGGACGCCATAATCCTCGATGGTGGTGCCTTGCAGATCGGGCAGCGTGACCACGACCAATTGCTCACCGCTCGCCTGTTCGTGGGCCTGCAACTGTTGGCTCAATTGCGCGCGCACCGATGGCTCGATCATCTGCGCCTCGTCCACCACGCGCCCGCTCAGCGCCGGGAACGTCAACTCGGCCCGGGCGCTGACGGCGAACATCCACAGCATCAGCACCAGGCCTATTTTCAACACACGCATGGGCAACCTCGAATCAGAACTTCACTTGCGGGGCCTTTTCCGCACCGGGCGTGGTGGCTTCGAAGGTTTCGCGCATCGGCAGGTCGCTGTACATCACGCTGTGCCAGAGGCGACCGGGAAAAGTGCGGATCTCGGTGTTGTACTTCTGCACCGCCAGAATGAAATCGCGTCGCGCCACGGCGATGCGGTTTTCCGTGCCTTCGAGCTGCGATTGCAGGGCGAGGAAGTTCTGATTGGCCTTCAGATCCGGATAACGCTCGGACACCACCATCAAACGGCTCAATGCGCCGCTCAACTGATCCTGCGCCTGCTGGTACTGCTTGAGCTTCTCGGGATTGTCGAGAGTACTGGCATCAACCTGAATCGACGTGGCTTTCGCACGGGCTTCGATCACTGCGGTCAGGGTTTCCTTTTCGTGGGCGGCGTAGCCCTTCACCGTTTCCACCAGATTGGGGATCAGGTCAGCGCGGCGCTGGTACTGGTTCTGCACCTGCCCCCACGCGGCCTTGGCCTGTTCGTCGAGGGTCGGGATGTTATTGATGCCACACGCAGTCAGAAAAGTCGCCAGCATCAACAATGTGGCGACCTGCAAACGCGAGCGATAGGTTGGACTTACATTCATTGCAGTGATGCTCCCTGACACATTTCATTAAAAAGCCGAGCGCGAAACCTTCTCAGCCGGTGGTTGGGGCATAATCGGCCGCGCCACTGGATTGCGACCGGTCAATGGGCTAAAAAGTGCCTGCGCGGTCGAGCTGCCTGCGGTCAACGGTGTTTTTTTGGCTTGGCGTTTTTGCGCCCGCACCCGAACAACAATAGTCGCTCCCTAAATTTTGGCTGGCCGGCATTGCATTGCCGTTTGTGCCCTTGAGAAAAATATTCATGAAGAAGCTGTGTTTGCTGGGCCTGTTCGTCAGTCTGGCCAGTCATCAAGTATTGGCCGCTGAGACCTCGGTACCTCTGGAAAACAAGGACGCCTTCATCAGCAACCTGATGAAGCAAATGACCCTCGACGAAAAGATCGGCCAGCTGCGCCTGATCAGCATCGGCCCGGAAATGCCCCGCGAGCTGATCCGCAAGGAGATCGCCACCGGCAACATCGGCGGTACGTTCAACTCGATCACCCGCGCGGAAAACCGTCCGATGCAGGACGCTGCCATGCGCAGTCGCCTCAAGATTCCGATGTTTTTCGCGTACGACGTGATCCACGGTCACCGTACGATTTTCCCGATTCCGCTAGCCCTGGCTTCGAGCTGGGACATGGACGCCATCGGTCGCTCCGGGCGCGTTGCCGCCAAAGAGGCCGCTGCCGACAGCCTCGACATCACTTTCGCGCCGATGGTCGACATCTCCCGCGACCCGCGCTGGGGCCGTAGTTCCGAAGGTTTCGGTGAGGACACCTACCTCACTTCGCGCATCGCCCGAGTCATGGTCAAGGCCTATCAGGGCGATGCCCCGAACACGGCCGACAGCATCATGGCCAGCGTCAAGCACTTTGCCTTGTACGGCGCGGTCGAGGGCGGTCGCGACTACAACACCGTCGACATGAGCCCGGTGAAGATGTACCAGGATTACCTGCCGCCGTACCGCGCCGCGATCGATGCCGGCGCCGGTGGTGTGATGGTGGCGCTGAACTCGATCAACGGTATTCCGGCCACCGCTGACACGTGGCTGATGAACGATCTGTTGCGCAGGGATTGGGGCTTCAAGGGACTGGCGGTGAGTGACCATGGCGCGATCTTTGAACTGATCAAGCACGGTGTGGCTCGCGACGGTCGTGAAGCGGCGAAACTGGCGATCAAGGCCGGCATCGACATGAGCATGAACGACACCCTGTACGGCAAAGAGCTGCCAGGGCTGCTCAAATCCGGCGAGATCGAACAGAAACACATCGACAACGCTGTGCGTGAAGTCCTTGCGGCCAAGTACGACATGGGCCTGTTCAAGGACCCGTACCTGCGCATCGGCAAGGCTGAAGATGATCCGGCCGACACCTACGCCGAAAGCCGCCTGCACCGCGCCGACGCCCGTGACGTCGCGCGTCGCAGCCTGGTGCTGCTGAAGAACCAGAACGAAACCCTGCCACTGAAGAAGACTGCAAAAATCGCGCTGGTCGGCCCGCTGGCCAAGGCGCCGATCGACATGATGGGCAGTTGGGCCGCCGCCGGTCGTCCGGCGCAATCGGTGACCCTGTTCGACGGCATGAACGCACTTATCGGCGACAAATCGAACCTGATCTACGCCCGTGGCGCGAACATCACCAGCGACAAGAAGGTGCTCGATTACCTGAACTTCCTCAACTTCGATGCACCGGAAGTGGTTGATGATCCGCGCCCGGCCAACGTGCTGATCGATGAAGCGGTAAAAGCCGCCAAGAATGCCGACGTGATCGTCGCAGCCGTAGGCGAGTCCCGTGGCATGTCCCACGAGTCGTCCAGCCGCACCGACCTGAACATCCCGGAAACACAGCGCGAGCTGATCCGCGCGCTGAAAGCCACCGGCAAGCCGTTGGTGCTGGTCTTGATGAACGGCCGCCCACTGACCATTCTCGAAGAGAACCAGTCGGCCGATGCGATTCTGGAAACCTGGTTCAGCGGCACCGAGGGCGGCAACGCCATCGCTGACGTGCTGTTCGGCGACTACAACCCGTCGGGCAAACTGCCGGTGACCTTCCCTCGCTCCGTTGGGCAGATTCCGACCTACTACAACCACCTGAGCATTGGCCGGCCGTTCACACCGGGCAAACCGGGCAACTACACCTCACAGTATTTCGATGACACGACGGGCCCGCTGTTCCCGTTCGGTTACGGCCTGAGCTATACCGATTTCAGCCTGAGCGACATGGCGCTGTCCTCGACCACCCTGAATGCCAGCGGCAAGCTCGACGCCAGTGTCATGGTCAAGAACACCGGCAAGCGTGACGGCGAAACCGTGGTGCAGCTGTACATTCAGGACGTTACCGGTTCGATGATTCGCCCGGTGAAAGAACTGAAGAACTTCCAGAAAATCATGCTCAAGGCCGGCGAACAGAAAGTCGTGCACTTCACCATCACCGAGGAGGAGCTGAAGTTCTACAACGTCCAACTCAAGTACGCCGCCGAGCCCGGCAAGTTCAACGTGCAGATCGGTCTGGACTCTCAGAATGTGACGCAGCAGAGCTTTGAGTTGCTGTAACTGCAAGCACACCGCAAACCCTGTGGGAGCGAGCCTGCTCGCGAAAGCGGTCATTCAGATAAACAATTACTGACTGACACACCGCCTTCGCGAGCAGGCTCGCTCCCACATTGGATTTAGGGTGTATTCAAAATCGGTTTTACCCGCGGCGGTCGAGGATGTTAACCACCAACCGATCCACCCACCCCCACATTCTCTGTTTCACCCGCCGCCACAACGGCCGCCTCTGCCACTCCTCCAGGCTCACCCGCTGACTCAAGCCGAAATCCTTCTCGAAACTCGCCACCACCGCTGCCGTCAACGACGGATCGAGCGCCTCAAGATTCGCCTCCAGATTGAAGCGTAAATTCCAGTGATCGAAGTTGCACGAACCGATGCTCACCCAATCGTCTACCAGCACCATTTTCAGGTGCAGGAAGCACGGCTGGTATTCGTAAATCTGCACGCCGGCCTTGAGCAGTCGCGGGTAGTAGCGATGCCCGGCGTAGCGCACGGACGGGTGATCGGTGCGCGGCCCGGTCAACAGCAGGCGCACGTCGACACCTCGGGCAGCGGCCTTGCGCAGCGAGCGGCGGATTTTCCACGTCGGCAGGAAGTACGGCGTGGCCATCCAGATACGTTTTTGCCCACTGTTCAGCGCGCGAAACAGTGATTGCAGAATGTCGCGGTGTTGGCGGGCATCGGCGTAAGCCACGCGGCCCATGCCCTCGCCCATGTCCGGCACCTTGGGCAGACGCGGCAAGCCGACATGCGCGGATGGCTTCCAGGCACGGCGATGGCGGTTGGCGATCCACTGGCGGTCGAACAATAGCTGCCAGTCGAGCACCAGCGGGCCGCTGATTTCCACCATCACTTCGTGCCACTCGCTGGTGTCGTGCCCCGGGGTCCAGAACTCATCGGTGACACCCGTGCCGCCGACCACCGCCAGCCGCTGGTCAACCAGCAGCAGTTTGCGGTGGTCACGATAGAAATTGCCGACCCAGCGCCGCCAGTGCAGGCGATTGTAAAAGCGCAGCTCAACCCCGGCGTGCGTCAAGCGTTTACGCAGGTTCAGGGTAAACGCGAGGCTGCCGTAGTCGTCGAACAGGCAGCGCACGCGCACACCCCGCTCGGCGGCCAGCACCAGCGCTTGGACGATGGTTTCGGCACAGGCGCCAGCCTCGACGAGGTACAGCTCAAGTTCGATCTGCTCCTGGGCGCCGGCAATTTGCTCAAGCATGCGCGGGAAGAATTGCGGGCCGTCGATCAACAGCTCGAAACGGTTGCCGTCACGCCAAGGGAAGATCGCGCCGCGCATGTCAGCGCGCCGTGAAAATCAGTACCGCACCCACCGGCACCGACAAACTGATGGCCGACAAATCGGCCAATTTGCGCAGGCTTTCCAGCCCTGGGGCAAGATCGAAATCCTCGGCGTTGATCACCACTGGCTCCAGTGTCACCACCTGGAAGCGTCGATCATCAAGACGCGTTGCCAAGAGCTCGGCCGGGTACTCGTGTTGCTTGCCATGCAGAGTGACGGTCAGCGGCAGACGCAACTCCAGTTGCGCACCGGGGGCCAGATCGTTGATCGGGCGCAGGTCGATCTGGGTGGTGATGGTCGCGTCGGGGAATTGCTCGATCTGGAACAGCTCCTTGCGCATGCGCTCGTCACGCAGCGGGATGCCGCTGTTGATCGAATCCATCTCGACCTCGACCTCGGCGCGACCGTTCGGATCGACCTTGCCATGCAGCACCAGAAAGCGCTGCACTTCGGAGATGTGGGCGTTTTTCGTGCTGACAAACGACAGCCGTGACGACTCGCCGTCCAGGTACCAATTGGCCTGCGCCGGCAACGCAGCGGCAGCCAGCAGCAGGCAGGACAGGGTTTTGTAGAGGGAGCGGTTGAACATTGAGGACTCGTGGGGGCGATAAACCTGAGCCGAACATTAACTGGCTGGGGCGTTATTGCAAATCGAAGATCAAAAGATTGTCCGATCGCGGCCCGAGCCTTCGACAGCTACAAGTTCCACTGTTGACGCTTCACCTGTGGGAGCTGGCTTGCCAGCGATTGGGCCGGCACAGGTGAAATTTTTGCTGAATGACACGCCGCCATTCGCTGGCAAGCCAGCTCCCACAGGGTTCTTTATTTGCAGGGCAATTGTGTGTTCAGGGGTTGAGGCGGCAGCCCTGGCGCTCACTCAACCATTGCGCGCTGTTGCTGCGGCCCATGCCGCTGACGGTGATGGTTTTGCTATCGACGTCATCGCTGAAGCCGCTGGTTGGCAGCCACTGTTTCACATAGCCACGGCAATATTCGGCATCGTTGTTCATGACGTAGCGGCACGAACAATATTCCTTAGCCGTGTAGGCGCTGATGATGTCCGGGAAGGCCCAGAGGTTCTCGCGCTCATAGGCGATCCAGCCGAGCAGCACGACAAGCAACACCAGCAAGAACCGCTTCATGGCCGCACCGCCGCAAGCACACGCTTGAGCAGTTCGTTGTGGCGGTAGCTGCCGTCGCGATCATCGGCGTAGCGCACGATCACCAGTTTTTCGCTGGGGATGACGTAAAGCGCCTGCCCCCAATGACCCAGCGCGGCGAAGGTATCGGGCGGTGCATCGGCCCACGGTGACGATGCGCCTTGCGCCGGGCGATTAAGCCACCAGTGGCCGCCGGGCACGGCTTCATCCTGATTGGCCTTGTAACCGGCGAAGGGTTGCAGGTTGAAGGTGAGCCATTCCTTGGGCAGCAATTGCCGATCATTCCAGCGTCCGTCGCGGGCCATCAACACACCGACACGCGCCAGATCCCGCGCGGTCAGGTAGGCATAGGACGATGCGACGAACGTACCGTTGGCATCGGTTTCCCACACGGCGTGGCGGATGCCCAACGGTTCGAACAGTGCTGTCCACGGATAGTCTGGATATCGCTGTGGGCCGACGATGGATTTCAACGCTGCCGCCAGCAGATTGCTGTCGCCGCTGGAGTAACGGAATGCCTGCCCCGGTACGGCGTAGCTGTGGTGATCGGCGGTGAATCGCGCCATGTCCTGGTGACCACGGGTGTAGAGCATCGCCACCACCGAGGATTTCAGCGGGGCGTATTCATAGTCTTCCTGCCAGTCGATGTCCGAGGCCCAATGCAGCAGATCGGCAATAGTGATCGTCGGGTGTTTTTCCAGCGCCGGGTAGAACTTCACGGCTGGATCATCGAGCTTGAACAGGCCTTCACCGTAGGCAACGCCAAGCACCGCAGCCATCAGACTTTTGCTGATAGACCAGGTCAGGTGTGGGGTTTGCGCGTTAGTCGGGCCGGCGTAGCGTTCGTAGATGATCTGGCCATCGCGAATGATCAACAAGGCATCGGTGCGAATGCCCTGGCGAGTGGTGTCGTCGCGGGGTGGGAAGGCGTAGGCCTGAAGATCCTCAACCGCTGTGATCTGCGGACCAACCGGCCACTGTTCGCCGGGCCATGATTCGGCCTGAACGGTGAAGCTGATCAGCAGCAGAAACAGCGACAGGCCTTTGAACATGGTGAGGGCTCAGCAGAAAGTCTGCTGATGCTAGCGCAGAAAAATGACAGTTCCTGTGCGAGCTCCTACAGGGGATTGTGCATGGCTTTGGCCAGGCGCTTGGCTCTGGCGCCCGACGCCAACTGCATCACCGCCTGACCACGCTGCCACATCTGCGCCCATTCCGGATCACCTTCGCTTAACGCTTGGTCAATCTCGGTCTTGAGCGCATCAAACTGCGCAAACAACCCACCGAGCAACACATGCCCCGCCGGATTGTTCGGCGGCTGTCGACTCATCTCCGCACAGCCTGCCAGCAGCGCCAGCAAGCGCAGTTGCAGCGTCTGTGGCCAGTTGCTGTCCTGCCCGACGCCGTACAGCCAGGCGGTCATCGCGCTCAGCACATAGACATCTTCCAGCGTGCGAAACGGTTTGACGTAAGCATCCCAGCCATCCCCCGCGAGCAACTCGCACAGAGCCCCATCGAGATGCAGCCGGCCATGGCTGATGTCGGGCATCAACGGCAGAGCCGGCAGTTTTTCCACCGTCACACCGGGCTCACCGGGATACACCACCGCCAGACTCAGGCGCGGCGTTGCGCCGGCCTCTTCACTGCGTGCGGCGATCAGCAGCCAGTCCGCCGCATCGCCGGCGGTGACGAAGTCCTTGGCGCCACTCAAGCGCAAATCCGTCAGCCGCGTTTGCATGTCGGACGGACGCAGGCTGCGCTGTTCGGTCGCACACAACGCGCCGAGGCTCAGCGGTGCGCTCGGCCACAACATGCGCAATGCCGCTTGATAACCGACCAGAAACGCCAGCCCTGGCGTCGCCATCCGCCGCCCGCCCGCCACCGCCAATTCGAACGGCGTGACGTTGCCCAACTGCTGCAACAACGTCGCAAAACCCTCGGCCAGGTCAGCAACGGCGGGCAATCGTTCACGGCTTTGCAACAGATCTGGCCAGGGCATAAGAGGCTCCTTGTGGGCTGTCATATAAGCATCACCAAAGGTTCATGGCGATGACACCGGGGCTACATAGCCTGACTTTGCACAACACGGCTGCATAAAGAAAGTCGATCGGCTGCAACCCATGACGGGTTCAAGGCCCGTACGGAGATTCAAATGACTCAGATCGCCCGCATCAGCGACACCGGCAATGAACGCCGTCTGCAAGCCGAACGCCTGATCGGCGCCGAAGCCTTGCAGCAAGCCCAGGCCCTGCGATTCAGCGTCTTCAGCGGCGAGTTCAACGCCAAACTGAAAGGCGCGGAACTGGGTCTGGACATGGATGATTATGATGTTCACTGCAGCCACATCGGCGTGCGTGACCT
This sequence comes from Pseudomonas sp. MF6776, assembly GCF_016613125.1. NCBI lineage: Bacteria > Pseudomonadati > Pseudomonadota > Gammaproteobacteria > Pseudomonadales > Pseudomonadaceae > Pseudomonas > Pseudomonas sp. MF6776. The sequence continues at coordinate 9,649 of NZ_JAENSQ010000007.1, forward strand.
CAACACTGGTCGCCTGGTCGCGACCACGCGGTTGCTCGATCACACCGCCGCCAGCAGCCTTGGCAAGTTCTACAGCGAAGAAGAATTCAGCCTGCATGGCCTCGCGCATCTGCAAGGCCCGATCCTGGAAATCGGCCGCACCTGCGTCGACCCGGCCTACCGTAACGGCGGGACGATTGCAGTACTGTGGGGTGAATTGGCCGAAGTGTTGAACGAGGGCGGCTACAGCTATTTGATGGGTTGCGCGAGCATCCCGATGCAGGACGGTGGCGTACAGGCCCACGCGATCATGCAGCGTCTGCGCGAACGTTATCTGTGCACCGAAAACTTGCGCGCCGAGCCGAAAAAACCGCTGCCAACCCTCGACATTCCGTCGAACGTGATCGCCGAAATGCCGCCGCTGCTCAAGGCTTATATGCGTCTGGGCGCGAAGATCTGCGGCGAGCCGTGCTGGGACGAAGACTTCCAGGTCGCCGACGTCTTCATCCTGCTCAAGCGCGACGAACTCTGCCCGCGCTACGCCAAGCACTTCAAGGCGGCCGTGTGATGAGCCGGTTGCGGGTTTACGCGCGGATCGCGCGAGTGCTGCTGGTGGTATCGCTGGGATTGACCATGGCCAGTCTGTTCGGCGTGTTCGAGAGGATTGGCCTGGCGCACTCGATGGAACGTCGCCAGCGCTGGTCGCGCTTTTTCATGGCGCGCCTGAGCAATGCCCTGCCCTTTCGCATGACCGTCCACGGTGAACTGCCAAAGCAGCCGATGTTGTGGGTCAGCAATCATGTGTCGTGGACCGATATTCCGCTGCTGGGCATGCTCACACCGTTGTCGTTTCTATCGAAGGCCGAAGTGCGCACCTGGCCGGTCGCCGGTTGGCTCGCAGCCAAGGCTGGCAGCCTGTTTATCCGTCGTGGCTCGGGCGATAGCCAGTTGATCCGCAAACAGATGACCCGGCACCTGCAAACCGATCATTCACTGCTGATGTTCCCGGAAGGCACGACCACCGATGGCCGTTCACTGCGCACCTTTCACGGTCGCTTGCTGTCGGCGGCGATTGATTCAGAGGTGATGCTGCAACCGGTGGCGATCCGTTATCTGCGTGACGGCGAAGTCGATACGTTGGCACCGTTCATTGGTGACGATGATCTGCTGTCGCACCTGATGCGTCTGTTCAGCAATGATTGCGGCGATGTCGAAGTGCATCTGCTCAAGCCGATCGCCTGCGAGGGTCGGGAACGTGCGGCGCTGGCGTTTGAAGCGCAGCAGGCGGTGCAGAAGGTGTTGTTTGGCGAAGTGGCGAAACCGGCCAAACCGCGTCGGGCAGGCGAACTGATCGCTGCTTGACCCCCCCATCCCCCTGTGGGAGCGAGCCTGCTCGCGAAAGCGGTGTATCAGCAACATGAATGTTGAATGACACTGCGCTTTCGCGAGCAGGCTCGCTCCCACATTTAAACCTTCAGTGGCTCAGCGTTTTGGGCGAAGTCCTGGAGTTGCGGGTAGAAAAGTCGGAAGTCTTCACTCAGCGGCTCATACAACCGCCGCAATTCCTGCATCGCCCCCGCCAGTTCCCCTGGCCGGCTCAATCGTCGGGAGATCCCGCGCAACACCTGATCAAGCACTTCAAACTCCTGATACGAGCCCAACCAGTCATTGGCGACCATGTGCGGCGCAATCTTCGCCAGGCGCTCGGGCAATTGCGGTTCGCGGGACAACACTCCATAAACGTCAGCGGTGAACTGCGCCAGCGGTTGATCCGCATACAACCGCCAGTCCCGCGCCAGACAGTGGTCGAAAAAGACATCAAGGACGATCCCGGCATAACGCCGACGGGTATCGGAAAACCGCCCCAGCGCGATGTCCACCAGCGGATGGCGATCAGTGAACACGTCAATCCGTCGATGCAGTTGAATCCCCGCCTCGACCTCCGGGGCAAACTGCCCTTGCAGCCGGCCTTTGACGAAATCGCCATACAGACTGCCGAGTAATTGGTCGGGGCGCTGGCCACCGAGATGCAAATGTGCGAGATAGTTCATGGGCGCAGCTTAGCACCGCGCCCTCGTTCCAATACACCCAACGTATCGTTATAACCCGATATACCGATTTGTGCGATCGTCAGATCAAAATCATATTGGTATATCGCGAAGTAGCGATTTAAAGTTCGCCTCATCGCGATATAGCGTTTTACACACCGAGCACCCTGCCATGAACCTTGACCTCGACGAAATAATAAAAGCCCTGGCACACCCAGTACGGCGAGACATCCTCAACTGGCTGAAAGACCCGAAAGGCGAATTCCCTGAACAGTTGCACAACCACGAGTACGGCATTTGCGCCGGGCAGATCGATCAACGCTGCGGCCTGTCGCAATCAACCGTGTCCGCCCATTTGGCGACCCTGCAACGCGCCGGACTGATCAGCAGCCAGAAGGCCGGTCAATGGCACTTTTTCAAACGTAACGAGGACGTGATTCAGGCGTTCCTCAGCACACTCAGTAAAGAGCTCTGACCCTTAACGTCAGCCAGCCCACAAGGAAACAACGATGCCCCTCTCGCTACTCATACTCGCCTTGAGCGCCTTCGCCATCGGCACCACCGAATTCGTCATCATGGGCCTGCTGCCAGATGTGGCGGCCGACCTCGGTGTGTCGATACCCGGCGCCGGCTGGCTGGTGACCGGTTACGCCCTGGGCGTGGCCATCGGTGCGCCGTTCATGGCACTGGCCACCGCCAAACTGCCGCGCAAGGCTGCACTGGTCGCGCTGATGGGCATCTTCATTGTCGGCAACCTGCTCTGTGCGATGGCCAGTGACTACAACGTGCTGATGTTCGCCCGTGTCGTCACCGCGCTGTGCCACGGTGCGTTCTTCGGTATCGGTTCGGTGGTGGCGGCAGGTCTGGTGGCGCCGAACAAACGCGCTTCGGCAGTCGCCCTGATGTTTACCGGTTTGACCCTGGCCAACGTCCTCGGCGTGCCGCTGGGCACCGCATTGGGTCAGGAGGCCGGCTGGCGTTCGACCTTCTGGGCAGTGACCGTGATCGGTGTGATCGCGCTGATCGGCCTGATCCGCTTCCTGCCGGCCAAACGTGACGAAGAAAAGCTCGATATGCGCGCCGAACTCGCCGCCCTCAAAGGCGCCGGTATCTGGCTGTCGCTGAGCATGACCGCTCTGTTCGCTGCCTCGATGTTCACCCTCTTCACCTACGTCGCCCCGCTGCTCGGCGATGTCACTGGCGTCTCGCCAAAAGGCGTGACCTGGACGCTGCTGTTGATCGGTCTCGGTCTTACCGTCGGCAACATCATCGGCGGCAAGCTCGCAGACAAACGCCTCGCTGCCACCCTGATTGGCGTGTTCGTGGCGATGGCGGTGATTTCCACGGTGTTGAGCTGGACCAGCGTCGCGCTGATCCCGACTGAAATCACCTTGTTCCTCTGGGCCACTGCTTCATTCGCAGCCGTACCGGCACTGCAAATCAACGTAGTGACCTTCGGCAAAGCTGCACCGAACCTGGTCTCGACCCTGAACATCGGCGCGTTCAACGTTGGTAACGCACTCGGCGCCTGGGTCGGCGGCAGCGTCATCGCCCACGGCTTCGGCCTGACCAGCGTGCCTCTGGCCGCCGCTGCCCTGGCAGTGCTTGCCCTGCTGGTGACCCTGATTACTTTCCGTCAGAACGGCAATGCCGAACTGGCCCCTGCGACTCACTGATTAACCACTTAAACCAAGAGGGTTGTATTTCATGGCAACTATTTTCGATCCGATCAAACTGGGCGACATCGAGCTGGCCAACCGCATCATCATGGCCCCGCTGACCCGCTGCCGCGCTGACGAAGGCCGTGTGCCAAACGCGCTGATGGCCGAGTACTACGTACAACGCGCCTCCGCCGGCCTGATTCTCAGCGAAGCCACTTCGGTGACCCCGATGGGCGTCGGCTATCCGGACACCCCGGGCATCTGGTCGAACGATCAGGTGCGTGGCTGGACCAACGTGACCAAAGCCATTCACGCCGCCGGCGGCAAGATCTTCCTGCAACTGTGGCACGTGGGCCGGATCTCTCACCCTTCGTATTTGAACGGTGAAGCGCCAGTCGCCCCGAGTGCTATCCAGCCCAAAGGTCACGTCAGCCTGGTGCGTCCAATGGCCGACTACCCAACCCCGCGCGCACTGGAAACCGCTGAAATCGCCGAGATCGTCGACGCTTACCGCATCGGTGCCGAGAACGCCAAGGCGGCCGGTTTTGATGGCGTGGAAATACATGGCGCCAACGGTTACCTGCTCGACCAGTTCCTGCAAAGCAGCACCAACCAGCGCACCGACAACTACGGCGGCTCCCTGGAAAACCGTGCCCGCTTGCTGCTGGAAGTGACTGACGCGGCAATCGAAGTCTGGGGCGCCGGTCGTGTCGGCGTGCACCTGGCACCACGTGCTGATTCCCACGACATGGGCGACGACAATCTGGCTGAAACCTTCACCTACGTGGCACGTGAGCTGGGCAAGCGTGGCATCGCCTTCATCTGCTCCCGCGAGAAAGAAGGCGCCGACAGCCTCGGCCCGCAACTCAAAGAAGCCTTCGGCGGCCCGTACATCGCCAACGAACGCTTCACCAAGGACAGCGCCAACGCATGGCTGGCCAGCGGCAAGGCTGACGCCGTGGCGTTCGGTGTACCGTTCATTGCCAACCCGGATCTGCCGGCGCGCTTGAAAGCCGATGCGCCGCTGAACGAGCCACACCCGGAAACGTTCTACGCTAAAGGCCCGGTTGGCTACATCGACTATCCAACGCTGTAAGCCTTGACGCAGAAACGCAAAAGCCCCCGACTTGTGAGAGTCGGGGGCTTTTTTTCGCCAGCGGTTACCGGGCATTGGCAACACTCGTTCACACCAGCGACACAAAATCCCTACAAAATGCCTGGCTCGCTACCTATAAACTCCGCACCTCAAACGTATATAAAAGCAGGCCAACTGACATAAGCTGTGCCAATTACAGATTGTTCATTTGCGCAGGCTGGGGCTCAGCCGCAGCATGTCCATCCCTGTGTCGACCCAACGCTCGGCTTCGGCGTGCAACTCGAAGCTGTCCGGAGCCAATAGCCACCCATAGAGGAGGCCATCGATATAGGCATGAATGCTGATGGCCGCACGGACAGTGTCGAGATCTTCCGGCAACTGGCCGCGATTCACCGCATTACGCAGGGTCAACCCGATACGCAGATTGCAATCGAGACTGGCCGTCCGGCGCTGCTGGCGCAGATCGCACATTTCATCGGTGAACTCGCACTTATGAAACAGAATTTCGTTGATGCGACGGGTCTTCGGGTCCAGCGCAACTTGATGAAACAAATGAATCAACAATTTGCGCATGCAGCCCAACGGGTCGAGTTCATCTTCGCTTTCACTGGCTTTGGCCAATTCATCCAGCGGCTCATGCAAGCTGTCGAGCATGGCCTGCACCAGATCGGCCTTGTTGCTGAAATGCCAGTAAATGGCGCCGCGCGTGACGCCGGCCATTGTCGCGATATCCGCCAAAGTCGTGCGGGCCACGCCCCGTTCATAGAACGCTTTCTCTGCCGCTTCGAGAATCTGGCTTCGCGTTTCCTGAGCTTCTTCTTTGGTACGACGGACCATGGCAGTAAAACCTCAAACAGGATATTTCAGGGATGGATTGAACATCCGCTGAACAAAGAGGGGGTCGATCTCTCTTGAATCGGCTCCCCAGCCTACAATTTCAAACCTTGCAACGACTTTTGTAACAGGGTGGGTACGTGGCCAAGGTGTTTACAAACAACCATGAACGTAAGTATATTACTTAGCAAGCTACTTATCCACCCGATAGTATTTTTTTACCCTTCCACACTTCTTGTGCGTTTTTTGCGCGCCTGACCCGAGGATCTTCATGCAATTCAAGCCAGCTGTTACCGCTCTGGTCACTGCCGTCGCCCTGGCATCGCTGCTCAGCGGATGTAAAAAGGAAGAAGCGGCACCGGCCGCTCCGCCTCCTCAGGTCGGCGTCGTCACCCTGCAACCACAAGCGTTTACCCTCACCTCCGAGCTGCCGGGCCGCACCAGTGCGTTCCGCATCGCTGAAGTGCGACCACAGGTCAACGGCATCATTCTCAAGCGTCTGTTCAAGGAAGGCGGCGATGTCAAAGCCGGCCAGCAGCTGTATCAGATCGATCCGTCGGTTTATGAAGCGACCCTGAAAAGCGCCGAAGCCAACCTGCGTTCGACCAAGTCGATCTCTGACCGCTACAAGCAATTGGTAGATGAGCAAGCCGTGAGCCGTCAGGAATACGACACTGCCGTGGCCAATCGCATGGAATCGGAAGCGTCCTTGCAGACCGCACAGATCAACGTGCGCTACACCAAGGTCTACGCGCCGATTTCCGGTCGCATCGGTCGCTCTTCGGTCACCGAAGGTGCGCTGGTCAACAACGGCCAGACCGACGCGATGGCTGTGATCCAGCAGCTCGATCCGATCTACGTCGACGTTACTCAATCCTCGGTTGAAATGCTGGAACTGCGTCGCGAGCTGGAAAGTGGTCGCCTGCAAAAGGCCGGCGACAATGCCGCCGCAGTCAAGCTGACTCTCGAGGACGGCAGCCAATACAAGCTCGACGGCAAGCTGGAGTTTTCCGAAGTTTCGGTTGACCAGACCACCGGTTCCGTGACCCTGCGTGCCGTGTTCCCGAACCCTGATCACACCTTGCTGCCAGGCATGTTCGTCCACGCCCAGTTGCAGGCCGGCGTGAACAGCGCCGCGATCCTCGCGCCACAGCAAGGCGTGACCCGCGACCTCAAAGGCACCCCGACCGCACTGGTTGTCGGCCCGGACAACAAGGTTGAACTGCGTCAGCTCAAGGCCAGCCGCACCGTAGGCAGCCAGTGGCTGATCGAAGATGGCCTGAAAGCGGGCGATCGTCTGATCACCGAAGGTCTGCAATACGTCAAACCTGGTGTCGAAGTAAAAGCCAGTGAAGCGACCAACGTCGGAGTAAAGAACCCGGCCCCCGCACAGGCAGCTGATAAAGCCGCCGGCGGCAAAGGGGAGTAACCCATGTCAAAATTCTTCATCGACCGTCCGATTTTCGCCTGGGTAATTGCCCTGGTGATCATGTTGGTCGGGGCACTTTCGATCCTGAAATTGCCGATCAACCAGTACCCGAGCATTGCGCCACCGGCCATTGCGATCTCCGTGACCTACCCGGGCGCCTCGGCGCAAACCGTGCAGGACACCGTGGTTCAGGTGATCGAGCAACAGCTCAACGGTATCGACAACTTGCGTTATGTGTCCTCGGAAAGTAACTCCGACGGCAGCATGACCATCACCGCGACCTTCGAGCAAGGCACCAACTCCGACACCGCGCAGGTACAGGTTCAGAACAAGCTGAACCTGGCCACCCCGCTGTTGCCGCAGGAAGTGCAGCAACAAGGTATCCGCGTGACCAAGGCAGTGAAGAACTTCCTGCTGGTGATCGGCGTGGTGTCGCGTGACGGCAGCATGAGCAAGGACGACCTGTCCAACTACATCGTGTCGAACATGCAGGACCCGATCTCCCGTACTGCGGGTGTCGGCGACTTCCAGGTCTTCGGTGCCCAGTACGCGATGCGCATCTGGCTCGATCCGGCCAAGTTGAACAACTTCAACCTGACCCCGGTCGACGTCAAAACCGCCATCGCGGCGCAGAACGTCCAGGTCTCGTCCGGTCAGCTCGGCGGTTTGCCGGCCGTACAGGGCCAGCAGCTTAACGCGACCATCATCGGCAAAACCCGCCTGCAGACCGCCGAGCAGTTCAAAGAGATTCTGCTCAAGGTCAACAAGGACGGCTCGCAGGTTCGCTTGAAAGACGTCGCCAGTGTGGGCCTGGGTGGTGAGAACTATGCGATCAGCGCCCAGTTCAACGGCAGTCCGGCATCCGGCCTGGCGGTAAAACTGGCCAACGGTGCCAACGCCCTCGACACGGCCAAGGCCTTGCGCACCACCATCGACGGACTGAAACCATTCTTCCCGCAAGGCATGGAAGTGGTATTCCCGTACGACACCACTCCGGTGGTGACTGAATCGATCAAGGGTGTGGTTCACACGCTGATCGAAGCAGTGGTGCTGGTGTTCCTGGTGATGTTCCTGTTCCTGCAGAACTTCCGCGCCACGGTCATTACGACCATGACGGTGCCGGTGGTATTGCTCGGTACATTCGGCATCCTCGCCGCCGCCGGTTTCAGCATCAACACCCTGACCATGTTCGGTATGGTGCTGGCCATCGGCTTGCTGGTGGACGACGCCATCGTTGTGGTGGAAAACGTCGAGCGGGTGATGAGCGAGGAAGGCTTGTCGCCCAAGGAAGCGACCAAAAAGTCCATGGGCCAGATCCAGGGCGCACTGGTCGGTATCGCGCTCGTACTGTCGGCGGTATTGCTGCCGATGGCGTTCTTCAGCGGTTCCACGGGTGTGATCTACAAGCAGTTCTCGATCACGATCGTTTCGGCCATGGCCCTGTCGGTACTGGTTGCCCTGATCTTCACCCCGGCGCTCTGCGCGACCATGCTCAAGCCGATTCCGAAAGGCGAGCACGGTACGCCGAAGAAAGGTTTCTTTGGCTGGTTCAACCGCAACTTCGACCGCGGCGTGCGGAGCTACGAACGCGGTGTCGGCAACATGCTGACCCGCAAGGCGCCGTACTTGCTGGCTTACCTGCTGATCGTCGTTGGCATGATCTGGCTATTCACTCGCATTCCAACCGCGTTCCTGCCGGAAGAAGACCAAGGCGTTCTGTTCGCCCAGGTGCAGACGCCGGCCGGCTCCAGTGCTGAGCGCACTCAGGTGGTCGTGGATGAAATGCGTGAATACCTGCTGCGTCCGAACAAGGATGGCGGTGAGGCTGACGCGGTGGCTTCGGTGTTCACCGTAACCGGCTTCAACTTCGCCGGTCGTGGCCAGAGCTCGGGTATGGCGTTCATCATGCTCAAGCCGTGGGGCGAACGAGACGCTGATAACAGCGTGTTCAAACTGGCCGCCCGTGCTCAACAGCACTTCTTCAGTTTCCGCGACGCGATGGTGTTTGCCTTCGCACCACCCGCAGTACTGGAGTTGGGTAACGCCACGGGTTTCGACGTGTTCCTGCAAGACCGTGCCGGTATCGGTCACGAAAAACTGATGGAAGCACGCAACCAGTTCCTCGGCATGGCGGCGCAGAGCAAAGTCCTGACCCAGGTGCGTCCGAACGGCTTGAACGACGAGCCGCAGTTCCAGTTGGAAATCGATGACGAGAAGGCCAGCGCCCTGGGCGTTACTATCAACGACATCAACAACACCTTGTCGATTGCGTTGGGTAGTAGCTACGTCAACGACTTCATCGACCGTGGTCGAGTGAAGAAAGTGTACATACAAGGCCAGCCGGACTCGCGCATGAGCCCGGAAGACTTGAAGAAGTGGTATGTGCGCAACGCCTCCGGCACCATGGTTCCGTTCTCCGCATTCGCCAAAGGCGAGTGGATCTACGGCTCGCCGAAGCTGGCACGCTACAACGGTGTGGAAGCGGTAGAAGTGCTGGGTGCTCCGGCGCCGGGTTACTCCACCGGTGAGGCCATGGCGGAAGTCGAAGCGATTGCCAGGAAACTTCCTTCAGGTGTCGGTATCTCCTGGACCGGTCTGTCCTATGAAGAACGTCTGTCCGGTTCGCAAGCACCAGCGTTGTACGCCTTGTCGCTGCTGATGGTGTTCCTGTGCCTGGCGGCGCTGTATGAAAGCTGGTCGATTCCGATCGCGGTCATGCTCGTGGTTCCACTGGGGATCATCGGTGCGTTGATGGCCACCAGCCTGCGCGGTCTGTCCAACGACGTGTACTTCCAGGTGGGCTTGTTGACAACTATTGGTCTGGCGGCGAAAAACGCCATTCTGATTGTCGAGTTCGCCAAGGAGCTGCATGAGCAAGGGCGCAGTCTGCGCGAAGCGGCGATTGAAGCCTGCCGCATGCGTCTGCGACCGATCATCATGACTTCGCTGGCCTTCGTGCTCGGTGTTGTACCGTTGGCAATCTCGACCGGTGCCGGTTCGGGCAGCCAGCATGCAATCGGTACTGGCGTGATTGGCGGTATGCTGACGGCCACGATCCTGGCGATCTTCTGGGTCCCACTGTTCTTCGTCACCGTGTCTTCCATTGGTCAGCGTAAAAATGCCGACAAGGATGACGCCATAGAAACTCCTAAAGAGGCTGGCCAATGAGCAAGTCGCTACTCTCCCTCGCAGTCGCCGCCTTCGTGCTGAGCGGTTGCTCGCTGATACCTGACTATCAGCAGCCTGATGCTCCGGTCGCAGGCCAATACCCGCAGGGGCCGGCGTACTCGCCAGCCCAGGCACCGGCGCAAGCCGCTGCCGAGCAGGGCTGGAAGCAGTTTTTCCATGACCCGGCCCTGCAACAGCTGATCCAGGTCTCGCTGGAAAACAACCGCGACCTGCGTGTCGCGGCGCTGAACATCGACGCCTATGCGGCTCAATACCGCATTCAACGTGCCGATCTGTTCCCGGCGGTTTCGGCCAATGGCAGCGGCAGCCGTCAGCGTCTGCCGGCGCGCGCGTCGCAGACCGGCGATTCGATGATCAGCAGTTCGTACTCCGCCACCGTCGGCATCAGCGCCTACGAACTCGACCTGTTCGGTCGGGTGCGCAGCCTGAGCGAACAAGCGTTGCAACAATACTTCGCCACTGAAGAAGCGCGCCGCAGCACCCAGATCAGTCTGGTCGCCAGCGTCGCCAACGCCTACCTGACCTGGCAGGCCGACAAAGAACTGCTCAAGCTGACTCAGGACACCCTCGGTGCCTTCGAAGAAAGCTACAAGCTGACCAGTCGCAGCAATGAAGTCGGTGTGGCTTCGGCGCTGGATCTGGCGCAGTCGCGCACCTCGGTGGAAAACGCCCGGGCACAACTGGCGCGTTACACCCGCCAGGTCGCTCAGGACGAAAACAGCCTGACCCTGCTGCTTGGCACCGGTATCCCGGCCAATCTGCAAACGGCCAAACCGCTGGCCGATGACCTGCTCAGCGACGTACCGCCGGGTCTGCCATCGGACCTGCTGCAACGTCGTCCGGACATCCTTCAGGCCGAGTACAACCTGAAGGCCGCCAACGCCAACATCGGCGCCGCCCGTGCAGCGTTCTTCCCGAGCATCAGCCTGACCGCCAACGCGGGTACCCTGAGCCCGGACCTGTCCGGCCTGTTCAAGGGTGGTTCGGGGACGTGGCTGTTCCAGCCGCAGATCAACCTGCCGATCTTCAACGCCGGCAGCCTGCGCGCCAGCCTCGACTACGCCAAGATCCAGAAAGACATTGGCGTGGCGAACTACGAGAAGTCCATTCAAACGGCCTTCCAGGAAGTCGCCGATGGCCTGGCCGCACGCCAGACCTACACCGAGCAATTGCAGGCGCAGCGTGATTTCGTGCAGGCCAACCAGGATTACTACCGCCTGGCCGAGCGTCGTTACCGCATCGGTGTCGACAGCAACCTGACCTTCCTCGATGCCCAGCGTCAGCTGTTCAGCGCCCAACAAGCGCTGATCACCGACCGCCTCGCGCAGCTGACCAGTGCGGTCAACCTGTACAAGGCATTGGGTGGTGGCTGGAATGCGCAGACTGCGCAAAACGAACCACAGAAAGAAGAAGCACCGAAGATGAAGTTGTTCTGATCATCTGCTGAACACAAAGAGCCCACCTTATTGGTGGGCTTTTTGTTGCCTGCCAGAAAGTTGTGTTGTCTGGGCGGGTGCTATCGCTGGCAAGCCAGCTCCCACAGGGTTCTCGGGTGTACCCGGGGTATATGAACAACCCAAAAACCTGTGTGTGTGGCTTGCCAGCGATAAGGCCATCACCTGCATCGCAAAACCCGGCCCAATCTTGCGTTCGATAATCGCCCAAAAACCGCTTTCCCCGATTGAAACCCCGCCTCCGCGCCCCGCACCATTCATCCCACAAAACCAATAACATCAGGTTCGACACCATGCCCCCGCGCCCTGCCCTGTCCGGCTGATCACCGCCGCTCATTCCGAAATCTGCAAGCCAATGCCCGCCGCAAAAAGCGCCGGCACCGAACTCCGTTCGCCCCAAAAATAACAAGAGAAACTGCAATGACCCACCCAACTGCGCCGTACGCATTCCCCGGCCTGATCGCCCTGGCACTGGCTTGCGCGGCTTTGCCCGTTGCGGCTGAAGAAGCCGGTTTTGTCGAAGGGGCCAAGGTCAACCTGAACCTGCGCAACTTCTACATCAACCGCAACTTCACCAACCCGACCAAGGCTCAGGGCAAGGCTGAAGAGTGGACGCAAAGCTTTATCCTAGACGCCAGATCCGGCTTCACCCAAGGCACCGTCGGCTTCGGCATGGACGTGCTCGGGCTGTATTCGCTGAAGCTCGATGGCGGCAAAGGCACTGGCGGCACGCAACTGTTGCCGCTTGATCATGACGGTCGCCCGGCGGACAACTTCGGCCGTACCAACGTCGCGTTCAAGGCGAAGCTGTCGCAGACCGAAGTGAAGGTCGGCGAATGGATGCCGGTACTGCCGATCCTGCGTTCGGACGACGGTCGCTCGCTGCCGCAAACCTTCCGCGGCGGCCAGATCACGTCGAAAGAAATCGGCGGCCTGACGCTTTACGGCGGTCAGTTCCGCGCCAACAGCCCGCGCGACGACAGCAGCATGAGCGACATGTCGATGACCGGCAAAGCGGCGTTCACCTCTGATCGCTTCAACTTCCAGGGTGGTGAATACGCTTTCAACGAAAAACGCACGCAGATCGGTCTGTGGAATGCCGAGCTCAAGGACATCTACAGCCAGCAATACATCAATCTGATCCACAGCCAGCCACTGGGCAAATGGACCCTGGGCGCCAACCTCGGTTTTTTCTACGGCAAAGACGACGGCAGCGCGCGCGCCGGGGATCTCGACAACAAGACCTGGTCCGCATTGTTCTCGGCAAAATATGGCGGCAGCACCTTCTATGTCGGCCTGCAAAAACTCACCGGCGACAGCGCGTGGATGCGCGTCAACGGCACCAGCGGCGGCACCCTGGCCAACGACAGCTACAACGCCAGCTACGACAATGCGCAGGAACGTTCCTGGCAGGTCCGCCACGACTACAACTTCGTCGCCCTCGGCGTCCCCGGCCTGACGCTGATGAACCGCTACATCAGCGGCGATAACGTACACACCGGGACCATCACCGACGGCAAGGAGTGGGGCCGCGAATCGGAACTGGGCTACACCGTGCAGAGCGGCACGCTCAAGGACCTGAACGTCAGATGGCGCAATTCGACCATGCGCCGGGATTTCAGCAATAACGAGTTTGATGAGAACCGGTTGATCGTCAGCTATCCGATCAGTTTGCTCTAACCTCGCCTCGTCAGGAGCTGCGGCACGCTGTGATCTTCTGATCCTGAAAAACAGGATCAAAAGATCGCGGCGTACCGCAGCGCCTACAAAAAAAACCGCATCAGGATGCCACCCGTCAGGTCGGCTGGAGCTTTTTTTGCTGGCGAGTAGAGTTGAAAAACCTGAAGGACTCAGGCGTACAACCCTACCCACTTCCGTTATCTGTTGTAGTTGGTCCCCAAGACTTGAGCCAGGCTGTCACGGAAGACACTGCTGATCACCGGAGGACCACCTCATGATCGCTCGACTCAAAACGGCACCCGACTGGGATGCCAAGGCTTACCAGCAGTTTTCCCGTCTCAGGCAACGCCCGGTCAACGAATTGCTCGACCGTGTCGACCTGCAAACCCCACAGCGTATTTACGACCTTGGTTGCGGCACGGGCATTGCCACTCAGTTGTTGGCCGAGCGCTGGCCACACGCACAACTGCAGGGAATCGACAGCTCGCAGCAAATGCTTGAACAAGCCCGCTGCCTGCCGATCAACGCATCGTGGCAGCACTGCGACGTGCTCGACTGGCGACCCGAACAACCTGCTGACCTGCTGTTTGCAGCGGCGGTTCTGCATTTCATCAACGGTCATGAGACGTTACTGCCGAATCTGCTGGGTCTGCTCAATGATGGAGGGTGCCTGGCGGCGCACATGCCGGACTGGCGCGATGCATTGTGGTATCGACTGATGCTCGACACCCTCGACGATGCCGGCCCCGGCAACACGCCACTGGGCACACCGCAACTGCGCCAGCGCATGGCCGCGCGGCCCTTGCTGTCACTTGAGGATTACTACCGTTTGCTCGCACCGCTGGCCGCGTCGCTGGACATCTGGGAGACCGAGCAATTGCAGGTGGTTGACGGCAAGTCGCCGGTGTATGACTGGATAAAAGTTTCGGCGCTAAGGCCGGTGATGCAGGCGCTGACGTCGGAGGAACAGGCGCGCTTCATTTATCACTTTCTGATGCGGGTGCATGCGCATTATCCGCAGGAGGAAAACGGGCACACGCTGTTTCCGTTCAAGCGAATATTCATTGTGGCCACAGTCTGAAGATCAAAAGATCGCAGCCTTCGGCAGCTCCTACAATATGCAATGCAATCCCCTGTAGGAGCCGCCGAAGGCTGCGATCTTTTCAAACCCGACAATCACTCCCGGGATTCAACACCCAGCTCATCCCAGACCGACTCAGCCAGATGAAACGTCGCGTTCGCCGCTGGAATCCCGCAGTAGATCGCGCTCTGCATGATCACTTCCTTGATCTCGCCACGGCTCACGCCGTTATTGGCCGCCGCGCGCAGGTGCAGTTTCAGTTCGCCCTCGCGGTTCATGCCGATCAGCATGGCGATGGTGATCAGGCTGCGGGTATGCCGAGGCAAACCTGGGCGGGTCCAGATGTCGCCCCAGGCGTGGCGGGTGATCATCTCCTGAAATTCCGAGTTGAACTCGGTCAGTGTGGTCAGGCTGCGATCGACATGCGCGTCGCCCAACACTGCGCGGCGGACCTGCATGCCTTCGTCGTAACGTTGTTTCTCGTCCACAAAAACTTCCTCACTGAGCCTGTAAAAACGTCAACACGCGATCGCTGAAAGCGATACCTGCCTGCACGTTTGAAAGATGCGCCGCGTAGAACTCGGCGTACTCCGCACCGCGCACATGCTCCTGAATGAAGTGGCCACCGGACGGCGGCGTTACCGCATCTTCGGTACCGGCGATCACCAGTAGCGGCAGGTTGATGGACGCCAATTGATCACGGAAATCGGCATCACGCACTGCAGCGCAATTGGCCGCATAACCTTGCGGCGAAGTCGCCGCGAGCATGTCGGTAATCTGCTTGGCCGCCGCCGGATGGGCTTGGGAAAAGTCCGGGGTAAACCAGCGGGCAATCGACGCATCGCGCAGGGCAACCATTGCTGGCGCACCGTCACGCAGCACGGTTTCAATGCGCGGGTTCCACACTGACGGATCGCCGATTTTCGCTGCCGTATTACACACGATCAGTTTGTGCAGTCGATGCCCGGCATTGATCCCCAGCCACTGACCGATCAACCCGCCCATCGATAACCCGCAGAAATGCGCGCGCTCGATGTGCAGCGCATCCAGCAGCCCGAGCACGTCGTGGCCCAGTTGTTCGATGCTGTACGGCCCCGGCGTCACCAACGACTTGCCGTGCCCGCGGGTGTCGAAACGCAGCACGCGAAAGTGCTCGGTGAATGCCGGCATCTGCACGTCCCACATATGCAGGTCGGTGCCCAGCGAGTTGGACAGCACCAGCACCGGCGCATCGACCGGGCCTTGGATTTGATAGTGCAGTTCGCCATCGGCGAGTTGAACGAAAGCCACAGCCCTCTCCTTCAGACAGTCAAAGCGTTGTGTTCGGCCACCGCTCGCTCGACCCAGACCTGCGCCTGACCGAGGTAATGGGCGGGGTTCAAAAGATTATCCAGTTCAGCGCTGCTCAATTGCGCAGTGACCTGCGGTTCGTCACCGAGCACGGCACGCAAGTGGCGCTGTTCGGCCACGGCACGTTTGCAGCATTGTTCGAGCAAGTGATGCGCGGTGTCGCGGCCGACCCGCTGTGCGAGCACGATGCTCACCGCTTCGGCCAGCACCAGCCCTTGGGTCAGGTCGAGGTTGCGCGCCATGCGTGCGGCGTCTACCTCCAGGCCATCAGCCAACAGGCGCGCCTGTTGCAGTGAGCCCGAGACAAGGCAGCAAATCTGCGGCAAGGTTTCCCATTCGGCATGCCACAGACCGAGGCTGCGCTCGTGCTCCTGCGGCATCGCACTGAACAGCGTCGACACCAGCCCCGGCACTCGCGTGGCTGCGCCGATCAACACGGCGGCACCCACCGGATTGCGCTTGTGCGGCATGGTTGACGAACCGCCCTTGCCCGGTGCCGAAGGCTCGAAAACCTCCGCTGCTTCGGTCTGCATCAACAGACTGATGTCGCGGCCAAGTTTGCCGAGGCTGCCGGCGATCAAACCCAGTACCGCGCCAAACTCCACCACGCGATCACGCTGGGTGTGCCACGGCTGTTCCGGCAAGGTCAGTTGCAGTTCTTCGGCCAAGGCCTGGGCAATCGGCAGTGCCTGTTCGCCCAATGCCGCGAGGGTGCCCGACGCTCCGCCGAATTGCAGCACCAGCAAACGGGGTTTCAGCTCGCGCAAACGCTGGCGGCTGCGGGTCACGGCGCCGAGCCATCCGGCGATTTTCATGCCCAGAGTCACCGGTGTCGCGTGTTGCAACCACGTGCGCCCGGCCATTGGCGTTGCCGCGTGGCGCTGAGCCTGCGCAGCAAGAGAATCGGCCAGTTGCGCCAGATCGCTTTCGATCAGATCCAGCGCCTGACGCAATTGCAGGACCAACCCGGTATCCATCACGTCCTGACTGGTCGCGCCCAGATGCACATACCGCTCGGCCTCGGCGTCGGTTGCGGCAATCTGCTTGCCCAACGCCTTGACCAGTGGAATCGCCGAATTGCCCGCCGTGGCAATCGCCTCGCCCAGCACTGCGAAGTCATAGAGGTCGGCGCGACAGGCATTCTCGATGGGCGCAACAGCGCTCGCCGGAATCAAACCCACCCGCGCCTCGGCCCGAGCCAGCGCCGCTTCGACGTCGAGCATCGCCTGCACGCGGCCCTGATCGCAGAACACCTCGCGCATATCGCGGGCGGTGAAGTAGGCATCGAACAATTGATCGCCCGGTCGCTGAGTCATAAACAGTCCTTGCCGGCGCGGGCCATCGCGGCCCGCGCACATGGGGTTACAGATCGTGGTGCAAATATTTCGCCTGCTTCGGCAACCGCAGGCTGAACAGGAAGGCCACCGCCATCATCGCCGTGACGTACCAATAGAAGACGTTTTCCATGCCGCCAGCCTTGAGGCTCAGCGCAACGAATTCGGCCGAACCACCGAAGATCGCGTTCGCCACCGCATACGCCAGGCCGACGCCGAGGGCGCGGACTTCCGGCGGGAACATTTCGGCTTTCACCAAGCCACTGATCGAGGTGTAGAAACTGACGATGGCCAGCGCCACGGTGATCAGCACGAACGCCAGGAACGGACTGCTGACAACCTTCAGACTGAGCAAGATCGGCACCGTGAACAACGTACCGAGGGCGCCGAACCAGAGCATCGAACTGCGTCGGCCGATCTTGTCGGCGAGCATGCCGAACAGCGGCTGCATGCACATATAAAGGAACAGCGCGCCGGTCATGATGTAGCTCGCGGTCTTGGCGTGCATGCCGGCGGTGTTCACCAGGTATTTCTGCATGTACGTGGTGAACGTGTAGAAAATCAGCGAACCACCAGCGGTGTAGCCAAGCACGGTGATGAACGCGGCTTTGTGATCGCGGAACAATGCGCGGATGCTGCCGGCGTCCTTGTTTTCGCGCATTTCCTTGCTGGTGGTTTCTTTCAGCGAACGGCGCAGGAACAGCGAAATCAGCGCCGCCACCGCACCGACCACAAACGGAATCCGCCAGCCGTAGGCACGCAGGTCGTCTTCAGTGAGGAACTGTTGCAGCACCACCACCAGCGACACCGCCAGCAATTGCCCGCCGATCAGCGTCACGTACTGGAACGAGGCAAAAAAACCGCGCTGGCCCTTGAGCGCAACTTCGCTCATGTAGGTCGCGGTGGTGCCGTACTCGCCGCCGACCGACAGGCCTTGCAGCAGACGTGCGAACAGCAACAGCACCGGCGCCCAGACGCCGATGTCCTTGTAAGTCGGCAGGCAGGCGATGAGCAACGAACCGAAGCACATCATCAGAATCGAGATCAGCATCGAGTTCTTGCGGCCGTGCTTGTCCGCCACCCGGCCAAAAATCCAGCCGCCAATCGGCCGCATCAGGAAGCCTGCGGCGAACACGCCAGCGGTGTTGACCAGTTGTACGGTGGGATTGTCGGAGGGGAAAAACGCCGGGGCGAAATAGATCGCGCAGAAGGCGTAGACGTAGAAGTCGAACCATTCGACGAGGTTGCCGGACGAAGCGCCGACAATCGCGAAGATGCGCTTGCTGCGCTCTTCGCCGGTGTAATGGGCGGTCTGGGTTGTCATTATTTTTCACTCAATAGGGACAGTCAGAGTCTAGACACACTTTGCAACAGTCCCGTTCCACAAGCTGGAACATCAAAAGATCGCAGGCTTCGGCAGTTCCTACAGAAAGCACATTCCAAATGCAGGAGCTGCCTAAGGCTGCGATCTTTTGCTCTTGATCTCAATAATCGAAGAACACCGTCTCGGCATCAGTGCCCTGCAAAATCACATTCCACTGATAAACCCCCGACGCATCCGGTTTGGCCAGCAACGTCGCACGACGTTCGGCCGGCACGCATTCGAGCAGCGGATCAGCAACATTGGCCGGCTCACCCTCAAAGTAGATCCGCGTCAGCAAGTGCTTCACCAACCCGCGTGCAAACACCAGCACCACCAGATGCGGCGCCTGGGTCGAGCCCTTCAGCCCCTCAACCGTACCCGGTTTGATCGTGGTGAAACGAAAGCGCCCTTCGGCGTCCACCGGCACTCGGCCAAAACCTTCAAAATGCGGATCGAGGGGTTTGGCCTGCTCGTCTTCCGGGTGGTTGTACTTGCCAGCGGCATTCGCCTGCCACACTTCAAGCATGGCGTCGTTGACGACATCGCCGTTGCCGTCCACCACTTGACCGGTGATCGCCACGCGCTCGCCGAGGGTTTGTTCATTGGCGAGGTTTTCGCGGTTCAGCCAGGTCAGGCCGATGTGGTAATACGGCCCGACGGTGTGGGACGTGGTCGCAGTCAGCGTCATCTTATTTCTCCATCGGCGTGGCTTCACGCCCGCGCAGCACGATGTCCCAGCGATAACCGAGGGCGTAGGACGGAATGGTTTTCTCCAGATCGAAACTGGCGATCAGACGTTCCTTGGCCGACGTATCTGGCACGCAGTTGTAGATCGGGTCGTAGGCCAGCAGAGGATCGCCGGGGAAATACATCTGCGTGACGAGTCGGGTGAGAATGCTCGGCCCGAACAGCGAAAAGTGGATGTGCGCGGGGCGCCAGGCATTGTGATGGTTGCCCCACGGATAGGCACCAGGCTTGATGGTCTGGAACTGATACCAGCCGTCGGCATCGGTCACGGTGCGGCCGGTGCCGGTGAAGTTCGGGTCCAGCGGCGCGTCGTGCAGATCGCGCTTGTGGTTGTAACGGCCGGCGGCGTTGGCCTGCCAGATCTCCACCAGAATCCCCGGCACCGGCAAGCCGTTTTCGTCGAGCACACGGCCATGGATGATGATGCGCTCGCCCTGCGGCTCGCCGTCGTGTTGGGCGGTCAGGTCGTTGTCCTTCTCGGCAACACGCTCGGCGCCGATGGTCGGACCGGTGATTTCCGACAGCGAATGCGGCAGAAACACCAACGGCTTGGACGGCGAGCGCAGATTGGTGGATTGATACGTCGGGTGCAGGTACTCAGGCTGGGTGCCTTCCTGCGGGCGACGGTAACCAGGCTTGTCAGACATTTCGCTTTCCTCTGTTCTTCTTCGTCACGGCTGCGTCAGACGCGTTCGATGGCCAGGGCCAGACCTTGGCCGACTCCGACGCACATGGTCGCCAGACCTTTCTTGCCACCGGTTTTTTCCAACTGATGCAGGGCGGTCAGCACCAGCCGTGCACCGCTCATGCCCAACGGGTGCCCCAAGGCAATCGCGCCGCCGTTCGGGTTGACCTGCGCGGCATCGTCCGCCAGCCCTAATTCACGCAGCACTGCCAGGCCTTGGCTGGCAAAGGCTTCGTTGAGTTCAATCACATCAAAATCACCGACCGCCAGACCAAGGCGCTCGATGAGTTTGCGCACCGCCGGCACCGGGCCGATGCCCATAACCCGTGGCGCTACGCCGGCACTGGCCATGCCCAGCACTCTGGCGCGGGCGGTCAGGCCGTGTTTTTTCACCGCGTCAGCCGAGGCCAGAATCAGCGCGGCGGCGCCGTCGTTGACCCCGGAGGCATTGCCGGCGGTGACGGTTTTGTCCGAGCCGTTGACCGGTTTCAGTTTGCTCAGCGCTTCAATCGTGGTGTCGGCACGCGGATGCTCATCCTGGCTGACCACGGTTTCGCCCTTCTTGTGCGCGATCCGCACCTCGACGATTTCTTCGGCGAAGTAGCCGGCTGCCTGCGCGGCCGCAGTACGTTGCTGACTGCGCAGGGCGAAAGCGTCCTGATCCTCGCGGGAAATCTCATAGTCATCGGCGACGTTGTCGGCAGTCTGCGGCATCGCATCGACGCCGTACTGCGCCTTCATCAACGGGTTGATAAAACGCCAACCGATGGTGGTGTCTTCCAGTTTCATGTTGCGCGAAAACGCCGCGTCAGCCTTGCCCATCACAAACGGCGCGCGGGACATCGACTCTACGCCGCCGGCAATCGCCAGCTCCATTTCGCCGCTGGCGATAGCACGGAACGCGGTACCAATCGCATCCATGCCCGAAGCGCAGAGGCGATTGAGGGTCACGCCCGGCACGATTTCCGGCAGGCCCGCCAGCAGCAACGCCATGCGCGCGACGTTGCGGTTGTCTTCGCCGGCCTGGTTGGCGCAACCGAGGAACACCTCGTCGATTGCGTTCCAGTCCACCGATGGATTGCGCTCCATCAGCGCCTTGATCGGCACGGCAGCCAGATCGTCGGCGCGCACGGCGGCCAGACCACCGCCGAAGCGGCCAATGGGGGTGCGAATCGCGTCGCAGATATAAACGTCACGCATCATGCTTCTCCCGGTGCCTGACCGTGGGCCGCCGCGGTGCGCGCTTCGAGATCGCGCAGCGCGGTCAGTTCGACTTCGCTCGGTTCGGCAGTGGTGGCGACATTGTCGGCAAAACGGATGGCCCAACCGGTGGCGGCGATCACTTGCTCGCGGGTCACGCCCGG
Source organism: Pseudomonas sp. MF6776 (assembly GCF_016613125.1). Taxonomy (NCBI): domain Bacteria; kingdom Pseudomonadati; phylum Pseudomonadota; class Gammaproteobacteria; order Pseudomonadales; family Pseudomonadaceae; genus Pseudomonas; species Pseudomonas sp. MF6776. The sequence goes on from NZ_JAENSQ010000007.1 coordinate 30,943, forward strand.
ATGCAGCGCGGTGACCACGAACTCATGGGTGCCCTCTTCCGGCTCCATGGTGCACAGGTCGGTGATGATGCCGACCGGGCCAGCGCCCGGCAGGCCCAGGCGTTTGCGCGAATCACCGCCCTCGCCATGCCCGACCGAGGTGATGAAATCGAGTTTGTCGACAAACGAGCGCGCCGACTGTTTAAGGATGATCAGCACGCTTTTCGCCGAACCGGCAATCTCCGGCGCGCCACCGGCACCCGGCAGACGCACTTTCGGCGCGTGGTAGTCGCCCACCACGGTGGTGTTGATATTGCCGAAGCGGTCGACCTGCGCCGCGCCGAGAAAACCGACGTCGATGCGTCCGCCCTGCAACCAATAGCGAAAAATCTCACCGGTCGGCACCACGGTGTCAGCGGTTTCCGCCAGTTCGCCGTCACCGATGGACAGCGGCAACACGCTTGGCTTGGCACCAATCGGGCCCGATTCGTAGATCAGCACCACGTCTGGCGACGAGGTCAGGCGTGCGAGGTTGGCAGCCTTGGAGGGCAGGCCGATGCCGACGAAACACACCGAGCCGTTCTTCAGGCGACGCGCCGCGGCGACGGTCATCATTTCATTGGTGGTGTAAGTCATTACTTGGCCTCCGAAGCAGCGGCCAACTTGGCCTGGAATTCGCTGAAATCAGCGCTGCCATGGATGTATTCGTTGATCCACGCAGTAAACGTCTCACGGTCGCGGGCGATCGGGTCCCACGCCTGATAGAAACGGTTATCGCGCTCGTTGTAACCGTGGGCGTAGGACGGATGCGCGCCACCGGGCACATGGCACACCGCACTCAGGGCCCAGGTCGGCAGAACACAGGAATTCATCGGGGCATTGAGGTCATCGACAAGTTCTTCGACGGTGACAATGCAGCGCTTGGCGGCCAGTGCTGCTTCCTTCTGCACACCAAGAATGCCCCACAGCAGCACGTTGCCTTTGCGGTCGGCTTTCTGCGCGTGGATCACCGTGACGTCCGGGCGCACCGATGGCACCGCCGCCAATACTTCACCGGTGAACGGGCAAGTGACGGACTTGATCAGCGGATTGACCTTGGGCAAATCGGAACCGGCGTAGGCGCGCAGCACCGCGAACGGTAGGCCGGAAGCGCCAGCCACGTAGGCATTGGCCAGGTCGGCGTGGCTGTGTTCTTCGATTTCCAGCGGCTGCGGCCATTGCTTCTCGACCGCATCGCGCAGACGGTGCAGCGAACCCACACCCGGATTTCCACCCCAGGAGAAAATCAGTTTGCGCGCACAGCCGGCACCGATCAGTTGGTCGTAGATCAGGTCAGGCGTCATCCGCACCAGCGTCAGATCTTTCTTGCCCTGACGAATGATTTCATGACCCGCCGCCGTAGGGATCAGGTGAGTGAAGCCTTCGAGCGCAACGGTGTCGCCGTCGTTGACGAATTGCTTCACCGCGTCGTGCAGCGAAAGGATCTCAGCCATGGAGCGGGCTCCCGTTTTTGTAGTGGATCGCCAGTGATAAAAAGGCGCGAGGTTCAGCGCCGGAGTCACTGAAGATTAAGCCTGTGAAAATCACCAAACAATCCGATAATCGACTGAGTGTTCGTTTATCGAACAGATTGTTGTCAGCCTATCAATCAGATCAAAAGCTTTGTCGGAACGCCGCCCGGAGCAGGCTCGCTCCGACAATTTGAAATGCATTCCATTGTGGGAGCGAGCCTGCTCGCGAAGGGGGCGGAACCTTCAACGAATATTCCTACGCTGAAACTCAAGTGGCATCCGCATGACTGACCATGCCCTTGATCACGACAGCAGCAGTCGCCAACGCCGCCGGAATCACCAATGCCGTCAACACCTGCTCAAAATTCCAGCCCAATCCGAGCAACGTCGCGCCCATCCACGCCCCGAGAATCGCGCCAAAGCGGCCGATCCCGAGCATCCACGACACACCGGTCGCCCGGCCCTGGGTTGGATAGAACCGCGCCGCCAGTGACGGCATTGCCGATTGCGCGCCGTTGACGCACATCCCCGCCACCAGCACCAGCGTCGCCAGCAGCGTGATGTTGCCCAGGCTCTGCCCCACCGCGTAGGCAAACACCCCGGCCAACAGGTAAAAAGTGCCGATGACCTTGTGCGGATTGAACCGGTCCATCGCCCAGCCTACGCCGACCGCGCTCAACACCCCGCCGAACTGGAACAACGCACCGATGAACGCTGCCTGCTCCATGCTCGCGCCGCTGTCACGCATCAGCGTCGGCAGCCAACTGGTCAGCAGATAGACGATCACCAGGCCCATGAAATAGGTCAGCCACAACAATAAGGTGCCGGTGCTGTAGGTGCCGGAGAAGATCACCGCGAACACGTTGCGTGCCTTGACGGTTTTCTGTTCCGGCACGCTGAAGCTTGAGGCTTGGGCGACGGTAACCGGATCGATAGGCGCCAGCGTCTTGCGCACTTTGTCAGTGCCACGGTTGCGCACCACCAGATAGCGCGCCGATTCCGGCAGCCAGAACATTAGCACCACGGTGAGAATCAGCGGCAGAATCCCGCCGATCAGCAACAGGCTGTGCCAGCCGAAAGCCGGGATCAGCTTCGCCGAGATGAACCCGCCACCGGCCATGCCGAGGTTGAAGCCGCAGAACATGCTGGTCACCAACAGCGACTTCTTGCGCTCCGGGGTGTATTCCGAGAGCAGCGTAGTGGCGTTGGGCATACCAGCGCCCAAGCCCAACCCGGTGAGGAAACGCAGGACCAAAAGCTCTTCGATGTTGGTGGCGTAGGCCGACGCCAGGCTAAACGCGCCGAACAGAAATACCGCGCCGACCAGCACGACTTTGCGCCCGAAGCGGTCTGCCAGAGGCCCGGAACCGAGTGCGCCGAAAACCATGCCGATCAACGCGGCGCTCATCACGGGGCCGAGGCTGGCGCGATCAATGCCCCAATCCTGCGACAACGCCGGGGCAATAAAGCCCATCGCTGCGGTGTCGAGGCCATCGAGAAACACAATCAGGAAACACAGGATCACCACCCGCCACTGATAGCGAGAGATCGGTTGAGCATTGATGAAGGTCTGCACGTCGAGGCAGTTACCCACAGCGGACTGAGGCTGGTTCATTATTTTTATTCCACGCAAAAAACGCAGTCGAACGGCGGCCGGCCAGAGAGCGGCACAGGCACAAGAATAGAAGGTCGGGATCAGGCGTTGCGTTGAATCCGGCAACAGCGATCAGTGCGGAGACAGTCGGGGAGCATGCGCATGGTGAGTTGCCTCTTGTCATTATTATGGGAGTCGGCAGTCCGGCGAGCTCATTCACATCAGCGCCGGATGACGCTGCCGCGACATTAATGATCCAGGGGTTTTAGCGTCAATTCGATAAACGCAACACTGTGCGTTTATCGAACAGCTTCATCAGGCAAACAGTTGCGCACTGAGGTCGCGACTGGCGCTGAGCAGGCCCGGCAGAAAGCGCTGTTCCAGCTCGGTGCGGCTGACACGACCAGCGTGGGTGCTGACGTTGAGCGCCGCCACCACTTGGCCGGAGGCGTCGTAAACCGGTACGGCAATCGAGCGCAGGCCTTGTTCCAGCTCCTGATCGACAATGCACCAACCCTGCTGCCGCACTTGCTGCAAGCATTCGAGCAAGGCGTCCGGGGTGTGGATCGTGCGGCTGGTCTTGGCAACGAGTTCGGCGTGGTCGAGGTATTCACCTAACGACGTGTCGTCCAGCGCCGCCAGCAAAATCCGCCCCATCGATGTGCAATATGCCGGCAGGCGCCCGCCCACCGACAGATCCACCGAGATCAAACGCTGGGTGGTCGCCGAACGGGCGATGTACAGAATGTCATCGCCCTCCAGCGTGGCCATGTTGCAGGCTTCGTGCAGTTGCTCGCTCATGCGGTCGAGGTAGGGCTGGGCGGACACGGCCAGCGGCGTCGACGACAGATAAGCGTGGCCGAGGGTCAGCACTTTGGGCAGCAACGAGTAGGTGCGACCGTCCGTGGTGGCGTAGCCGAGTTTGATCAAGGTGTGCAGGCAACGGCGCACGGCAGCGCGGGGGATTTCCGTGCGATGACTGATCTGGGCGATGGTCAGGTGCCGTTTGCGCTCCTGAAACGCCTGAACCACTGCCAGGCCACGGGCCAGCGAGGTCATGAAATCCGGATCCCCCGTCAGCGCCTGAATGCGCTTGGCCGGCGAGGCGACGATCGGCGGCGCCACGGAAGTGAAGGAGTTGCGCATTTGATCGTTCATTTCAGGTCCTTATCCGGCACGGATCGATGGCTATACAAGCGGCTCGCGGCGGGATGCACAAGGGTTGCGACGCGAAGATTGGGCGATTATCGAACCGCCGACCGATTATCGCAATTGATCAGGTAGCGTTTGCCTGACCTCATGTGACGTTTGCTGACTTCGTCGGCACTTTGAATTTTCGTCTGAGTTGCTCGACTAAATGACGTCAAAAACAGATCACTTCGCAAATAACGGTCTGTGCGCAGTTCAACTAGCGATAAAAGTTGCGAGTAACAAAACGATCACACATCCGGAACCGTTTTTAACTTGGCAAAGATAGTCATTCCCGAATCGACCGCTATAATGCACCTCAGTGGGACCCCGTTCTCAAATACCGGGGTCGCCACCCGCTGACGCGATGTCCATCGCTGTCGGCCCCGGCCAGCGCCTGGCACTTATTGTCAATGTAATGCCAACGCTCGCTGAAACTGGAAACTGATGCTGCGTCAGTTTTAATCTGGTGCCGTAGCCGCCTGCTAGACGCAAGTCTTGATCGTCTTGCCGATCCCAGCAACGCCTGTTCAGGTGTTGGTCTTCGGTAGATTGCTCAATCGATTCGTTGCAGTGCGTTTCACCAGACATTTAACTCAACTCATACAGGTAGCACTGTGACGAAAGACGAACTGCGCGCGGAACTTGAGCGCCAGGAACAACGTTACAAGGAAGTTTACGGCGGGGAAGTCACCACCTACGCCGCTCAGCCAGAACCAGAACGCAAGGCGTGGCGCAAGCGCCCTACCGTTCAGGATCAGGTCTTCAAGCAGGAAATCGAAAAGATCGAAAAGGAACTCAAAGCCGAAGAGCCATGAGCCAACCGGTTTTGATATTCGAGGGTCAGTGCGCACCGTATACAAGCGCGGTGTGATGACGATGCCCTGTGCGCCCGCTATCCGCGGGCAGCAGCCATTGCCCCGTCCTACAGGGTGATAGGAAGCTTCTTACAGGTTTCATTTATATTTCAGACAAGCGTATGAGCCCGTGTTTTATGGGTCAAAAGCCCCGCCATCATTGGTCTTTCTCAATAAAATCAGCAACTTGAAAGACCCTGTGCGCCGCTTGGTTTTAATGCGCTGCAACAAATTAATTCGAATAAGAGTGTTACTGATTAGCAGGTAGGGCATCGATTTCGAGACTTTTCTGGCATAATCGCGCCCCCTTACGACCGGGTCAGAAAACCTTCATGATCGATTTATTCAGCGGACTGGATGCTTGGGTGCTTGTGAGCCTCCTGCTCGCCCTGACATTCGTCCTCGCCTTCGAGTTCATCAATGGATTTCATGACACCGCTAACGCGGTAGCCACTGTTATCTACACCAAAGCCATGCCGCCTCACCTGGCGGTGTTCTTTTCCGGCGTGTTCAACTTCCTCGGCGTTCTGCTGGGTGGCGTTGGCGTGGCGTATGCCATTGTCCATTTGCTGCCGGTTGAGCTGCTGATCAATGTGAACACCGGCCACGGGCTGGCGATGGTGTTCTCGTTGCTCGCCGCGGCAATCGCCTGGAACCTTGGCACCTGGTACTTCGGTATCCCGGCCTCCAGCTCGCACACCCTGATCGGTTCGATCCTCGGTGTCGGCCTGGCCAACGCCCTGATCAACGACATTCCGTTGGCCGATGGTGTGAACTGGCAGAAGGCGATCGACATCGGCGCCTCGCTGGTGTTCTCGCCAATGGCCGGCTTCCTGATCGCGGCGCTGGTGCTGATCGGTCTGAAATGGTGGCGCCCGCTGTCGAAGATGCACAAGACGCCGGAACAACGCCGCAAGCTCGATGACAAGAAGCACCCACCGTTCTGGAACCGTCTGGTTCTGGTGATCTCGGCCATGGCTGTAAGCTTCGTGCACGGCTCCAACGATGGTCAGAAAGGCATCGGCCTGATCATGCTGGTGCTGATCGGTATCGTACCTGCGCAGTTCGTCCTCGACCTGAACAGCACCACCTACCAGATCGAACGCACCCGCGACGCGACGCTGCACCTGAGCCAGTTCTACCAGCGCAACAGCGATTCGCTGGGTGAATTCCTGGCCTTGGGCAAGAGCGTGGAAGGCGACCTGCCGGAGAAATTCCGCTGCAACCCGCAGCAGACCGAACCGACCATCACCGCCCTGTTGCACACCCTCAAAGGTGTTGCGGACTATCGCTCGCTGTCTTCCGAAAGCCGTATTGAAGTCCGTCGCTACCTGCTGTGCCTGGACGACACTGCGAAGAAAGTCGGCAAGTTGCCTGGTCTGGAACCACGCGAAAAGGCTGACCTCGACAAACTGCGCAAAGACCTGACCACCACCACCGAATACGCCCCGTTCTGGGTGATTCTGGCGGTCGCTCTGGCCCTCGGCCTGGGCACCATGGTCGGCTGGAAACGCGTAGTACTGACCATCGGCGAGAAGATCGGCAAGCAAGGCATGACCTACTCGCAAGGCATGTCGGCGCAGATCACTACCGCGACCCTGATCGGTATGGCCAACATCTTCAGCCTGCCGGTGTCCACCACCCACGTCCTCTCCTCGGGCGTGGCCGGTACCATGGTCGCCAACAAGAGCGGCCTGCAAGGCGGGACGGTTCGCACCATCCTGCTGGCCTGGGTACTGACCCTGCCAGCGACCGTGGCACTGTCCGCCGGGTTGTTCTGGCTGGCGTCCAAGGCATTGGGTAGCTGATAGATAGCTGGAAATGAAAAAGGCGCGATTCGAAAGGATCGCGCCTTTTTTTGGTTTGGGATTTGGGGCCATATCCTTGGCTGCGGCGAGGGCTGCTTAGGGTTTCGCCCTTAACCTAAAAGGCTTTGCCCCGGCGTACGGCCTGCCGAAGGGGCAGCAAATCAAGAGCCCCTCACCCTAGCCCTCTCCCGGAGGGAGAGGGGACTGAACGAGTTGTTTGGTAGAAGGATGCCGGACTGGGATTCCGAGTCGAATATAAGTTTTCTAACCAACAGAAATCGACCCCCTCTCCCTCGGGAGAGGGCTGGGCGGGCGGCGTTCCGATGAGGGGCAAATTCACCTCAAAACCAAAGCCGACCGCATGCTCTCCCACCACTCAACACAATGAGCGTTAGCTCGAGTGCAGCTCTTGATCTTGATCTGGAAGCCCGTCGGAAGGCTGAGTGGAGGGATTCATCCGGGGAGAACATCGAAAGGAGGTGCAGCGAAGCAAACCGGAATCGATGCCCCGGATGGATCCCGGAGCGAAGGAACCCCGAGCCCCAGCGAGTGGGCCGAACGTCAGGGCAAAGCCTTTTGGGTTACCTTTTCGGCGCTTGGAAAAGGTGACCCGCCGTAAGGGCGGAACCCTACTCAGCCATCACCCAAAAAACGGATATTCACACAGCCCCCCCCAACAACCTGGTCGGCCCACAGGCCGCCAAGGCAAAAAAAAAGGGCAACCGAAGTCGCCCAAAATGCCTTGCGTGCTCATCAATCCAGAAGAATCACTTCTTGCGCTTATTCGCATCCTTCCAGATAAAAAATCCAAACCCTGCAAAAAACAGAACCATGAGGCCGACAGTCAGCACTCCGGCAAAAACCACGTTATCGAAAAACATGACTGGCCTCCTGAACCTGCTCTGCTGCGATGGAACTAAGTTAACCAAACACGCAGGCGCAATAATTGACCAGGATCAAGTCCGGCCAACACAGAACGCAAAGGAGGGGAAATAACTGACATGCATCAACGGATGCAGGAGGAGATCAACGCTTTTTCGGCTTGCTCTTCGATTTTTTCTTCGGTTTCCCCAAAGGCATTGCCTGCTCGAAGGCATTGCGCACTTCGTTCAAGCGCTTCTCTTTGATGTCATGTACGCGCTTGGCACGCTCGGAATTGAGGTCGATCAGTTTGTCGTCTTGGCTCATGGCAACATACATCGCTAAAAATAATCACAACTGCCGCGACAACGGCAGGACTGCGCCAATAATGCAGCCTGACGCCAGCGCTGACCAGTCGCCAGCACCAACGCTCTAAAACATTTCATGTAAACGACGAATATCAGATCTCGATATCGACCCACAAACCCTGACGCGGCTGATCTTCCATCAGCGGCACGACGGGCACGGTGTTGTCGGCATTGAGTTCGTCGCCGGGCACGGCGAGGTGTTCTTCAGGGTCTTCATCGGCTTCGCGGCGACGGCGATCGCGCTCCTGCTGGCGACGCTGTTCTTCGCGCAGCAGCAAACCGTCCTCTTCAGGATCACGCTTTTGCAGATCGATCGTGCTTTCGTTCGAGCTTTCCTGCACCGGCACTACAGGAGGAATGTCCGGTCGCTGACGAATCGGATCCTGCTGGGAAGTAACTGGCACAACGCTCAAGGGGAGCATCGGTGGCAACATATAAGAGATCTCCTGTCAGCAGGCTATCGGCTGCGGCGAAGGTGCCTTGAGCCACTGGTCGCAAACTTGTGACAGGGTTGGCACTCACTGGTGCCCCATAACCTTCGCAAACTGACAGATGACCGCATTAGGCGTGCTACACGCTTGTGGCTAAAAACTTGCCGCTGCGCCTAATCCTTTGGCCCTGAAGCCTGCATTCCGTTAAGATAGCCCGCTTTTTCAAGGTGGGAGTCAGGCAGCATGGCGCAGCAGTATCAACCGGGGCAACGCTGGATCAGTGACAGCGAAGCAGAGCTTGGTTTAGGCACCGTTCTGGCACAGGATGGCCGCTTGTTGACCGTGCTTTACCCGGCCACTGGCGAAACCCGCCAGTACGCGCTACGGAATGCGCCCCTCACCCGCGTGCGGTTCTCGCCCGGTGACAGCATTACCCACTTCGAAGGCTGGAAGATGACTGTCCAGCAAGTCGACGACGTCGATGGCCTGATGGTCTATCACGGCCTCAACGCGCAGAACGAAGCCGTCACCCTGCCGGAAACCCAGCTGTCGAACTTCATTCAGTTCCGTCTGGCCAGCGACCGTCTGTTCGCCGGGCAGATCGACCCGTTGGCGTGGTTCTCCCTGCGTTACAACACCCTCGAACACACCAGCCGCCAGTTGCAATCTGCGCTCTGGGGTCTGGGCGGCGTGCGCGCGCAACCGATCGCGCACCAATTGCACATCGCCCGTGAAGTCGCCGACCGCATCGCGCCACGCGTATTGCTGGCGGATGAAGTGGGTCTGGGTAAAACCATCGAGGCCGGTCTGGTGATCCATCGCCAACTGCTCTCGGGCCGTGCCAATCGCGTGCTGATCCTGGTGCCGGAAAACCTTCAGCACCAGTGGCTGGTGGAGATGCGCCGCCGCTTCAACCTGCAAGTTGCGCTGTTCGACGAAGAACGCTTCATCGAAAGCGATGCCGCCAACCCGTTCGAAGACACCCAACTGGCGCTGGTTGCGCTGGAGTGGCTGGTCGAAGACGAGAAAGCCCAGGACGCGCTGTTCGCCGCCGGTTGGGACTTGCTGGTGGTCGACGAAGCGCACCACCTGGTCTGGCACGAAGAGAAGGCCAGCCCCGAGTATTCGCTGGTTGAGCAACTGGCCGAAGTGATTCCCGGCGTGTTGCTGCTCACCGCGACCCCGGAACAACTGGGTCAGGACAGCCACTTCGCCCGTCTGCGCCTGCTCGATCCGAACCGTTTCCATGACCTGGCCGCCTTCCGCGCCGAGAGCGAAAACTATCGCCCGGTGGCCGAAGCCGTTCAGGAGCTGCTGGACAAAGGGCGCCTGTCGCCTGAAGCACACAAGACCATCCACGGTTTCCTCGGCAACGAAGGCGAAGCCCTGCTGACCGCGGTCAACGATGGCGACACCGAAGCCAGCGCCCGCCTCGTGCGTGAACTGCTCGACCGCCACGGCACCGGCCGCGTGCTGTTCCGTAACACCCGCGCCGCCGTGCAGGGTTTCCCGGAACGCAATCTGCACCCGTACCCGTTGCCGTGCCCGGACGAATACCTCGAACTGCCGCTGGGTGACCACGCCGAGCTGTATCCGGAAGTCAGCTTCCAGGCGCAGCCGGATGCGAATGAAGAAGAGCGCTGGTGGAAATTCGACCCACGCGTCGAGTGGCTGATCGATCAGCTGAAAATGCTCAAGCGCACTAAAGTGCTGGTGATCTGCGCCCACGCCGAAACCGCGATGGACCTGGAAGACGCCCTGCGCGTGCGCTCCGGCATCCCGGCCACGGTGTTCCATGAAGGCATGAACATCCTTGAGCGCGACCGCGCCGCCGCCTACTTCGCCGACGAAGAGTTTGGCGCGCAGGTACTGATCTGCTCGGAAATCGGCAGTGAAGGTCGCAACTTCCAGTTCGCTCACCATTTGGTGCTGTTCGATCTGCCGGCGCACCCGGACTTGCTGGAACAGCGTATCGGTCGTCTCGACCGGATCGGTCAGAAGCACATCATCGAACTGCACGTGCCGTACCTGGAAACCAGCCCGCAAGAGCGTCTGTTCCAGTGGTATCACGAAGCGTTGAATGCGTTCCTCAACACGTGCCCGACCGGCAACGCCCTGCAGCATCAGTTTGGCCCGCGCCTGCTGCCGCTGCTCGAAGAAGCCGACGACAGCGAGTGGCAAGCGCTGATCGACGAGGCGCGCACCGAGCGCGAGCGTCTGGAACAGGAGCTGCACACCGGTCGCGACCGCCTGCTGGAACTCAACTCCGGCGGTTCGGGCGAAGGCGATCAGCTGGTTGAGGACATCCTTGAGCAAGACGATCAGTTCGCCCTGCCGATCTACATGGAAACTCTGTTCGATGCGTTTGGTATCGACAGCGAAGACCATTCGGAAAACGCCCTGATCCTCAAGCCTAGCGAGAAGATGCTCGACGCCAGTTTCCCGCTGGGCGACGACGAAGGCGTGACCATCACTTACGACCGCAACCAGGCGCTGTCGCGCGAAGACATGCAGTTCATCACCTGGGAACACCCGATGGTGCAGGGCGGCATGGATCTGGTGCTGTCCGGTTCGATGGGCAACACCGCCGTCGCGCTGATCAAGAACAAAGCGCTGAAACCAGGCACCGTGTTGCTGGAACTGCTTTACGTCAGCGAAGTGGTTGCCCCGCGTTCGCTGCAACTGGGCCGTTACCTGCCGCCGGCCGCCCTGCGCTGCCTGCTGGATGCCAACGGCAACGACTTGTCGTCACGCGTTTCGTTCGAGACGCTGAACGATCAGCTCGAAAGCGTGCCACGTGCCAGCGCCAACAAGTTCATCCAGGCCCAGCGCGATCAGCTGACGCCACGGATCAACGCCGGTGAAGAGAAGATCACCCCGCGTCACGCCGAGCGCGTGGCCGAGGCGCGTCGCCGTCTGGCGGCCGACACCGACGAAGAACTGGCGCGCCTGACCGCGCTGCAGGCGGTCAACCCGACCGTACGTGACAGCGAACTGGTTGCGTTGCGCGAGCAGCGGGAGCAGGGCCTGGCGATGCTGGATAAAGCGGCGTTGCGCCTGGAAGCGATCCGGGTATTGGTGGCGGGTTAAACCACCCTGCCCCACCGCTGAAAACAAGAAGGCCCGCAGTGATGCGGGCCTTTTTGTTTGCCTGTTATTTGGCCAGTGATGCTAATGGCCCTTTCGCGAGCAGGCTCGCTCCCACAGTTTGGAATGCGTTCCTATGTGGGAGCGAGCCTGCTCGCGAAGGCGGTTATGCAGTCGCTACTGCAACATCAGGCTCAACCACAGCCACCAACCCCTCTTTCATCCGCTGCGCATCGCGCACAAAACACCGCGCCGCCAAAAACAGAAACACCATGGTCAGGAACAGTGCCACCGGAATCAGGTACATCGCGTCATGCAGCCCGACAGCCTTGAATGCTTCGGTCATCTGCTGCGCCCCAGCTGCCAACATCGCCGTGTGCGCGAAATGATCCGACAACCCGCCTACCACCACCGGCCCCAATCCTCCGCCCAGCAAATACAAACCGGCAAAGAACAACGCCATCGCCGTGGCCCGCAGGCGCGGTTCGACCACGTCCTGAATCGCCGTGTACACGCAAGTGTAGAAGTTGTAGGCAAACAGCCAACCCAGGCTGAATACCGCAACAAACAGACCTATCTCGATCCGTCCGGCGTGCAGCGCCCACGCCGTGCACAGTGTCGAAATGATCAGGCTGAATGCCGCAAACAACAGACGACCGTTAGCCACCCGCTGGTGGATTTTGTCGGCAATCCAGCCGCCAAGGGTCAAACCGATCAGCCCGGTCACGCCGACGATCACTCCGGTCGCCACCGCCGCTTCCTGCAACGGCATCAGGAAATAACGCTGCAGCATCGGCACCAGAAACGAATTGCAGGCATAAGTGGCAAAGTTGAAGCACAGCCCCGCCATCACCAGCCACAGGAAGGTCGGCACAGCGAGGATCCGGCGGATCGGCTTGTCGACTTTCTCCTGCGACACCTGCACGCTTTCCGCCGCCCCGCGCTTGGGTTCCTTGATGAAAAACATGAACACCGCCAGCAACAAGCCCGGTACGGCGGCGATAAAGAAGGGGGCGCGCCAGCTGTCGAACGCCTTGACCATCCAGCCGATGGTGAAGAACGCCAGTAGCAACCCCAGCGGCAGCCCCAGCATGAAGATGCCCATGGCCCGCGCCCGGCGATGAGCCGGGAACAGATCGCCGATCAACGAGTTGGCGGCCGGCGCATAGCTGGCCTCACCAATGCCGATGCCCATGCGCACGATCAGGAAACTCCAGAAACTGCCGACCAGCCCGTTGACGGCGGTCAACGCACTCCATGTCGCCAGCCCCCAACCCATCAGTTTGCTGCGTGAACCCGTATCAGCCATGCGCCCAAGCGGCAATCCGGCGATCGCGTAAACAATGGTGAATGCCGTACCGACGATGCCCAGCTGAAAGTCGCTGAGGTGCCATTCCATGCGGATCGGTTCGATGATGATCGCCGGGATGGTGCGGTCGAAGAAGTTGAACAGGTTGGCGAGGAACAGCAGGAACAGAATGCGCCAGGCATTCGCCGCTTGGGTCGAGTTCTGCATGGGTCCGTCTCTTTATTGTTATAGGGCTTCACTGCCAACGCATCCGAGCCCGGAACCTGCAATCTAGTCAGCGCTGTGGCGGCTGTCTGTGATCATTCGTCTGCCTGATATAGGGCCATGCCACTGTAACGAAACGTAAGCCCTTGATAAGTCTGCAATCCCCTTGAATCCGGGGCTTTTCCGGAAAAACCTTGCCATAAAAAAATAGTTTCAAGCCCCCCTTCCCATTGCCGTTGCGAAGCCTAGAATGGCCGCCGGATCCGTCCGGATCTCCCGATCAATCCCTTTGATACCCTCCCCAATGTCCGAAGTCAGTCCGTGTCTGAATTGCGGTGCCTGCTGTTCCCATTTTCGCGTGTCTTTTTTCTGGGGTGAATGTGCTTCGTCCGGGGGAACAGTGCCCGATGAGCTGGTGACTCAAATCTCTCCCAGCCGGGTGGCGATGAACGGCACCGACTGCAAATCGCCTCGATGCACCGCATTGGAGGGTGACGTTGGCAGCACCGTGAGCTGTTCGATTTATGACAAACGCTCCAGTACCTGCCGTGAATTCGAGTCGTCTTGGGAAAACGGCGAGCAAAATGTCGATTGCGACAAGGCGCGCGCCCGTTTCGGACTGCCTCCCTTGCAACCGGACTGGGCCGAAATCCCCTTTGAGAAGAGCGCCTGACCCTTAGCGCCAATCGCTATGACGCTAATGCCGAAATCATTAGCGCCAATGTGCCACTACCGCTTGCTCCCCGAAAACCGCCTCTATACTTCTGTCTTCAGCCAGCGTTAACCGCGCGGTAGGACTTCAGAGACGGGGCGTGCTATGGAGTGGCTTGATTTGCAGTTCGTTTACGAGCTGCCAGAGAGCGGGCAGGTCATTCTTGATTGCACACATAATCCCTTGCTGGTGCTGGTGGCCTATCTGGTTGCCTGCGCTGCGAGTTTTGCCACCCTCGATATGGCCGAGCGGGTTGCCCACGCCGACGACCCGAGTTCCCAGCGATTGTGGCGCTGGATAGGCGCCACCTGCCTGGCCGGCGGCATCTGGGCCATGCATTTCATCGGCATGCTCGCCTTTCAGGCGCCGATTGAAATCCAGTACGACCTGCCGATCACCCTGTTTTCCCTGTTGATCGCCCTGCTCGCCTCGTGGCTGGCGATGTACACGCTGAGCCATGCGCAGCCAAGCCTGGTGCTCTACCTGAAAACCGCACTGCTCATCGGCCTCGGCATCGCCGGCATGCATTACGTGGGTATGGCCGCCATGCAATCGCGCGCCACTGCGTACTACGAACCGTCCCTGTTTGCGCTGTCGATCGCGATCGCCATCGGCGCCAGTTTCGCCGCGCTGTGGGTAGCCGGTTACTTGCGCGAAGGCAATGGCATGGCTCATCAACTGCTCAAATACAGCGCGGCACTGATACTCGGCGCGGGCATTTTCAGCATGCATTTCACGGGAATGGCAGCCCTGCAACTGGTGTTGCCCGAGGGCAGCCTGCCCGCGACGCCCGTCGATACCAGCCAGCTGCAACTGGGCCTGACAGTCGCGCTGATCATCCTGTTGATTCTGAGCAGCGCGATCAGCGCGGCGCTGTTCGACAAGAAGCTGCAGAACAAGGAAAACGACCTGCGCCGGGTCAACGCCCTGCTCAGCCAACTTGATCAGGCACGCATGGCGCTGCAACAAGTGGCCAACTACGACGCCCTGACCAACCTGATCAACCGCCGCGGCTTCAATCAGATCTTTGCCGAGAAGCTCAGCCAGAAAACCACCGAAGGCGGCATGCTGGCGGTGATGTTTCTCGACATCGACCACTTCAAACGCATCAACGACAGCCTTGGCCACGACGCCGGTGATGCCCTGCTCAAGGTCATTGCCAATCACATCAAAGGTTCGGTGCGCAGCCATGAAGATGTGGTCGCGCGTTTCGGCGGTGACGAGTTCTGCATCCTGATCAGCCTGCGCGACCGCGATGAGGCGCGCAACATGGCCCAGCGGATCATGGCCAAGATGAAGGAGCCGATAGAACTGGCCGGACGCCGCATGGTGATGACCACCAGCATCGGCATCAGTCTGTTTCCTGAAGATGGCAGCACCTGCGAAGAATTGCTCAAGCACGCCGATCTGGCGCTGTATCAATCCAAGGGCGCCGGGCGCAATGGCCTGCACTTTTTCAGTTCCAGCCTGAAAAACCGCGCGACCCTCGAGTTGCAACTCGAAGAAGAACTGCGCCACGCACTGCGCGAAGAAAACGGCCTGACGCTGTATTACCAACCGATCTTCGAACTGAAAACCGGTCGGGTGACCAAGCTCGAAGCGCTGATCCGCTGGCAGCATCCGATTCGTGGTCTGCTGACACCTGACTCTTTTATCAGCATCGCGGAAAACAATGGCCTGATTGCCGAGCTGGACAACTGGGTGCTGCGCCGGGCCTGCAAGGACCTGGGCGAGCTGTCGAAACATGGCTGCGAAGATCTGAAAATCGCCTGGAACTGTTCGCCGTTGAACCTCGCTCGCGAAGAACTGGCCGACGAAATCGAAAATGCGCTGCGCACCGCTGGCGTCGCTCCGGAACGTCTGGAACTGGAAGTCACCGAAAATGCCTTGATGGGCAATATCGCCGATACTCTGGTGCTGTTGCGGCAGATCCGCGCCCTCGGCGTGTCGCTGTCGATCGACGACTTCGGCACTGGCTACTCGTCACTGGCTTACCTCAAGCGCTTACCGCTCAACACGCTGAAGATTGACCGTTCGTTCATCCTCGACATTCCCAAGGCGACGGCAGACATGGAGATCGTCCAGGCGATCATCGTCATGGCCCACACCCTGCATTTGCAGGTGGTCACCGAAGGCGTCGAAAGCCTGGAGCAGTACGAATTCCTCGAACGCTCCGGCTGCGACTTCATTCAGGGTTACTTGCTCAGCCGCCCGGTGCCGCTGGACGAGCTACGCCCGGTGCTGGAAGAAATCAATCAACGCAAACAATCACACTCGGTCAATCCGTTGATTCTGGCGCGCGGTACATTTGCACCAGTGTCGCTGGATCTTGCTCCAAAAAGCCTTGCGCCCCATGCAGGCGCATCAGTTGTGCGGCCAATCCGCTGATCGGCGTGGCCGAGCCTTGCTCGCGGGAGAATTTCACGGCGGTGTCGAGATCCTTGAGCAGCGTGCGCACGTGCCATTTCACCGGTTCGAAACGGCTCTCGGCCATTTGCGGGGCGAGGATCTGCAACGGTTTCGAATCGGCAAAACCACCGGCCAACGCTTCAGCGATCAAGCGCGCATCGACCCCGGCCTGCTCGGCCAGTGCCACCACTTCGGCGATCACCAGTGCATTGCAGGCGACGATCATCTGATTGCAGGCCTTGGTCACTTGACCGGCACCCACGCCGCCCATGTGCGTGACGCGCTGGCCAAGATTGAGCAGCACCGAGCGTACGCGCTCAAGATCTGCCGCCTCACCACCGACCATGATCGCCAGACTGCCGGCCTCGGCGCCGACCACCCCGCCTGACACCGGAGAGTCGAGCCAGGCCATGCCGGTTTGACTCAGCAATTGCGCGGCCATCTCACGAGTGGCCGTAGGTTCCAGGCTGGAAAAATCCACCAGCAACTGGCCGCCCTTCGCGCCCTCGGCGACACCTCCCGAGCCAAATACCACCTCGCGCACCACGGCGGTATCCGCCAGGCACAACATCACTACGTCGGCGTGTTCGCACAGTTCAGACGGGCTGGCGACCTGTCGGGCGCCGGCCGCGACCAGTGGCGCGCACTTGGCCGGATTGCGGTTCCACACCGTCAGCGGATAACCCGCCGCCAGCAGGCGTCGGCACATCGGCAGGCCCATCAGGCCAATTCCGGCAAACCCCAACGATGGTAGCGATGACATCATTTAGCCTCCTTTTGATTAAAGATCGCCGAATAATGGCCGATTCATCAACGATCAGGAAAGGATTCCCCCCAAGCGACGGTCAGGCCAAGTCCCTGACGCTCGGGCCAAATTCGCGCAAAAAAGACGCGACATCTTATTCCGTGAGGTTCGCTGACATTCAGTCACCGGGCCAACCCAGTCCAGGTACATGGCGCACAATGACTTCTAAAAACAATCCCGCCACAGCGGTATCCGATCTGACCTTGAGCCCGGCCGCCAACAGCCCGTCATCGTCCAAGCCATTGGTTCCCTCGCGCCCGCTGTCGACCCAGCAATACCTGTACTTCACCGAAACCAACACCGACCGCATCCTCGACAACCTCGACGGTTTGCGCGACATGGTGTTCCCGCGCCCGCCGCATCTGGAAGGCGACAACGAGCAGCACAGCGATCAGGAATTCCCGTCGGTGTGCCTGATCGGCCTCGGTCGCTGCGGCTCCAACATCGCCCTCGATGTGGCGGAGTTGGTGTACAACGCGCGCAAGTTCTACCTCAATGAGTTCAACAACGAAGACCGTGCAACCGACCGGCGTTCGGCCGACAAGGGCTACAGCCCGGCGCAGTGGATCAAAAACAACCTGCGACTTGGCACCAGCAAAGCGAGCAAACCGGTGTTCCTGGTGGAACCGCTGGTCATGCTCGGCGACCTCGACAAGGACATCGCCGGACGCATCCGTTTCTCGCGCAAGAGCGAAAAGAGCGGCTTCCTGCGCGACTACAGCAAAATGAAAATCATGGACTTGTCCGAAGTCCACGCCGGTGGCGCCGGTAACGCGCCGATCCTCGGCCAGTATCTGGCGAAGATCATCCTCAACAAGGACACCCAGCGCTTCTCCAGCCCTGACTGGAAAATGATCCACTCGTACCTGATCGACAGCTGCGGCATCAAGGCCAACCAGTCGCGCCTGTACTTTTCGATCTTCAGTGCCGGCGGCGGTACGGGTTCGGGCATGGCCTCGGAGTTTGGCCTGGCCCAGCAGCACTCGTACATGAACAAGACGTTCGACACCAAGCCGATGGATGAGCACGACGGCAAGAGCGGTCATTCGTTCGTGTTCGAGCCGATCTTCACCAGCGGCATCTGTGTGCTGCCGAACATTTCCGACCACCGCAGCGAAATGTCCGAGGCGCTGCACATCAACGCCGGTCGCCTGCTGTGCAAATACCTTTCGGAAGAATGGGATTTCTCCTACAACTTTGCCAATGAAGACAGCAGCGAAGCCAGCGTCATGGGCCGTATCCGCCCATGGAACGCGATGATGCTGATCTCCAATGACATCATGCGTTACGCCGAAGAGAACGATGACGGCAACATCCAGAACATTGATGTCAATGCGATGGAGAAACACGCCAACCAGTACATCTCGCAGCAGATCTTCAACATTCTGACGGCGCAGGCAGTCACCACCGACTACGACCAGAACTACTTCCGTCGCGCCGGCATCGACATCGGCGAAACCATTCGCCTCGACGCCAACGACCTGTTCATGAGCCTGGCCGGCCCGGTGGCGATCGCCTACGCCGAATCGGTGGTGCCGGAAACCCCGCCGCCGAGCAGCGACAAGTTCAAGGTGTTCGATAAAGAACCGCAGCGTCTGAACATCGACGACTTGTTCTTCCGTTCGATCGACCTGCCGCACTTCAACAAAGTCACCCAAGCCATCGAAGGCATCAGCCTGTTGCCGATCGAGTCCAAGCGCTATCGTGCCTCGCTCGAGCAGTACAAGAATTCCGGGTACGACGCCGCTGCCTTGCACGACCTGCATTTCTTCAAGAACTGCTCGTCGGTGGTCTCGATCGTTTCGCTGCCCAAAGACTACAAGCTGTCGTACATGGATCTGAACCGGTTGAAGACGCACCTCAACAGCCTGTTCCCCAATACCACGCTCAAGCGCTACGCACTGGTGATCGGTGCCTCGGCCAACCTGTCGCTCACCACCTTGATCGCCAAGAGCCCGTGCCTGTCGGACGACTTCCTGACACTGATCGTCGCGTTCATCAAACGCTGCTTCGCGAAAAACCCGTACCGTTTCGACGAGACGCTGGATAACTCGATCCTCGACTTCATCATCAATGAAGAATTCGACGAAGACCGCATCGACGAACTGCTCAACGAGTTCGAAAACCCGGCGAAGATCCTCGACACCAACTGGTACGCGATCAAACCGATGTACGAAAAGAAGTACCGCGAACTGATCAACGATAAAGAGAAGTTTGTCTCGATCAACGACATTCGTCTGTCGCGTGATTGCGTGAAGAAGTCGATCAAGTACCTGCGCGAGATCTACCGTCACCGGATTGGCAAGACCAAGGTTATTTCGCTGAATAACCATACCGGGAAGTCGTTTACGGTCTGACTCCAGACCGAGTTGCCTCATCGCTGGCAAGCCAGCGATGAGGCCATCAAATTCACTGAAAATTTCAGCCGATCCAACATCCAGAAACAATTAAGCAGCCGTCAGGCGGCTTACTAAACTGTGCTCGTTACGTTTACGTCACCGTTATGCCACCCCTGCCTGTGGCGAATCTCTACGGCAACGTGCCATCACGCTACTCGGCTACACACTTTCTTTGTATGAGGTCGCGCACCAATAAGGTGCGCACGCTTATTCGCCTGCCCTTTCCTGGATCAAAATCCACGGGCTGACCACCACGGCCCACAGCACAGGGTCACGCTCGAAAAGATCCAGCGCCCGCGATTCAGACAGCTTGGCGACCTTGTCTTCGGCCAGCCAGGCAGCGACTTTCTCGCCTTCATCAGAGGCCACGGCTTCGGCGGCGGAGATCAGATCCAGGCTCGGGTCGACCCACAATAGGGCACCCTTGGCGAAGAACGGCTCCAGCTCCTTCCAGGTAATAGATGCGGTTTCACCAAGCAGCTTGGCATAGAGGGTGCTAGGTTCTTGGTTCATGGGTTCTGTCCGGAAAAGAAATCGACGCGAATAATAACGTCGGTGGTCCGCCAGAAAAACCCGGTTGCAAAAAGCTGCACCGAACGAAAAGCGCAGGAAGGCCAAGGAATGCTGTTGATTGGGATATATGCCCACGAACGCCCCGCCGCAATTCTGTCTTTTTCATTCAAAAATGCGACACCCTCAAGTTTTGTCCCTCGGCGCCTGCTTCCCAGGCCAACAACCGGCGCTCTACACTGTACCGGTACAGTTGCCGAGGGCATTTCCGGAAGGTATCGCAAAGATATCTGACCCGGTTCTGCTGCTACGGCGCCAGAACTCAAAAAAAAATTACAACAGTAAGAGTGGAGCACTATGACTAAGGCTACTAAGCAGATTTCCAAACTGTTTGCCGCTATGGTTCTGGCCGGGGTTGCCAGCCATTCGTTCGCAGCTGACACCATCAAAATCGGTATCGCCGGTCCAAAGACCGGTCCAGTAGCCCAATACGGCGACATGCAGTTCAGTGGCGCGAAAATGGCCATCGAACAGATCAACGCCAAGGGCGGCGTCGACGGCAAGAACCTCGAAGCCGTTGAATACGACGATGCCTGCGATCCAAAACAAGCGGTAGCGGTTGCGAACAAGGTCGTCAACGACGGCGTCAAGTTCGTGGTCGGTCACCTGTGCTCCAGCTCCACTCAACCGGCTTCGAACATCTACGAAGACGAAGGCGTGATCATGATCACCCCGGCTGCCACCAGCCCGGACATCACCGCCCGTGGTTACAAAATGATTTTCCGTACTATCGGTCTGGACAGCGCCCAGGGCCCTGCCGCCGGTAACTACATCGCCGACCACGTCAAACCGAAAATCGTCGGCGTGCTGCACGACAAGCAGCAGTACGGTGAAGGTATCGCCACTGCCGTCAAATCCACCCTTGAGAAGAAAGGCACCAAAGTTGCCGTGTTCGAAGGCGTCAACGCCGGCGACAAGGACTTCTCGGCAATCATTGCCAAACTCAAGCAAGCCAACGTCGACTTCGTTTACTACGGCGGCTACCACCCGGAGCTGGGCCTGATCCTGCGCCAGGCTCAGGAAAAAGGCCTGAAAGCCAAGTTCATGGGGCCGGAAGGCGTGGGTAACGACTCGATCACCCAGATCGCCAAAGACGCTGCCGAAGGCCTGCTGGTGACCCTGCCGAAATCCTTCGACCAGGACCCTGCCAACATCGCCCTGGCTGATGCATTCAAAGCGAAGAAAGAAGACCCGAGCGGCCCGTTCGTGTTCCCGTCCTACTCGGCCGTGACCCTGATCGCCGAAGGCATCAAGGCTGCCAAGTCCGAAGACCCGACCAAAGTGGCGGAAGCCATTCACGCCGGCACCTTCAAGACCCCGACTGGCGACCTTAGCTACGACGCCAAGGGCGACCTCAAGGACTTCAAATTCGTAGTCTACGAGTGGCACAACGGCAAACCTAAAACTGAAGTTTCGCCTCAGTAAGGCATTGCCAGACTGACTGCCAATAAAGCCCACGGCGTGCCGTGGGCTTTGTTTTACGAATGTATAGGGCCGCGCTGGCGTGATCCGCCAGTCTCCCCACCTGAAAATCTCAAAACCGTCATCAGCGGTTCGCTGGCAAAACCCGGATTCGAAGTGGATAAAGATCCACGGGGCCGGGCGGGAAAATGACTCCACCAGTGAAATGCGTATCAGGTTTTTAGGAGCGCTGTAATGCCTGACATCTATCACTTCTTCCAACAGCTGGTTAACGGCCTGAACGTTGGCAGCATGTATGCCCTGATCGCCATCGGCTACACGATGGTTTACGGCATCATTGGAATGATCAACTTCGCCCACGGCGAGGTGTACATGATTGGCTCCTACGTGGCGTTCATCGCCATCGCCGGGCTCACCATGATGGGACTCGACAGTGTCCCGCTGTTGATGACGGCGGCGTTCATCGCCAGCATCGTCGTTACCAGTTCCTACGGTTACAGCATCGAACGGATCGCCTACCGCCCCCTGCGCGGCAGCAACCGTCTGATCCCGCTGATTTCCGCCATCGGTATGTCGATCTTCCTGCAGAACACGGTTCTGCTGGCGCAAGACTCCAAGGACAAAGCTATCCCCAACCTGATTCCGGGCAACATCGTCTTCGGGCCAGGTGGCGCACAAGAAGTGCTTATTTCCTACATGCAGATCGTGGTGTTCGTGGTCACGTTGATCGCCATGCTCGGCCTGACACTGTTCATCTCTCGCTCTCGTCTGGGTCGCGCCTGTCGTGCCTGTGCCGAAGACATCAAGATGGCCAACCTGCTCGGCATCAACACCAACAACATCATCGCCCTGACCTTCGTCATTGGTGCTGCGCTGGCGGCCGTCGCGGCTGTGCTGTTGAGCATGCAATACGGGGTGATCAACCCGAACGCCGGTTTCCTCGTCGGCCTCAAAGCCTTCACCGCCGCGGTACTGGGCGGGATCGGCAGCATCCCCGGCGCCATGCTCGGCGGGTTGGTGCTTGGGGTGGCGGAAGCTTTCGGTGCCGATATCTTCGGCGACCAGTACAAGGACGTCGTGGCTTTCGGCTTGTTGGTTCTGGTGCTGTTGTTCCGTCCGACCGGCATTCTGGGCCGTCCGGAGGTTGAGAAAGTATGACTAGGAATCTGAAACAGGCACTGTTCAGTGCCTTGCTGGTGTGGGCCGTGGCCTACCCGGTACTCGGTCTGAAACTGACCATCGTCGGCATCAATCTGGAAGTGCACAACACCAGCACGGCTGTTCTGGCGACCATCGCCATCTGCTCGGTGCTGATGTTCCTGCGCGTGCTGTTCAACCAGCAGATCAGCAAGGCCTGGCGTTCCTCGCCGGGCATGCCGCTGATCCCGGCCAAGGCCAGCAACTTCCTGACCCTGCCGACCACCCAGCGCTATTTCATCATTGCGCTGATCCTGCTGGCGCTGGTGTGGCCGTTCTTCGGCTCCCGTGGCGCGGTGGACATTGCAACGCTGATCCTGATCTACGTGATGCTCGGCCTGGGCCTGAATATCGTCGTCGGTCTGGCCGGTCTGCTCGACCTTGGTTACGTCGGCTTCTACGCCGTCGGCGCCTACAGCTACGCGCTGTTGTCGCACTACTACGGCCTGAGCTTCTGGATCTGCCTGCCGATTGCCGGCCTGATGGCGGCGACGTTCGGATTCCTGCTGGGCTTCCCGGTATTGCGTTTGCGCGGTGACTATCTGGCGATCGTGACCCTCGGCTTCGGCGAGATCATCCGTCTGTTCCTGCGTAACCTGACCGACATCACGGGTGGCCCGAACGGCATCAGCAACATCGACAAGCCAACGTTCTTCGGCCTGACCTTTGAACGCAAAGCTGCAGAAGGGATGCAAACCTTCCACGAGTATTTCGGCCTGCAGTACAACTCGATCAACAAGGTGATCTTCCTTTACCTCGTTGCCCTGTTGCTGGCGCTGGCGGCACTGTTCGTCATCAACCGCCTGCTGCGCATGCCGATCGGCCGTGCGTGGGAAGCGCTGCGTGAAGACGAAATCGCTTGCCGCGCGCTGGGTCTCAACCCAACCGTGATCAAGCTTTCCGCGTTCACCCTCGGTGCTGCGTTCGCCGGTTTTGCCGGCAGCTTCTTCGCCGCCCGCCAAGGCCTGGTGACACCGGAGTCGTTCACCTTCATCGAGTCGGCGATCATTCTCGCCATCGTCGTGTTGGGTGGCATGGGCTCGCAGTTGGGCGTGATCCTCGCTGCCGTGGTGATGATCCTGTTGCCGGAAATGATGCGTGAGTTCAGCGAGTACCGCATGTTGATGTTCGGTGCCCTGATGGTGTTGATGATGATCTGGCGTCCACAAGGTCTGCTGCCGATGCAACGCCCACACATGGAGTTGCGAAAATGAGCCGCGAGATCCTTAAAGTTGAAAACCTGAGCATGCGCTTCGGCGGCTTGCTGGCGGTCAACGGCGTGGCCCTGACCGTGAAGGAAAAACAGGTGGTTGCATTGATCGGGCCGAACGGCGCGGGCAAGACCACCGTGTTCAACTGCCTGACCGGTTTCTACCAGCCTAGCGGCGGCAGCATCCTGCTCGACGGCGAGCCGATTCAGGGCCTGCCGGGCCACAAGATCGCCCTCAAAGGCGTGGTGCGCACCTTCCAGAACGTGCGGTTGTTCAAGGACATGACGGCGGTCGAAAACCTGTTGATCGCCCAGCACCGTCACCTGAATACCAACTTCCTGTCCGGCCTGTTCAAGACCCCGGCGTTCCGCAAAAGCGAGCGCGAGGCGATGGAATTTGCCGAGTACTGGCTGGATAAGGTCAACCTCAAAGAGTTCGCCAACCGTACTGCCGGCACCCTGGCGTACGGTCAGCAACGTCGTCTGGAAATCGCCCGCTGCATGATGACCCGTCCGCGGATCCTCATGCTCGACGAACCGGCCGCCGGCCTGAACCCGAAGGAAACCGAAGACCTCAAAGCGCTGATCAGCATGCTGCGTGAAGAGCACAACGTCACCGTGCTGCTGATCGAGCACGACATGAAACTGGTCATGAGCATTTCCGACCACATCGTTGTGATCAACCAGGGCACGCCTCTGGCCGACGGCACGCCGGAACAGATCCGCGACAATCCTGAAGTGATCAAAGCCTACCTGGGGGAAGCGTAAATGCTGCAGTTCGAAAACGTTTCCACCTTCTACGGCAAGATCCAGGCCCTGCACAGCGTCAACGTCGAAGTCCGTCAGGGCGAGATCGTGACCCTGATCGGCGCCAACGGTGCCGGCAAGTCCACGCTGCTGATGACGCTGTGCGGTTCGCCGCAAGCGCACAGCGGCAGCATCCGCTACATGGGTGAGGAACTGATCGGCCAGGACTCGTCGCAGATCATGCGCAAGAGCATTGCCGTGGTCCCGGAAGGTCGTCGGGTGTTTGCCCGTCTGACCGTTGAAGAAAACCTCGCCATGGGCGGATTCTTCACCGACAAGGGCGACTATCAGGAACAGATGGACAAGGTTCTCGGACTTTTCCCACGCCTGAAAGAACGCTTTGCCCAACGCGGCGGCACCATGTCCGGTGGCGAACAGCAAATGCTCGCCATCGGCCGTGCGCTGATGAGCAAGCCGAAACTGCTGCTGCTCGACGAGCCATCACTGGGTCTGGCACCGATCATCATCCAGCAGATCTTCGACATCATCGAACAACTGCGCAAGGACGGTGTGACGGTGTTCCTGGTCGAGCAGAACGCCAACCAGGCGCTGAAAATCGCCGACCGTGCGTACGTTCTGGAGAACGGCCGCGTGGTCATGCAAGGCACCGGTGAAGCCCTGCTGACCGACCCGAAAGTGCGCGAGGCGTATCTCGGCGGTTGATGGGTTGCGCCAAACAAAAAAACGGCCTTCGGGCCGTTTTTTTGTGCCCGTCAAATCCCCCCCCTCGGCAGCTCCTACACAGTGATGGCGTATTTTCTGAAAAAGATTTGTACGGGGCTGTAACGCATCGCCATGTCATTTCTCTAGAGGGATAAGCAAGCACATTTCGCTTGTAAAACCCCAAGCTGAATCTGGAGAAACACCATGACTGCTACTACCCGCACCCTGTCCGCCACCGCACTGGTTCTGGCCCTTGGCTCCGCGCTGAGCATCGCTAGCGTTTCGACCGCTCAAGCTGCCGACACCAAAATGGAAAAATGCTTCGGCGTGGCATTGAAAGGCAAGAACGATTGCGCTGCGGGCGCTGGTACCACTTGTGCCGGCACCTCGAAAATGGATTACCAGGCCAACGCCTGGAAACTCGTTCCGGAAGGCACCTGCGCCACCACCGAGAGCAAAACCTCGCCGACCGGCTTCGGTCAGATGACCGAGTTCAAAGCCAAGTCCTGATCTGCCGCCTGCCTGAGTGACGATCATGTTCACACCCCACGACCATGCCCTCCCCCGCACTCAGGCAGCCTGCGCAGCGCTCCCGCCCCGTGCCGGGCTGGGGCTCAAGACCGGGCACTTTCGCGAAGTGCTCGGTTCGCAGCCGGACATCGGCTTTTTCGAAGTTCACGCCGAAAACTACATGGTTGCCGGCGGTCCGTTTCATCATTTTCTCGGTTTGATTCGCGAGCAATATCCGTTATCGCTGCACGGTGTCGGACTGTCCATCGGCGCTGAAGGGCCACTGGATGTTCAGCATTTGCAGCGTCTCGGCGAGTTGATCGAACGCTATCAACCGCAATCCTTTTCCGAACATCTGGCATGGTCGAGCCACGGCCCGGTGTTCCTCAATGACCTGTTGCCACTGGCGTATGACGAGCCGACGCTGAAACGTGTTTGCGAGCATATCGACCAAGTGCAGAACACCCTCAAACGCCCCATGCTGCTGGAGAATCCGGCGACGTATCTGGCCTTCCGGCATTCGACCATCGACGAAGCAGATTTCATTGCTGAAGTGATCCTTCGCAGCGGCTGCGGTTTGCTGCTCGACGTCAACAACGTCTACGTGTCGTGCGTGAATCATCAGCGCGATCCCCTGGCCTACCTCGATGCGTTGCCGTTGCACGCGGTCGGCGAAATTCATCTGGCCGGTTTTGCCGAAGATTCCGACAGCCTCGGCGACCGCTTGCTGATCGACGATCACGGCGCGCCCATTGATCCAGCGGTCTGGGATTTGTATCGCCAAGTGCTGGAACGTATTGGCCCGGTGGCGACGCTGATCGAGCGTGACAATCAGGTGCCGCCGTTCAACGTGTTGCTGGCCGAAGCGCAGCAGGCCGATGAGTTATTGCAGCGTGTGAGGCGTTCGTCATGAGCACTCACGCCGCTTTCTGCGCCGCGCTGCTCAACCCTGGATCGCCCTGCCCCGAAGGTTTGTGCAGTGCCAACGGCGCCGATCCTGAGAGCCGTTTCGCGGTGTATCGCAACAATGTGCAGAGTTCATTGATCAACGCGTTGGCGGACAGTTGCCCGGTGGTCATGCAATTGGTTGGCGAGGCATTCTTTCGCGCCATGGCAGCCATTTTCGTCCGGGGCCAGCCGCCGCGAAGTCCGTTGATGAGCCGTTACGGCGAAGATTTTGCGGATTTCATAGCCGCGTTTGAACCAGCCTGCAGCGTGCCCTATCTGGCCGACATCGCGCGCCTGGAACACTTGCGCACCCGCGCCTACCACGCCGCCGATGCCGAGCCAGTGCGCCCGGAACAGATCACCGCGGCCCTGAACGCCCCGCAGGTATTGAGCGAGCTGCGTTTCGAACTGCATCCGTCCTTGCACCTGCTTGATTCAGCCTATGCCGTGGTTGCGATCTGGGCGGCGCACCAGCAGGAGGCAACACTCGCCGGCATCGACATCAGCCGTGAACAGCACGCTCTGGTACTGCGCAACGGCCTGGAGGTTGAAGTGTTTGCGCTCGAGCCCGGCGCCAGCACGTTCATTCGCCATTTGATCGAAGGCCAGCCACTGCTGGCGGCGGCAGAAAACAGTCCGCCATTCGATCTGGCCCAAACCCTCGGTCTGCTGATCGCGCACAACGCCATCACTCATCTGAAACTCAAGGAACAGCCATGAATAACCTGATCATCCGCGCCATCGCGCTGCTGGAAAAAATCCCCCACAGCCTGATCGCTTTTCTTGCACGCTTCTCGATTGCGGCGGTGTTCTGGAAATCCGGGCAAACCAAGGTCGAAGGCCTGGCCATCGATCTGATCGACGGCACCTTTCAATTGGGCTGGCCACACTTGGCCGGCTCGACGATTCCGCTGTTCGAAAGCGAGTACCACGTGCCGCTGCTTTCGCCCGAAATGGCCGCGCACATGGCCGCGTTTGCCGAGCATTTCTTTCCTGTTCTGATCCTGCTCGGTTTCGCTACACGCTTTTCGGCGTTGGCGCTGCTGGGCATGACCCTGACCATTCAGTTGTTTGTGTACCCGGATGCATACCCGACCCACGGCACCTGGGCGGCGGTGTTGCTTTACTTGATGGCAACCGGGCCGGGCAAGCTCTCGATCGATCACCTGATCGCCCGCCGATTCGCAAGCTGAGCAATTGCGTGTGGGAGCGAGCCTGCTCGCGAATACGATTTCACATTCAGCAAATGTGTTGCGCCATGTACGGCTTTCGCGAGCAGGCTCGCTCCCACGGAATTAGCGCTGAAGGCGGTCGAGCGCCTCGCCGCTGCGCTTGAACCAGCCGATCAAATAATCTGCCAATACCTGCGTGCGTTTAGGCAACCCGCCTTGATACGGGTGCACCAGATACATCGGCATGCGCCGGGTCTGGTAGTCGCGCAGGAGCCAGCGCAATCGCCCGTCAGCCAATTCTTCCTGCAGCAGGTACGACGGCAACCGGGCGATGCCGGCGCCGGTGAGAGCGGCTTTCTTCAGCAAATTGTAATGGTTGCTGGCGAACGGCCCCGACACCCGCACGCGCAGTAATTCGTGTTGCTGGTGGTACAACCATTCCTCGCGACCGCTGTAATGGCTGTTGAGCAAACAGCGGTGTTCGGCCAGCGCCTGCGGCGTCATTGGCTCGCCGAAGCGCTCGAGATAGTCAGGACTGGCACACGTCATTTCCTGCCAGGCCAGCAGCGGTTTGGCCACCAGCCGTTGGTCATTGGCGACTTCGCTACGAATCGCCAGGTCAAATCCATCCCGCGAAAGATCGCGATAGCTGTTGTTCAGTTCCAGCTCGATCTGCACTTCGGGGTATTGCTGCGAGAAATCCAGTAGCAGACCGTCGAAGAAGGTTTCCCCCAGCGAAACCGGAACCGTCATACGCACCGGGCCGGCCATGTCGTCCTTCAACCGCGCCAATGCCTGACGTGCCCTTTCCACTTGGGCTACAAGTGCCTGCGCCTGTGGCAACAATGCCGCACCGGCAGCGGTCAGGCTCAAACGTCGGGTCGTACGCTGTAGCAAGACCACGGAAAACCGCGCTTCCAGCTGACTGATGCGCTTGGACAACTGGCCTTTGCTGCAACCCAGTTGCTGCGCTGCCAAGGTGAAACTGCCAGCCTCGATCAACACGGCAAACGCGGCCAGATCATCCATTTCGCTCACGGATTGTTTCCATTTGAAAACCAAAGGTTGCCCATTAGCGCGTTTATCCGCAGGAAAAACCACTCTAGATTGAAACCTCGTTCAATCACTTGAGGCACAGCACGATGAAAATTCTGTTGATAGGCGCTGGCGGCACCATCGGTTCGGCCGTGGATAAAGAATTGTCGCAACGCCACGAGGTCATTCGTATCGGTCGTACCAGCGGTGACTATCACGTCGATATCAGCGACAGCGCGTCGATCCGCAAGCTCTTCGAGCAGACCGGCAAGTTCGATGCACTGATCTGCGCCGCCGGCAACGTGACATTCGCCCCGCTGGGAGAAATGAGTGAAGACAGCTTCGCACTCGGCCTCAAAGACAAACTGATGGGTCAGGTCAATCTGCTGTTGATCGGCCGTGAATTCGCCAATGACGGCGCCTCGTTCACATTCACCACTGGGGTGCTCAGCCACGATCCGATCCGCAGTGGCGCCTCGGCTGCACTGGTCAACGGTGCGCTGGACAGCTTCGTCCGTGCCGCCGCCATCGAACTGCCGCGCGGTTTGCGAGTGAACTCGATCAGCCCGAACGTTTTGCTGGAAGCGATGGGTAAATACGCACCGTATTTCCGTGGCTACAAGCCCGTTCCTGCGGCGGATGTGGCGTTGGCCTACGCCAAAAGTGTCGAAGGCTTGCAGACAGGCCAGACATTTCACGTCGGTTGATGAGACTTAGTTGATCAGGGTCGGCAAAAGTCTTTTGGCCACGGGGCGTTCTATCGATATCCGGAACCTCTCCCTCAAAACGGAATGCACCGTTGCCGTGGTGACCGGCAGGCCATTGATCGATACGGTCAATGGCTGCCCCATCGCTGCAAGGCTCACTTGTTGAGCGCGCTTCGCCGCTTCGGCCGTCAGGGTGACTGATAATTCGACGTGGTCCGGGTTGGCCCCGTCTTGATCCTCAAGCAGTATTTGCAGCCGTTTGAAGTCTGCAGAAGAGGTAAATTGGAGGTCGGCTGCCTGGCCAGCGCCGGCTCCCGCCATCATCAGCAGCAACATCATGGTTTTCCATTGCATCCAAATCTCCTTCGCCACCGCTCCTCGACAGCGCATCACTATGCAATGGCGCTGGAGGCCACTCAATAGCGTTTACACAAACCTTGTGATCGGCGGCTGGCCTCAGTAACGTGGCGGCACTTGTCTGGAGAGTCGAAGATGCGTGTTGCCCGTTCGTTAGTCCTTGTTGCCCTGTTGCCGTTGTTCGCCGCGTGCCAGTTGTTCGATGGCCAGCGTGAAAGTGCCTCCCATGTGGGGCAGACACGGATGCAGGGGCAACTGACCGCTGCCGACGGCAAACTGGTGTTCCAGCCGTGTCAGGATCAGCGTCAATACGTGGTCAACGACATCGGCGGCACCAGCGTCCTGCAAGAGGCCGCTACCCTCGCCGATGAACAAGGCAAGCTGTTCGCCGACGTGCGCGGCAAGGTCGCCGGCGACCGACTCGATCTGACTCAGTTGTATCGCGTCGAGCGCTCGGGCACGGCTTGCGATGACCCCAATTTCAAGCTGTTGATCCTGCGTGCTGCCGGCCATGGCCCGGAATGGAACGTCAAGGTCAGCGGCAAAGGCATGGTCATCGACCGCGACGGTCAGCCACCACTCGCCGTACCTTATGTTGAAGAACAACTGGGCGATGGCCGCTTCAATCTGAGCAGTGAAGCCAACAATCAGCGCATCGAATTGTGGGTCGCACCGCAGCGCTGCGTCGACAGCAGCACTGGCAGCGTGCAGCACATGAGCGCCGAGTTGCGCATCGATGGCCAGGTGCAGCGCGGCTGCGGGTATTTCGGCGGATCGCGTAACGACTGAGTGTTTTAGCCTCACCGGATCCGGCCTTTGCGGCTTATAATCCCGGCCTTCAAACGCCCTGGCGCAGTTGTGCGCCCCGCGAACCCGGATCCTCGCCATGTTACGAATCACTGAACTCAAGCTGCCAATCGACCATCCCGAAGAAGACCTGCGCGTTGCCATCGTGCAGCGTCTGGGCATCGCCAGCGATGACTTGCTCGATTTCACCTTGTTCAAGCGCAGCTACGACGCGCGCAAAAAGTCCTCCGAACTGTGCTTCATCTACACCATCGACCTCAACGTAAGCGACGAGGCCAAGGTGTTGGGCAAGTTCGCCGACGACCGTAACGTCAACGTGGCGCCGGATGTCAGCTACAAATTCGTCGGCCAGGCGCCGAGTGACCTGAACCAGCGCCCGATCGTGGTCGGTTTCGGCCCCTGCGGAATCTTCGCCGGCCTGCTGCTGGCGCAAATGGGCTTCAAGCCGATCGTTCTGGAACGCGGCACCGAAGTGCGCCAGCGCACCAAGGACACCTGGGGCCTGTGGCGTAAAAGTGTGCTTAACCCTGAGTCCAACGTGCAGTTCGGCGAAGGCGGCGCGGGTACATTCTCCGACGGCAAGCTGTACAGCCAGATCAAGGATCCGAAGTTCCTTGGCCGCAAGGTTCTGCACGAGTTCGTCAAGGCCGGCGCACCGGAAGAAATCCTCTACGTCAGCAAGCCGCACATCGGTACGTTCCGTCTGACCGGCATGGTTGAAAACATGCGCGAGCAGATCCGCGAACTGGGTGGCGAAGTACGCTTCCAGGAGCGCGTCAGCGACGTGTTCATCGAAGACGGACAATTGGTCGGTGTGCAACTGGCCAGCGGCGAAACCCTGCACTCCAGACATGTGGTTCTGGCCCTCGGCCACAGCGCCCGCGACACGTTCCGCATGCTCCACAGCCGTGGCGTGTTCATGGAAGCCAAGCCGTTCTCGGTAGGCTTCCGTATTGAACATCCGCAATCGCTGATCGACCGTGCGCGTCTGGGCAAATACGCCGGCCACCCGAAACTCGGCGCCGCCGACTACAAACTGGTGCACCACGCCAAGAACGGCCGCTCGGTCTACAGCTTCTGCATGTGCCCAGGCGGCACCGTGGTGGCGGCGACTTCCGAGCCCAACCGGGTCGTCACCAACGGCATGAGCCAATATTCGCGTAACGAGCGCAATGCCAACTCCGGCATCGTTGTCGGCATCACCCCGGAAGTCGATTATCCGGGCGGCCCGCTGGCCGGGATCGAGTTGCAGGAACGCCTGGAATCCCATGCGTTCATCCTTGGCGGCAGCGATTACAAGGCTCCGGCGCAACTGGTCGGCGATTTCATCAACGACATTCCTTCGACCGAACTGGGTGAAGTCGAACCGTCGTACAAGCCGGGGGTCGCGCTGGGTGATCTGTCGCTGGCTCTGCCGGATTTCGCTATTGAAGCGATCCGCGAAGCCTTGCCGGCGTTCGAGAAGCAGATTCGCGGTTACTCGCTGCACGATGCGGTATTGACCGGGATCGAGACGCGCACCTCGTCGCCACTGCGCATCACGCGCAACGAAACGCTGCAGAGCATGAACGTGAAGGGCTTGTTCCCCGCCGGTGAAGGTGCGGGCTATGCGGGCGGGATTCTGTCGGCGGGCGTGGACGGAATTCGGATTGCCGAGGCTGTGGCTCGGGACATTCTGGGCCTCAAAGCGTAAATCTCAAGATCAAAAGATCGCAGACTTCGGCAGCCCCTACAGGAATGTATTCTCTTGTAGGAGCTGCCGAAGGCTGCGATCTTTTTGCTTTTAAATGTTGGCGCGCAGGACAGAGGTCGGCAGCACCTCACCGCGTTCGGCACTCGCCGCCACTGCCTCGATCAACTCGTCCAGCTCATACCCCTGAGCCTTGAGCCATTGCTGATCGTAGTAGGTGTCGGCATAACGCTCGCCGCCATCGCACAGAATCGCCACGATCGACCCCGACTCCCCCGCCGCTTTCATCTGCTGCGCCGCCATCAGTGCGCCAATCAGATTGGTCCCGCTCGACCCACCGACGTGCCGTCCCAGCCGCTGCGCCAGATAATGCATGGCCGCCAGTGACAAGGCGTCCGGTACCTTGACCATCGCATCGATCACTTTGGGCAGGAAGGAAGCCTCCACCCGTGGCCGACCGATGCCTTCGATCCGCGAACCGCAATCCAGGCGCAGGCTGGCGTCGCCAGTCTGGTAGTAATCGAAGAACACCGAACGTTCGGCGTCCGCACACAACACGCGGGTGCAGTGCTGGCGATAGCGTACGTAACGGCCGAGGGTTGCGGTGGTGCCGCCGGTGCCGGGGCTGGAAATCAGCCAGCTCGGCTCGGGATGCTGCTCGTAGCGCATCTGCTGGAAAATCGATTCGGCGATATTGTTGTTCGCCCGCCAGTCGGTGGCGCGCTCGGCATAGGTGAACTGGTCGATAAAATGGCCGCCGTGCTCGCGAGCCAGGCGTTCGGATTCGGCGTAGATCTGCGTCGGATCTTTCACCAGGTGGCTTTGCCCACCGTAGAAAGCGATCTGGGCAATTTTCTCTTTGGACGTGGTCGCCGGCATCACTGCAATGAACGGCAGACCCAGCATGCGCGCGAAATACGCTTCGGAAATCGCCGTCGAACCGCTGGACGCTTCGATCACCGGCGCACCGGGTTTAAGCCAGCCGTTACACAGTGCATAGAGGAACAATGAGCGGGCCAGGCGATGCTTGAGGCTGCCGGTCGGATGACTGGATTCGTCTTTGAAGTACAACTCGATGCCCGCAAAACCCGGCAACGGCAAGGGAATCAGGTGGGTGTCGGCGCTGCGCTGAAAATCCGCTTCAATGATGCGGATGGCTTCGCGGGCCCACTGTCGGGTGTCGCTCATGGTCAGGGTTCTCGGTCGAATCGGGCAGGAGTTCAGCCTCCTCGAAGGCTCTCCCGCAAGCTTAGAAAAATTCCTGCATCGCGCACAGATACAGCTGCGTCTCAATGTGCCAGGCAACTGCTAGGCTGACCTTGGCTTTACACAAGACGCGTTGTAACGACATATAACAAAAAAGAATATAACTTTTGTTTTAACAACTAACAGTACGGGTTAGGGTGTTCCACCTTTTTGACTTTTCGATGGAGAGCGACCTTGCCTCTGCGTAGTACTTTCACGCGTTTCTTTCAGTTGGAGGCTGCCAGCGGTCTATTGCTGATCGCCGCGGCCATCCTCGCTTTGATTATCAACAACTCACAGCTTTCGTGGCTGTACAGCGGCCTGCTCGACACCCCGGTGGTGGCGCAGGTCGGTGCGTTGAAAATCGCTAAACCCCTGCTGCTGTGGATCAACGACGGCTTGATGGCGCTGTTCTTCCTGCTGATCGGCCTGGAAGTGAAGCGCGAGGTGCTCGACGGCCAGTTATCCAAGCCATCGCAGCTCGTCCTGCCCGGTGCGGCCGCTATTGGCGGCATGCTGGTGCCGGCACTGATCTACTGGTTCCTCAACCGCGACAACCCCGCTGCCCTCGACGGCTGGGCGATCCCGACCGCCACCGACATCGCCTTCGCCCTCGGCGTGCTGGCTCTGCTAGGCAAACGCATACCGGTGTCGTTGAAGCTGTTCCTGATGACCCTGGCAATCATCGATGACCTTGGCGCCATCGTGATCATTGCAATCTTCTACTCAGGCGACCTCTCGACCCTCTCGCTGGGTCTGGCAGCGGCATGCATCGCCGCATTGGTGGCGCTGAACCGCCTCGGCGTGGTCAAGCTTGGCCCATACATGATCATCGGCCTGATCCTGTGGGTGTGCGTACTCAAAAGCGGTGTGCACGCGACATTGGCCGGCGTAACCCTGGCCTTCTGCATTCCGCTGCGCACGAAAAACGCCGAGCCTTCGCCGCTGCTGACCCTCGAACACGCGCTGCATCCTTGGGTCGCCTACGGCATCCTGCCACTGTTCGCCTTCGCCAACGCTGGCCTGTCGCTGAGTGGCGTCACCGTCGAAAGCTTCACCCATCTCGTACCCATGGGCATTGCCGTGGGCCTGTTGGTGGGCAAGACCGTCGGTGTGTTCGGCCTGACCTGGCTGGCCGTGAAGACGGGCATCGCCGCCCTCCCTCAAGGTGCCAATTGGGGTCAGGTGCTGGGAGTCGCGATTCTTTGCGGGATTGGCTTCACCATGAGCCTGTTTGTCGGTTCGCTGGCTTTCGTTCCAGGTGCCAGCGAATACGCAGGCATGGACCGGATGGGCATTCTGACCGGCTCGCTGTTCGCCGCGTTGATTGGTTATGCGGTAACGGCGGCGGCCAGTCGCAAGAGCACGATACAAAGCGCCTGAGACGCACATTTCTACAAAAAGCAGAGCCCCTCCATGCGAAGGGGCTCTGCTCTGAACCCGGCAAGTGTGCTATATCTTTCGTAGAAACCAGTACTTTCTCAACACAGTTATCTGGAGTCAAATATGTCCCGTAAAGCAGAAAAACGCCCAATGACGGACGATCAGATTGCCGTGCAGGAGTCTCGGATTCCAGATATTGCTCTGAAGGCATTCAGCAACGCCTATAAGATGGCTCTTGCCAACGGCGCATCGGTTCTTGTTGCTAAAGATGGCCAGTTGTTTGAAGTAACAGAGAATAGCTCGATTGCTTTGCGCTCAATCGGCACCTATGGAAACCTAAAAAGCGGCACTCGCCTGCACATCAATAAATCTTCAAAACGGGTTACTTTTTGAGCACACCAAGAATACGGATATTTGCAGGCCCGAACGGATCAGGAAAAAGCACCTTCAATCGCCTCGTTCCCGCACATTTACTGGGCAATTACATAAATCCTGATGACATTGAACGCTCAATAAAAGACACCGGGTTTTTTGACTTCACCTCCTATCGTATCGAAGCTCATAAAGAAGCTATCTTTGACTTTTTACGTGAGCATCCCCTACTTCAGAAATTCCCGCACTCGCTAGCAAAGCTCGATTCCCTCAAGATTGATGGTGAACGCCTAAGCTTTTCAAATACTGAAATCGACTCCTACGTCGCATCAGCGCTTTCCGATTTCATACGTAGATCATTGATCAAAGAACGCATTAGTTTTACGTTCGAAACCGTTATGTCCTCCTCGGACAAAGTCAGCCTGCTCGCCGAAGCCCATCAGTCCGGTTACAGGGTGTACGTTTATTACGTCGCTACCGCCGATCCTCAGATCAACATTGCCAGGGTTGCCTATCGTGTATCCCAAGGCGGGCACAGCGTTCCTCCGGACAAAATAGAAGCACGTTACTGGAGATCTCTTGAGCTTCTGTCTGAAGCCATCCTGACATCCAACAGAGCGTACATTTTTGACAACTCGGACGAAGGTAGTGAAGGATTGACGCAAATAGCGGAGATCACTGATGGCGAGCTTATTGAAATCAAATCAGACATCCAGCCCCCTTGGTTCAAAGAATTCGTGCTCGATAAATTGATTTAGTCGAACAATCCCTACCTCTTTAGCGACTCGTCCTACAGCCACAACTTTCCTGCTTCGTTAACGTCATGCAGCCCTTTCCAAGGGGCTGTCGATGGATGAACGAAAGGACGATCAGTGGCTCGCAACAAGGACATTCCCCGGGTTTCCAACCCACCCGCGGGCGACGGCCATCACGTCACTTACCGCTACATGACGGCCAGCGAACTCGCTGAACGCGACGCTCGTCAAAACGCTTATGACGCCATGTTGGCGCGGCAGGATGCTTTTGAGCGTAGCCGTGAAGTTGCCGCCAAAAAGCCTGAGCCCATCCGCGCCGGCTGCGTATTTGCCAAGTCCTGCAAGTTGCCGGACGCAATCATTGATTACTCCAATCCTTCGGGGATGGTGCCGACCGATAGTTTGAAAGACTACGGCGACCTGATTCTGCTCGGTGCTCGCGAGGCTGATGAGACCGGTGGATTTCATCTCAAGAAAATCGGTGCAACTGCCATCCCGGCAGGGTTTGGCAGTTTTGCATTGGCGGGTTCGGCTTTCGAAACACTGCCCGCGATTGTGTCCAGCGCAGTCATTACGCCATTGGTGGGCCTGGTAGCGCTGTTCATGCCATCGAGCCTTGGCGACAGCGCGCTGTATACCGATGAGCAATTGCGCGGACTTCAGCAGGCGCGAACTCGTGTTCGGTTGAGCGTCGAGCAACAGGCTGATGGAAGTTTGAAGGGCTACGGCTTCTACACCGGCAAGAACCGCGACTGGGAAATGGTCGATGTCGTGCAGTTCACCGCGCGCGGCGACCGGTTCGTCGCCGATCTGGGTGAAGGCACCGAACTGTTCTGGACGCCTGCTGTGGATGGCTCAGACATCCTCGGTATTCCAGCGCTTGAGGCTGCACCGCAAGCACCGCATATCTGGGTTTATCCACCGACGAAAGCGGCAGAGGGGATTCTGGTGAATCCGGTTTATCCGCCGGAGTACAGGGATTTCATTCTGGTGTTTCCGGTGGGGTCGGGTGTCAAACCGCTCTACATCGTAATCAACGAGGCGCGTAAAGGTTTAGCGACCGCGGGACATAGCTATCATCAACCTCCGAAAACAGAAGAAATCACCGCGTTCCCCGGTCTGAAGACCGCCAAAAAAATGAATCCGGTACAAGGTGGTGGAGGACTTCGAAAACGATGGACAGATTCAAAGGGCAAGAGAATTTACGAATGGGACTCAATGCACGGTGAACTGGAAGAATATCGTGCAAGTGATGGAGCCCATTTGGGAGCGTTTGACCCTGTGACAGGGGAACGACGAGAAGATCCCAAGCCTGAAAGAAGCATCCGAAAAAAATATTTGTGAGGTAATGATGGGACTGAAAATAGTTTTGGAGTGGTACGACAAGAGAACCGCCATTGGGCAAGGCGAGGAATTGTCCAAGGATTTAGGCGACGATGAGTCCGTACTAAATGCATTGGGGATCCCAGTGGAAAACAATATCAACAATGGAGGATTCAATGTCCTAGGACACTGGGTCGACATTATTCAGCCTTTTTTTCAGCACCCTATCGCCATGGACATATACGACTATCAAATTGCTTTTGAGTACAGCGACAACTGGTAGTACTGCACATGATCTACATCATTGAGGCCTTCGACAAAACGACTGACCTTCTCGTATTCGAGGAAAAACTTCCGTGCGGACATGATGAAAAAATAAAACTCATCATGGGTTGGACGTAAGAACAATGGGGATGGGAAGGCTACGATCTTGAAGTGCATCAGTTTGAGGCGTTGGAAAAATTACTCGCCAAAAAAGTTCATGACCATCAGTGCTTTTTCCAGCTGACGTGTAACGTGAGCACCCGGTAAATATATAAAAACCCCGACCAGTCACCTGATCGGGGTTTTCTTTTACCGCTTGCTCTCGCTTAGTGCGAAACGCGGCTAGTCCCGCCAACAGTCGAAATCCGTACCCGCTCGCCAACACGGAACACTTCATTCTCCTGAACCTGCTGCACATAGGCGCGCATGCTGCCGTCGTCTTCACGAACGGTGATTTCCACGCCTTGAGTACGGGTCAGGCCTTCTTCGGTTGCGGAACCGAGCAGACCACCCGCCACCGCACCGATGACAGCAGCAACGATACTGCCCTTGCCGCCGCCGATAGCGCTGCCACCAACACCGCCGACCACAGCGCCTGCAGCGCCGCCAATCGGGGTCTTGGTGCCTTCGATTTTGACCGGACGCAGGGATTCGATGGTGCCCATGCGAATCGTCTGCACGCGACGCGCTTCGTCACGGGAGTAGGAGTCACCGGTCAGGCTCGATTGGCAACCGGTAAGCAACATCGCCATCGTGGAAAAGGAAGCAACCAGCAGAACAGACTTACGCATAGCATCAACTCCAAAAGAACATCTATTCATTAAACTCCGCAGCTTGACGTCTGTCACGACGCAGTGCGGATAAATTGGCTTTCATTCAGGCGAGGTACAGACGCCTGTGCTCTTCCCTCAGAATCCCAACCTTAGCGCCAAATGACCGATCCTGCGCCACCGCCCCGAGGATTTTCATGGATTACTTCATCATCGTCGTTACCACCGTCGCCGGTCTGTACTTCCACGGGTGGTTGTACTTGCGGATCAAACGCTGGATGGACCGCGACCTCGCGCTGTCACTGGCCGGCAAGGATGAAGGCAAACGTGCCTTCATGCTCGATCAGTTGGCCCGCGCTCAGGCGCTGAAGATCAAGCGCAGAGACCTGCCGATGTGGCTGGAGGCCGCAGCGGCAGGCTATCTCGCTCGGTAGACTGCTTAAGGTGCCAGACGTTCAAGAATCCAGTCGGCGCCTTGCGAACGGTAGTTGAGGCGATCGTGCAGTCGGCTCGCACGGCCCTGCCAGAACTCGATGCGCTCGGGCAGCAAGCGGTAACCGCCCCAGTGTTCCGGGCAATCCGGCTGGGTATCGCTGAAGCGCTGCTCGGTGGCCTTGAGCAAATCTTCCAGCTCCCCTCGCCCGTTGATCACCCGGCTCTGCGGCGACGCCCAGGCACCGAGACGGCTGCCCAATGGACGCACTTGATAATACGCATCGGACTCTGCAGGCGTGACTTTCACCACCCGCCCTTCGATGCGCACCTGACGCTCAAGGGTCGGCCAGAAGAAGGTCATGGCCGCAAACGGATTCGCTGCCAGATGCTGACCCTTGGCACTTTCGTAGTTGGTGAAGAAGGTGAAACCCTGCTCGTCCAGGCCCTTGAGCAACAGAATGCGGCAATGCGGACGCCCGTCCGCATCTACTGTGGCCACGGTCATGGCGTTGGCTTCAACCGGCGCCTGCTCGGTTTTCACCGCATCGGCAAACCACTGGTGGAACAGCGCAAACGGCTCGGCCGGGGCTTGCGCCTCGGTCAGGCCATCACGGGTGTAATCACGACGCATATCTGCCAGAGCCTGGGTCATGGCGCATTCCTTTTCGTTAGCGGATCACTTCTTGGCGGCATCGGTGGCGGCGACTTTCTTGTCGGTCGCCGCGGCTTTGGCTGGAGCAGTCTTCTTCGCTGGAGCTTTGGCTGGAGCCTTTTTCGCCGGAGCCTTGGCGGCAGCTTTCTTGGCCGGGGCCTTTTTGGCGGCTGGTACAGCAGCTTTCTTCGCGGCCGGGGCTGGCGTCACCGGTTTGGCCACTGGCTTGACGTCTTGTGCAGCAACCAGGGTCACTGGCTTCGGCGCCGGCATGTTGTATTTGCTGAGCAACGCAACCATGGTGTTTTGCGGGGTCACCAGCAGTTCAACACGACGGTTCAACGCACGGCCTTCAACGCTGTCGTTGGCCGCACGTGGCGCTTCAGAGCCCATGCCGCGCAGCATCAGACGATCACGCTGCAAACCGCTGAGGCGGAAAATCGCTGCAATGGCCTGGGCACGTTCCTGACTCAGTTTGACGTTGGCTGGAGCAGCACCGCTGGTGTCGCTGTGACCAAGTACAAGCACGGCAGTTTTCGGGTCGGCCTCGAGGATTTTCGCCACACGGGTGAACGGGCCGAGGGTGACTGGCAGCAACATCGCCGGGCGATCCGGGTTGAACGAACCTTCGACCGGCGCGGTGACCACCAGCACGTTTTCGCGGCGCTCGAGTTGCAGATTGCTGTCCTTGATGGCGGTGCGCAAACGCGGCTCGTAATCGTCGAGCCAGGCCTGGGTGACTTTCGGATCCGGCATCGGCACCGCTTTGGTCACAGGCTGATCCTTGCCGCCGAACGGCCACCACCATTTTCCACCTGCGTCAGCTTCAGCCTTGGCGACGGAGACCGGTTTCTTGGCTTCAGGTGCTACTTCGGCCTTGATGTCAGCTTTGGCAGCGGCATCATCGGAGCCGAACGGCCAGTACCAGGGATTGCTGCTTTCAGCCTTGGCAACCGGCGCGGTGGCGGCAGGTTTCAGCGGCGCCGGAGCTGGAGTCGGTGCAGGCTCATTGGCCGCCACTTTGTCGGAAGAACCG
Organism: Pseudomonas sp. MF6776; assembly: GCF_016613125.1. NCBI lineage: Bacteria > Pseudomonadati > Pseudomonadota > Gammaproteobacteria > Pseudomonadales > Pseudomonadaceae > Pseudomonas > Pseudomonas sp. MF6776. The sequence goes on from NZ_JAENSQ010000007.1 coordinate 71,795, forward strand.
AACGGCCACCAGGTGCCGCCGTCCGCGTCGTTTTTAGGAGTCTGTGCACAGCCGGTGATCGCAACACACAGGGCCAGGGCGAGAGTCGTTTTAGCTGACATTGAAAATCCACAAAATGAAGTAATGAAAAATCAGAGCACTTTCGCCCGGATAAACAGACGCTTTGAATCGAAAAACCTTTCGAGGTTCCGGCCCTGGAACCTCGGGTGATACTTTACAGACAAGTGGCTAGCACCCGCGCGAGCTTCTGCGCACGCGGATCCATCAAGACGTACGGTCCAAGCGTATTTGTCACAAAACCAAACGCGACATCGTGCTCCGGGTCAGCAAAACCGATAGAGCCGCCCGCGCCCGGATGACCAAAAGCCCCTGGGCCGAGGCCGTAGGTGGCATTGGGCACGTCCGGTTGATCGAGCATGCAGCCCAGACCAAAACGGGTGCGGGTCAACAGGGTCTTGTCTTCGCCGAGGCTATGCTCGCGGGTCAATTCCTGCAGCATGTCGCTTTCGAGCAGGCTGCCATCAAGCAGTCCCGCGTAGAACCCGGCCAGACTGCGCGCATTGCCGTGGCCATTAGCCGCCGGTTGCTGCATGCGGCGCCATTCCGGTTTGTTGGTGCTGGTGAGCACCGACGGCGGATTGGTGAAAGCGCGGGTGGTCATGGCAGTGGGTTCACGCATCGTCGTTTGCAGCAGACGCTGAGCAGCGGCGTCGCCAGCATTACCCTTGCCGCGAGCGATATGCGCCACGCGATAAAACTCTTCATCCGCCAGACCGACATGGAAATCCAGACCCAATGGCTTGGCGACACGGGCGACGATCGATTCACCCGGCCCGCGGCCGTCGGCACGACGGAGCAATTCGCCGACCAGCCAACCGTACGTGATCGCGGCGTAACCGTGACCGGTGCCCGGCGTCCACCACGGCGCTTCAGCCGCAAGGGCGTCCACCATGGTTTGCCATTCATAAAGCGCTTCGGGCGCGAGCAGTTCGCGCAGGGCCGGCAGACCTGCCTGATGACAAAGCAATTGACGCAGCGTGACGGATTCTTTGCCGGCGGCGGCGAATTCCGGCCAGTAGCGCGCGACCGGAACATCCAGTTGCAGTTTGCCTTCGGCAACCAGTTGCAACGCGGTGACGGCCGTGAAGGTTTTCGTGCAGGAGAACAGGTTGGCGATGGTGTCGCTGTGCCAGGCTTCGGCGCCATCCTTATCGGCAGTACCGGCCCAGAGATCGACGACGGTTTCTCCGCCGACCTGAATGCACAAGGCTGCGCCGCGTTCCTGGGGATCGTCGAACAGTGCGGCGAAAGCCTCGCGCACCGCTTCAAACTGAAGCTCGTAATGTCCCTGAATCTGCACCCGCAACTCCCCCGCGAAAACGCTCTACAAAGTGGCCCGCATTGTTCCAGCCCTTGAGGGATTTGGGAACAGCTGTGGGCTCGGTGGTCATCTCTAACCGAAGATCAAAAGATCGCAGCCTGCGGCAGCTCCTACAGAGAACGCAATCTCATGTAGGAGCTGCCGAAGGCTGCGATCCTGGCTACCTGAAACTCAGTGACCATTGCCGGAATGCCCACCCGAGTGGCCCGCACCCGGACCTTTAGCCGCCTCACCCTTGCGGCCGCCTTCAGCTTCATGAGCCGCCGCAGCCGGCGGTTTCGCGGCCTCTTTGCCCATCTGATCGACAGCCTGCAAATTGCCCTTGCGTACCGCGTCAACAAATCCTTGATACGGCAGATCCGTCACACCGACCAGGCCGAAGTGCCCGTTCTCGCCGTCCAGCAGACGCCCGGTCACGGGTTGATCGAGAAACTGGAACCAGTGAACCCCGACAATCGACGGCTCGTTCAGCGCCTGTTTGAGGAAGTTGGCGTACGCCGCGCCGCGCTCCTCTTCCTTGGCCAGTTGCGTCACGCCGCCCCAGAACGGGCCGCGATCGGTCGAGCCAAAGTTGAACTCGGTGATCAATACCGGTTTGTCCAAAGCGCCCAGCGCGGCAAAGTCGTAACCGTCCTGCGGCTTGAGGGTATACATGTTAAAGCTCAGTACATCGCAATACTGCGCGCACGACGCCACTGCTTCCGGAGTACTGACGGCGAAACGACCGCCGAGCAGCAGTTGATTCGGTGCATGCCATTTCAGCGAGTCGGAGATGGTCTTGAAATAAGTGTCAGCAAAGACTTTCTGGAAATATTTGAAATCGGCTTCGATTTCCGGATGCTCCGGGTTCGGCATGGGCGGCACGAAACCCGGATCTTCCATCAACTCCCACGCCGGCAGATCGATACCCCATGCCTTCGACAGCCCCGCCTGATTGCGGTACTTGTCGCGCAACTGCTTGAGGAACGCGCGTTTGGCCGGTACGTCGGTGGTCATTTTCAACGTGCCGTAAGCCAGCGCGTAACGCGATTGCGCATCGTCACCGGGACCGGCCCACGCCAGTTCGTTGTCGGCGAAATAGCCGATCAGCCACGGATCGTCGCGATGATCGCGGGCCGCGATGGCCACGGCACGCTCGGTCGCCATGGCGAAACGCGGGTCGAACGGATCGGGCATCGCGCCCCACCAGTCGTTGCCGGTGCTGATGCTGGTGTAATCGCCGACGATCGACAGCGGCAAGGTGTATGGCACGCGCTCGGCATCGACCACGGCGTCTGCACTCCAGTTGCCGAGGGTGTTGAAACCCCAGGCCTGAAGACGATCAAGGGTATGACTGGCCCACTTCTGCTCATCGACCGTGGCAGTACACGGCGTGGCAGCGGGCGGTTGAGCCGCTGGCGCAACCGATTCCGCTTTGGCCGCCTCAGCGACGCCAGCCTTGGGCTCCTCAGAGGTGGCAATCGGTTCTGCGGCATTGACGGCGGTTTCCTCAGCCGCGCCAGCCTTGGCCGCTTCGGACACCCCGGCCTTGACGTCGCTGTCGGGTTTGCACGGTTCGCCATTCAAGCGCTGCAGATTGGCGCCATAGAAGTCATACCAGCGCCCGTTGCCGTAGCCTCGGCCCTGATCGGCGCCGTTGCCGCCACGGTTATCGCCTTCGCCGAAATGGCTGGCGAGAGGTTCACCGGGTTTTGGCAGGGATTCGAACATCCACTCGCGCCCGGCCACGTAGGTCTGATTGACCTCGGGGCTGACGGTGTTGACGCCGAGGGAGTAGAACGGATGCCCTTCAGGCGTCACCAGGTACCAGCGGCCGTCACGTTTTTCGGTGCGGAAAAAACCACTGGCCTTGAACGCAGGACCTTTGCTCCAGCCCCCGAACTTGTCCAGTGAGGACTTTTCACGCTCGGCAAGCCAGGTTTTCAGCTGCTGCTGTTCCTTGGCGGCGGCGGATTTGAGTTGTTCGTCACTGGAGACTTTTTCCGGCCATTTGCTGCGGGTCGATTGGCCGTAAGCGTCGACCAGATTGCCGTACACCGCTTGCGTGATCCCCTCGCCGTCCTGCACACCAAAGCGCTCAAGCAGCAGGCTTTGGGCAACTTTCGGCTGTTCCATCGACAGGCTCACCGATACCACTTGGCTGCGATCAATCTCACCGCTGCTGCTGGCCAGCAGAATGCGCTGGCCATCTACGGTCATCGGCATCGGTGGCCCGGCCTTCATGCCCTGGCTCAGTGGCGAACTTGCCACCAACGGCACCAGCAAGGTTTGCGCCGGGCCGGCCGGCAGATCGACGCGACTGGTCAGCGTCTGGCCGTTGTTGCTTTGAATCTGCACGTAGACCGTCACGGCCCAGTTCATCGCGCTCTGAATGCGCAGGCTCATCATCCCGGACTGCGACCAGTCCCATGCGCCGGTTTGCGGGGTCAGACGCAACGTAGGACGTGCCACCGCGTTGAAAGTCACCCGGCGCAGCACTTCACCTTCAGCGGTTTGCTCGGCGTTGGCTTGCGGCAGGTCGGCGTTTTCCGTGGCGATTTTCACCACGTCGGCGGGACGGACAAAGTTGAACAGAGTCTGCTGGCCAGCAGGCGCCGCCAGCAACGGGGCAGCAAAGATCAAGGCAAATACGGCAGGCAACGAACGGCGGATCATAAGAACGGAGTTCTCCCTAACGACCAAATGGCCAATGGAAAAGCGATGGTAGAGAGATAGACAACGCGGCGGGCAAAACTGCCCACCGATGTCTCAGGATATTTCACGACGGAAAGGAGGCAACGCATTGAGGATCGCCTTGCCGTAGCGCTGGGTGACCAGCCGCCGATCGAGCAAGGTGATGGTGCCGCGGTCTTCTTCGGTACGCAGCAGACGACCGCAGGCCTGAACCAGCTTCAGCGAGGCATCGGGCACCGAGATTTCCATGAACGGATTGCCGCCCCGGGCTTCGATCCACTCCGCCAGTGCCGCCTCGACCGGATCGTCCGGCACCGAGAACGGGATCTTGGCGATCACCACGTGCTCGCAATACGCGCCCGGCAAGTCGACGCCCTCGGCAAAACTGGCCAGACCGAACAGCACGCTGGAATCGCCGCCATCGACCCGCGCCTTGTGCTTGTTCAGGGTTTCCTGTTTCGACAGGTTGCCTTGAATGAACACTTGCTTGCGCCAGTCACGGTCCAGACCATCGAACACGTCCTGCATCTGTTTGCGCGAAGAAAACAGCACCAGCGTGCCGCGTGAGCCTTCGACCAGGTCCGGCAAATCACGGATGATCGCCGCCGTGTGGGCGGGAGCATCGCGTGGGTCGGCCTTCAGATCCGGCACCCGCAACACGCCGGCATCGGCGTGATGGAACGGGCTCGGCACCACGGCGGTGACGGCTTTCTTCGGCAGACCGGCGCGCATGCGGAAGCGGTCGAACGTGCCGAGGGCAGTCAGGGTTGCGGAGGTGACCAGGCAACCATAGGCGACATTCCACAGGCTGCGGCGCAAGGTTTCAGCGGCGAGAATCGGGCTGGCGTTGACCTCGATATCAAACAGCGAACCGCTTTCGGCCAAGGTCAGCCAGCGCGCCATGGGCGGGCTGTCTTCCGGGTCTTCGGCGGTGAACGCGGTCCAGAGTTCCCAATTGCCGGACGCCCGCGACAACAGGCTGCCGAACAGTGGATACCATTCTTCGGCCTGATTGCTGGCGATGCCGATGTTGACCTCGCCATCCATGCCTTCCTTGAGCAGGTCGGTCAGGCGCGTGAACAGGTCATTGAGGCGGGAGAAACCTTTTTTCAGCTCGATGCCCATTTCACGCATGTGCTCGGGAATGACCCCGGCGACAAAGCGATGGCGCGGCCGCTCACGGCCTTCGACGTCTTCGCCGGGTTTGAAATCGGCAACTTGCTCGCAGGCGCTGAACATGAACTGCTGCTGGGCCTTGATCTCACGCGCCAGCTCCGGCACTTGCTCGATCAGTTTGCCAAGATCGCCCGGCAACGGGTGTTGGGCCAACAGCTTGGTGAGGTTCTTGGCGGTGGTTTCCAGCCAGTCGGCGGTGGAACGCAAACGCGTGTAATGGGCGAAATGGCCGATAGCCTTGTCCGGCAGGTGATGGCCTTCGTCGAATACGTAGATGGTGTCGCGGGGGTCCGGCAGCACAGCGCCGCCGCCCAATGCCAGGTCAGCCAGGACCATGTCGTGGTTGGTGACGATGACATCGACTTTGCCCATACCTTCGCGCGCCTTGTAAAAGGCGCACTGGCCGAAGTTCGGGCAATGGCGGTTGGTGCATTGGCTGTGGTCGGTGGTCAGTCGCGCCCAATCGGCGTCTTCGAGCGCGGTCGACCAGCTGTCGCGGTCGCCGTCCCATTTATTGCCGGCGAGCTTCTCGATCATGCTGGTGAACAGCTTCTGACTGGCCTCATCGACCTCGATCTTGAAGCCTTCTTCTTCGAACAGCTGAGCGGTGGCGGTTTGCGCGTGGCCTTCCTGCAGCAGCATGTCGAGTTTGGACAGACACATGTAGCGACCACGGCCCTTGGCCAGCGCAAAGCTGAAATTCAGCCCGCTGTTGCGCATCAGGTCAGGCAAGTCCTTGTAGACGATCTGCTCTTGCAGGGCCACGGTCGCGGTGGCGATCACCAGGCGTTTGCCGGCAGCTTTCGCTGTCGGAATCGCCGCCAGGCTGTAGGCCACGGTTTTGCCGGTACCGGTGCCGGCTTCCACCGCGACAATCGCGGGGTCGCCACTGCGCCGGCCTTCGTCGTCGGTGTCGATATCCCCGAGGACTTTGGCGATTTCAGCGATCATCAGGCGCTGGCCGTAACGCGGCTTGAGGCTCTTGGCCTCTAGAAAACGCGAATAGGCGCCCTGGATCGTGGTTTTGAGTTCAGTGCTGATCATTGAGTGTCGGGCGCAAAAACGCTGGATAAATTTTCAGTGGTTCGGTTCGGCGGCTATCATACCCCGCGAATCGTTATCGCGCAGAACGGAGTACCTCAATGACACCTTTTAGCCTCGTTTATCCCCTGCATGTGCTGGCCGCTTTAGTGTGGGTCGGCGGTATGTTTTTCGCCTGGATAGTCTTGCGCCCCGCGGCTATGAAGGCTCTGGACGGCCCCAATCGGCTGACGCTGTGGGTAGAAGTATTTCAAGGTTTTTTCCGCTGGGTCTGGGTCGCGGTGATCCTGTTGCCAATCAGCGGCGTGGGTATGCTCCATCTGCAGCAAGTCGGGTTCGAGACCGCACCGAAATACGTGCAGGTGATGATGGGTTTGTATGTGGTGATGACCGCGCTGTTTATCCGGATTCAGGGGCTGATGCTGCCGGAGTTGCGCAAAGCGGTTGAGGCGAAGGACTGGCCGGCGGGTGCGGCGGTGCTGGGGCGGATTCGGCGGGTGGTGGGACTTAATCTGATTGTCGGGTTGGTGCTGGTGGCGATTGCGGCGGCTCGGCCGATGTTCTGAAGTACGGACGCTGAAGATCAAAAGCCCCTCACCCCAGCCCTCCCCCAAGGAGAGGGCTGGGGTGAGGGAGAGCTTCTACAGGCGCTGCACAGTCACCGCACCCGCCGCACCCACAGGCCCCGGCTGACCATCAGCCCCCGCCTTGCCGCTCTTGCCGCCATCGGCGCGGTACACCAGGCAGCCCTTGGACTTGCCGCCTTTCCCAGCCTTGCCGCCAACACCCGCCGGGCCACCGGCGCCGCCAGCCACATTGACCTTGATCAGCTCGACCGGAAATTCGCGCGGTACTTCAAGCCGTACCAGCGCACCCGGTGCACCTGGCTGGCCATCGCTGCCGTCACTGCCATCCGCACCGTGCCCGGCCGAGCCATAGGTGCAGCCCGGATCTTCACCGTTGCCACCATCAAGACCGACAAACCCCGGCGCGCCCGTGCCACCGCGCGCATCAACTTGCAGCTGCGGTGCGCTCAATGCCTTGAATTGCAAATTCAGATTGCGCCCTGCGCGGGCAGCTTTTTCATAAGTGCCCGGGGCACCGCGAGCGGTGATCCGGCTGCCTTCGCTCAGTTCTGCGCGATTGACTTTCATGTCCAGCGCCTGCTCACCCGGAACGATAGCGATCCGTGCTTCATGGCCGAGGCGCAACTCAACGACACTCAACTCAGTCACATTGGCGGGAATCAGCAAAGTGCCGTAATCGGCCACTTCCAGTTTTTCAAGTTGCAAGGTGCCGGCGGTGTTGGGCAGGCGCATCAGGGAATTGGTTTCGACGCTGACCACCTGGGCACAGGCCAATGGGCTGATAAATGCAGCGAGCAGACAAAGTTTACGCATGGGAAGAAGCCTCCGGAGCGGCCGGGGCCGGGATGGTTTGCAGGTGGAATACGCCGAACAACAGGATGCGGGCACGATCACGCCAAGGGTGCGGACGCCCCTTGAGACTGCGATTACACAGCAGCATTTCGAGCACATGGATCAGCAACAGCAGACCGCCGGCCAGATTGACCAACAGGTGCAGCGGATGTACGAACGGCACCAGCTGATTAGCCAGCACCACGCAGCAGAACAGCAGGGTCAATAATCGCCCCAGCCCCCAAAACACTTTCATACGCTCCCCCGTGTTGCGAATTATTCTTTGGGCGCACAGTAACGGCTTCTGCGGGGGATAAGCCAGAGGCAAAAATGAAAAATCATTATGCAGCCGCCAAATGGCTGCCGGATCGACACTAATCGCCGTCCGACAGCTCTAGCTTGCGGACTACAGACCCATCCTAACGATTGATATGTAACTCCACGCGACGGTTTTGCGCGCGGCCCTCGTCCGTTGCGTTGTCAGCCACTGGCTCACTCTCGCCACGCCCTTCACTGGTGAGTTTGTTGGGTGCAAGCCCCTGACTCAGCAGGTAAGCCGCCACACTGCTGGCGCGCCGTTCCGACAATGCCTGGTTATACGCATCCGAACCTTTGCTGTCGGTATGACCGATCACCTTGATGCTCACCACATCGGCGTTGCGCAGTTTGTCCATCAGGGTATCGAGCTGGGCTGTCGCTGCCGGGGTCAGGTCGGACTTGTCGAATGCGAACAACACATCGCCGGCATCGCTCAAGGTGACGACTTCGGTTTGCGGCGCCGGTTCGACCGGTTTTTCAACGACCGGATACTGCGGCATCGGGCAGCCACGGTGATCGACTGGCGTGTTGGCCGGGGTATCCGGGCAACGGTCGCGACGGTCGAACACGCCGTCGTCGTCTTCATCGCCGTCCTGGGCGTAACAGATCAGTCCGCCGGTCAAAATCCCCAGCGCTGCGCCGCCACCGGCCCAGCCAGCGCTTTCAATAGCGCCGAGCCCGCCGCCGACCAGCCCGCCAAGAAGGCTGCAGACCGGCCACGTACGTTGATTGAGGGGTGCAGTGCCATCGCTGTGAGTGGCGCAACCGGTAAGCAAACTGCCAAGCAGCAGCACCGGCAAGACAGACCTTGAGAAAACAGTCATTGTGAAAGCTCCTGTGTCACCGGCCCATACCGGTTACACAGGAGTAAAGACCCGCATCCGCGACTGCACAAGCCGCGGATGCAAGAGGACTAACGGTTGATTTTGATTTCAGTACGACGGTTCTGAGCACGACCGTCAGCGGTTTTGTTATCCGCAACTGGCTGGCTTTCACCGGCACCGGTCACCGAAACGAAGCTGCCCTGCGGTATGCCGCTCTCGACCAGGTACTTGACCACCGAGTGTGCACGACGATCCGACAGTTTCTGGTTATAGGCATCGCTGCCCACGCTGTCGGTGTGACCGGTGACGGTCAGTTGCGCAGTCGAGGATTCCTGTTTCAGGCGCGTGGCGACCTTGTCGAGCACCATTTTGTCAGCGCCGGTCAGCGTGGCTTTGTCGAACTGGAAGTGAACATCGCGGATGACGATGGTTTCTTCCTTGACCACTACGGCTTCTTCAACCACTGGCGCCGGGACTGGTGGAGGGCAACCATCTGCATCGACCTGCACACCTTTAGGCGTGCCCGGGCACTTGTCGCGGCTGTCCGGCACACCATCGCCGTCTTCGTCGCCATCACCGTGCACCCAGCAATAGGCCGCCGCCATACCACCGACGATCAGTGCGCCGCCGCCCGCCCAAGAGGCGCTCTCGGTCGCGCCGAGACCGGCACCGACGACACCACCGACCGCCGCACAGGTCGGCCAGTCGGTTTTCTGCAAACCTGCGCAACCAGTCAACACACTGGTTAGCAGAACCAAGGGTAATGCTGTCCGAACTATGCTCATCTAGTTTTCTCCTGAGGGATCGGCTTGAAACCGATTCAGGGAGTAAAGACCGGAGTTTTAATCTCCGCCAGCAATAGACGGCTGCTGTTTGCCACCGTGTTCACAGGACTTCGGCGCTTTGGCTGGAAACCTGCGAGACAGGGCTCTTTGCTGCCGCAGTCAGGCAGGCTAGTCTTGGCGGTCTGATTGAGGAGCTTCGATGAACGCCGCCATTTCTTCCCGCACGCCCCAACAGGCGTTAGCCGCTTTGCTGGATCGCTATGCCCCGGCGCGTTTGCTGCTGATCGGCGCCAGTGAGTTTCCGGCATTGGCCGCTTTTAAAGCAGCCCACCCGGACACCTGCGTGGCCCATGCGGCCCCGGGAGCCTTGCCTGCTGAACTGGCGGCGCGGCGTTTCGATCTGGCCCTTGTAGTCGATTGCCTGGAGCATTTGCCCAAGCGCGACGGCCTGAATCTGCTGGGTGGCATTCGTAATCTCAACGCCAGTCGCATTGCGGTGCTGGCGGATCTGTCGGCCAGTGGCTGGCAGGAAACCGATTTCTATTCGCTGGCGCTGCAAGCCAGTGAGCGCTTTGCCCGCGACGAGCAGGTTCTGACTCTGTTCACTTATGATCTGCTTGACTACAAACAAGTCCCCGACTGGCTCAACTCACGGTTCTGGGCCAATCCGGAAAACTTCGGGAAATACTGGTGGTAATGCAATGAGTACAGCCATTTGCCCTTGCGGCAGCGGCAATCTGCTGGATGCCTGCTGCGGTCATTATCACGAAGGCCTCCCGGCCCCGTGCGCCGAAGCCTTGATGCGCTCGCGCTACAGCGCCTATGTGCTGGGGCTGATCGATTATCTGGTGGCGACCACCCTGCCCGCCCAGCAAGCAGGGCTGGATCGGCAATCGATCGGCGCCTGGAGCGCGCAAAGCACCTGGCTGGGCCTTGAGGTCGAAAGCTGGGAAGTGTTCGGCGGCCAGCCGGAACACGCCTTTGTCACCTTCACCGCGCGCTGGCACGACAGCCAGGGCGAACACAGCCACCGCGAACGTTCTTCATTTGTGCAGAACGCCGGGCGTTGGTATTTCATCGATCCGACGGTGCAGTTGAAACTGGGGCGCAACGACAGTTGCCCGTGCGCCAGCGGGCAGAAGTTCAAGAAGTGCTGTGCGGGTTATTTCGGCGCTTGAGATGAAAAAACCGGCCAATCTTTTAGGGCTAGACTGAGCAACAAAAGGAGCTACTCCATGTTTGCTCAACAACGCGCATTGCAATCCCTCGCCTTTTTCCTGTTTCTGGGGCTCGGCGGCTGCGCCTCATGGTTCGCCGACGACACCCGCGACCCCGCCGTACACTTGGTTAATGTCGAAGTGGTGCGCGCCAAACTCCTCGAGCAGAAGTTCATCCTGCACTTTCGCATCGACAATCCCAACGACAGCGATCTGACCGTGCGCGGCCTGGAATACCGTATTCATCTGGCTGACATGTTGCTGGCTGAAGGCGAGCATGAACACTGGTTTACCGTCGGCCCCAAACACAGCGCGTACTTCAAAGTGCCGATCCGTACCAACCTGTGGCCGAAGGTAAAAGACGTGGTGAAAATGCTGAAAAACTCGAAGCAGCAGATTCCTTATCGATTGCAGGGGGAAATGGAAACCGGTTTATTCATCGCTCACTACGTGCACCTTGAGCGCAATGGCGTGATAATCCCCGCCGATTTAATTCCGGAGCAACACCGATGACCCAACAACCTCATGTCCATGGCCCTGATTGCAACCACGATCATGATCATGACCATCATCACGATCACGACCACGGCCATGTTCACGGCCCGAACTGCGGCCACGCCCACCAGGAACCGGTGCGCAACGCCCTGAAAGACGTCGGCCGCAACGACCCTTGCCCTTGCGGCAACGGCAAGAAATTCAAGAAGTGCCACGGGGCGTGATGTTCCGGGCGAACTATTCCTTCGCCTGATCAACCGCCTTCGCGAGCAAGCTCGCTCCCACAGTTGACCGGTGCCAGGCAAGACACCTGTGTGCACCGCAAATCCTGTGGGAGCTGGCTTGCCAGCGATGAGGCCGGCACTCCCGGCCGAAATGTCGCCTGATACACTGCTATCGCTGGCAAACCAGCTCCAGCAGTGACGGAGTTCCTTGAGTTGCAATGCAATCTACTGTGGGAGCGAGCCTGCTCGCGAAGAGGCCGGCACATTCAGTAAGGTTCAGCCTGCCGTCAGAATCTGCTCAACCCTGACCACCGTCGCATACTCCCCCTCCAGATTCCCCAGCGACATCCCATGCACCTCTTCAGCTGAACGCGGCGTGCCGAAAAAATCAGCCTTGTCGAACGTGAAGCATGCATCCTCCGCCACCCACGCATCAAACCCCAGGTTGCCCGCCGTGCGCGCCGTGGACTCCACCGAGTTGTGGGTGGCCACGCCAACGATGATCAACTGCCCAATCCCCGCCTCACGCAGGCGCACTTGCAGCCCAGTGGCGCAAAAAGCGTCCGGCACTTGTTTCTGAATCAGCCATTCGCCGTCCCGGGGCATAAATCTCTGCTGAAACTCCACCCCTTCCTGCTCGGGCCAGAACACTGAATCCGGCGAGCGCGACAGGTGCTGCACATGAATCACCGGCCGCCCACTGCGCCGCCAAAAACTCAGCAAATCGAGGATTCGTTCTTCAGCCAGTGGATTATTGCGCCGCCCCAAACGCGGATGCAGGATGCCTTTTTGCTGGTCGATGATGATCAGTGCAGCGTTGGCCTGAAGCTCCATGGCGGTTTTCTCGCGAGGGTCATTTGATTTGTCGCAGTTCAGCATCTCTCCCTTCAACCAGGCAAGCCATGAAACGATCATCGATCAGTGGCAAGAAATAACCACTCGCCCCGCTTGCGCGGCATCCTCCTGCTCACTAACGTAGCGCCTTTATTGCGCCCCCAGCCTCTACACCCCCGCAGGAGCTTTGCCATGGCCTCGCCAGCCCTCACACATTTTCTTCCCCGGTTCGGCGTTGCCGCAGCAGTAGCCGGTGTTTTGAGCCTGACCGGTTGTCAGACCTGGAACGCTCAGGACACCCTCCCGCCCACCTCCGGCGTGCAACCGCTCAAGGGTCTGGCGCAGAACGTTTCAGTGCGCCGCAATGCCATGGGCATGCCGTTGATCGAAAGCAACAGCTTCCACGACGCCCTGTTCGCCCTTGGCTATGTCCACGCCAGCGACCGCATCAATCAGATGGTCACCCTGCGCCTGCTGGCTCAGGGCCGTCTCGCGGAAATGTCCGGCGCGTCGATGCTCGACGCCGACCGCTACATGCGCGCGGTCAATCTGAAGAAGAGCGCCGGTGAGCTGTACAAAGCCTCCTCCCCCCGGCTCAAGCGCTTCTTCGAAGTCTATGCGCGGGGCGTCAACGCCTACCTGTTCCGCTACGCCGACAAGCTGCCGGGCGACCTCGCCTCCAGTGGCTACAAGCCTGAATACTGGAAACCAGAAGATTCGGCGCTGATTTTCGTCCTGCTGAACTTCAGCCAGTCGGCCAACCTGCCGGAAGAAATCGCTTCGCTGGTACTGGCACAGACCGTCACCACCGACAAGCTTGCATGGCTGACCCCGTCGGCGCCTGACGAAAACCTGCCGCTGGGCGAAGCCGACAAGCTGCAAGGCCTCAAGCTCAACGGGCAGATCCCCGGCCTGAGCGAATTGAGCAGCGCCAGCCAACAGCTGTCGACATTGAACCTGCTGGGCGCCACGTCTTCGAACAACTGGGCCATCGCCCCGCAACGCAGCCGCAGCGGCAAAAGTCTTTTGGCCAGCGACAGTCACGGCCCATTGGCCGCGCCGTCGCTGTGGAGTTTCGTGCAGATCCGCGCGCCGAAATATCAGGCTGCCGGCGTGACCGTTGCCGGTCTGCCGATGGTGCTCGGTGGTTTCAACGGCAAAGTGGCATGGAGCATGAGCAGCGTGCTCGGCGACAATCAGGATCTGTTTCTGGAAAAAATCCGTCGCCAGGGCAGCAGCCTGACCTACGAGGTCAATGGCAAATGGCAGCCACTGGGCGTGCGCAACGAAACCTACTTCGTCAAAGGCCAGCGGCCGATTCGCGAAGCGGTGTACGAAACCCGTCACGGCGCACTGCTCAACAGTGCCAAGGCTGCGGCGCAAGGCAGCGGCTACGGCCTGGCCTTGCAGACGCCAAGCTTCACCGACGACAAATCGCTGGACGCATTTTTTGATCTGAGCCGTGCACAGAACGTTGAACGCGCGTCGGACGCCAGCCGGGAAATCCGCGCTATCGCGTTGAATCTGGTGTTCGCCGACGCCAGCAACATCGGTTGGCAAGTCACCGGGCGCTTCCCCAATCGCCGTGAAGGCGAAGGCCTGCTGCCATCGCCGGGCTGGGAAGGTCGTTATGACTGGGACGGTTACGCCGACCCGATGCTGCACCCCTACGATCAGGACCCGGCGCAAGGCTGGCTCGGCACCGCCAACCAGCGAGTCATCCCGCATGGTTATGGCATGCAGTTATCCAACTCCTGGGCTGCGCCGGAACGCGGCGAGCGTCTGGCAGAACTGGCCGGCAGCGGCAAGCACGACAGCCGCAGCGTGATCGCCATGCAATACGACCAGACCACAACATTCGCCGCCAAACTGAAGAAAGTCTTCGAAGCGCCAGGCATGAAGCAGCCGCTGAAACAGGCGATTGATGCCCTGCCGGAAGCCGATCGCAGCAAGGCGCGTGAGGCGTTCACGCGGTTGATGGCGTTCGACGGCAAGCTCAGCCCGACTTCGGCTGATGCGGCGATTTATGAACTGTTCCTGCAAGAAAGCATGAAACAGATCTTCCTCGACGAACTCGGTCCGGAATCCAGCCCGGCGTGGAAAGCGTTTATCGCTAACGGCGAATTGTCCTACGCGGCGCAGGCCGATCATTTGCTGGAGCGCGAAGACAGTCCGTTCTGGGATGACCTTCGCACGCCGCAAAAAGAAGACAAGGCCGTGATTCTCGCCCGCAGCTTGGCGGCGGCGATCAACGCTGGCGACAGTCAGTTGGGCGGTGATCACAAGACCTGGCAGTGGGGAAAATTGCACAGCTATGCGTGGAAGAACGCCAATGGCCAGACCGTTCGCGGGCCGCTGGCGGCAGGCGGCGATCACACGACGCTGAATACTTCGGCGTTTGCCTGGGGCCAGGACTTCACTACTACCCGCGCGCCATCGATGCGCTTTATCGTCGACTTCGGTCAGACCGAACCCTTGATGGGGCAGAACGGCACAGGGCAGTCGGGGAATCCGCTTAGCCCGAATTACCTTAATGGCATCGATCAGTGGCTCAAGGGGCAGTACATCGGATTGCCGATGCAGCCACAGAACTTTGATCGGGTTTATGGGAAGGCGCGTCTGACCCTGACACCGGGCAAGTAAGAGAAAGAACAAAAGATCGCAGCCTTCGGCAGCTCCTACACAGACAAATGCAGGAGCTGCCGAAGGCTGCGATCTTTTGATTTTCACCCCTGAAAATCCAATAGAACTTCCACCCTCGCGCCAACCTCATAGCTAACAAGCCCCCCATTCTGGCAATGACATGGATCTTGTTATCGCGCGCCCGGAAGGTTTGTACTGCCCCGCCGGGGATTTCTATATCGACCCCTGGCGCCCCGTCGAGCGTTCGGTGATCACCCATGCCCACGGCGATCACGCCCGCACCGGCAACCAGCATTATCTGGCAAGCAGCGCCAGCGAAGGGATTCTGCGCTCGCGCCTGGGACAGGACATCAACCTGCAAACCCTCGCGTACGGCCAACGCCTGACCCACCACGGTGTCACCTTGAGTTTCCACCCGGCCGGTCACGTGCTCGGCTCGGCGCAAGTTCGCCTGGAATATGGCGGTGAAGTCTGGGTCGCCTCCGGCGATTACAAGATCGAGCCGGACGGCACCTGCGCGCCGTTCGAACCGGTGCGCTGTCATACCTTCATCACTGAATCGACCTTCGGCCTGCCGATCTATCGCTGGCAGCCGCAGGCGCAGGTGTTCAGCGAAATAAACGAATGGTGGAAAGGCAATATCGCCGCCGGCAAGGCCAGCGTGTTGTTCTGCTATTCCTTCGGCAAAGCCCAGCGAATCCTCCACGGCATCGACGAAAGCCTCGGACCGATCCTCAGCCACGGCGCCGTCGAACCGTTGAACCGGGTTTACCGCGACGCCGGCGTATACCTGCCGCCGACGATCTACGCCGGTGATCTGAAAAAAAACGATCCGATCATGCGCCAGGCCTTGGTCATCGCACCGCCTTCAGCCGGCGGCAGCACTTGGATGAGGCGCTTCGGTGACTTCAGCGACGCGTTCGCCAGTGGCTGGATGCGCCTGCGCGGCACGCGTCGGCGGCGTGGAGTCGATCGCGGTTTCGTGCTGTCCGACCACGCTGACTGGCCCGGTCTGCTATGGGCGATTGACCAGACCGGCGCCGAACGGGTGATGGTCACTCACGGTTCAATTGGTGTGCTGGTGCGCCATCTGCGCGAGCAAGGTCTCGATGCCCAAGGCTTCAACACCGAATACGGCGATGACGAAGAAGATAGCGCCGCAGCCACTCCGACCATCGCAGAGATACCAGCATGAAAGCCTTCGCCGAGTTGTACGCCGAACTCGACGCCACCACGTCCAGCAACGCCAAACTGGCCGCCATGCAGGCCTACTTCGCCAAGGCCGAACCGCAAGATGCAGCGTGGGCGGTGTACTTTTTGTCCGGTGGCCGGCCACGGCAACTGGTGCCGGTGCGGATCCTGCGCGAACTGGCGGTCGCGGTCTCCGGGCTGACGCCATGGCTGTTCGAGGAGAGCTATCAATCGGTCGGCGATCTTGCGGAAACCATTTCGCTGGTACTGCCGGAAAACCCGCACAGCTCCGACGCAGGCCTCGCCGAATGGATCGAGGACAAGTTGCTACCGCTACGCGGTGAAACCCCGGAGTCTCTGTCACTGCAATTGCCTGCACTGTGGGCGCAACTGGATCGTCCGAGCCTGATGCTGTGCATCAAACTGATCACCGGCAGTTTCCGCGTTGGCGTATCGAAACTGCTGGTGACCCGCGCACTGGCGTCGATGGCCGGCCTCGACAGCAAACGTGTCGCCCAGCGTCTGGTGGGTTACACCGACCTGTCGAATCGGCCCGATGCAGCCAGCTATCTCAAGCTGATCGCCGCAGAATCTGCCGACGAGCATGCTCAGCGCGGCGGTCAGCCGTACCCGTTTTTCCTCGCGCATGCCTTGTCGCAACCGGTTGAAGAATTCGAAGCGCTGATCGGCCCTGCAAGCAATTGGCAGGTGGAATGGAAGTGGGATGGCATCCGCGCGCAAGTGGTCAAGCGTGACGGCCAGTTGTGGGTGTGGTCGCGCGGCGAAGAACTGGTGACCGAGCGCTTCCCCGAACTGGATGTGCTGGTCCACGGTTTGCCCGATGGCACGGTCATCGACGGTGAAATTGTGGTGTGGAAAAGCACCCGTCCGCACACCGAAGATGCCTTTGATCCGCAATCGACCGAGCCGCCTGCGGTGCAACCGTTCGCCCTGCTGCAACAGCGAATCGGGCGCAAAACCCTCGACAAGAAAATCCTCGAAGACATACCGGTGGTGGTGCTCGCCTACGACTTGCTGGAATGGCAAGGCGAAGACTGGCGCAATCAGCCGCAAGCCCGGCGCCGCGCGCAACTGGAGGATGTCATCGCCCGCTGCAACAGCCCGGTGCTGCTGCCCTCGCCAGTATTGACCGGCACGGACTGGTTCGACCTCGCCCGTCAGCGCGAAGCCTCGCGGCGCCTGGGCGTCGAAGGCATGATGCTCAAGGCACGCGATTCTCTATATGGCGTGGGCCGCACCAAAGACATGGGCGTGTGGTGGAAATGGAAGGTCGACCCCTTCAGTGTCGACGCGGTATTGATTTATGCACAACGCGGTCATGGCCGCCGCGCCAGCCTGTACAGCGATTACACCTTCGCCGTGTGGGACGGCCCGCCCGAGTCCAGTCAGCGCGCACTGGTGCCGTTCGCCAAGGCCTATTCAGGGCTGACGGATGCCGAAATGCGGCAGGTCGACAGCATCGTGCGCAAAACCACCGTGGAAAAATTCGGCCCGGTCAGCAGTGTGAAACCAAGTCTGGTGTTTGAACTGGGATTTGAAGGCATCGCCCTCTCGCGCCGGCACAAGAGCGGAATCGCCGTGCGTTTCCCAAGGATGCTGCGCTGGCGGCAGGACAAGACTGTGGACGAGGCCGATAGCCTGGCGACGTTGCAGGATCTGTTGGCCTGACCCTCACCCGCGATCGCTCCCACGCACCGCAGCGCACACAAAAAGTGCATCAAATTTGCGATGCCCGTTTCCGTGCATCAATTTTCTGCTTATCTATTAATCCCACCTTTTAAAACACTTGTTCGGGACTATGGTTCGGAAATTGCTACTTTCTATAGGTCGTACGCGTTCCAGTAACAATAATTCTGCGCCACAAGCGCTCATATTGGTTCTTAGGGATTGAATAATGAAAAAAGCATTGCTGACCCTTTCTGCACTGGCGTTGTGCATGGCCGCTGGCTCCGCGCTGGCCAAGGAATACAAAGAGCTGCGCTTTGGCGTTGACCCTTCGTACGCACCGTTTGAGTCGAAAGCGGCCGACGGCAGCCTGGTAGGCTTCGACATCGATCTGGGCAACGCGATCTGCGCCGAACTGAAGGTCAAGTGCAAGTGGGTCGAAAGTGACTTCGACGGCATGATTCCGGGCCTCAAGGCCAACAAATTCGACGGTGTGATCTCGTCGATGACAGTGACCCCGGCTCGCGAGAAAGTCATCGATTTCTCCAGCGAACTGTTCTCCGGCCCGACCGCTTACGTGTTCAAGAAGGGTTCCGGCCTGAGCGAAGACGTCGCGTCCCTCAAGGGCAAAACCGTTGGCTACGAGCAAGGCACCATTCAGGAAGCCTACGCCAAAGCCGTGCTGGACAAGGCTGGCGTGAAGACTCAGGCCTATCAGAATCAGGATCAGGTTTACTCCGACCTGACTTCTGGCCGTCTCGATGCCGCCATTCAGGACATGCTGCAAGCCGAACTGGGCTTCCTGAAGTCGCCAAAAGGTGAAGGCTACGAAGTCAGCAAGCCCGTCGACAGCGAATTGCTGCCGGCCAAAACTGCTGTCGGTATTAAGAAAGGTAACACTGAGCTGAAAGCGCTTTTGGATAAAGGTATCAAAGCGTTACACGACGACGGCAAATACGCCGAGATTCAAAAGAAACACTTTGGCGATCTGAATCTGTACAGCGGCAAATAATGCCCCGGCGCCCATCCTCGATGGGCGCCTTTTCCATCCGCTCAGGTTGCTGATTTATGTTCGAAAACCTCTTACAAAATCTGGGGCTCTCCGCGTTCAGCCTTCAGGGTTTCGGCCCGTTGCTGTTGCAAGGCACCTGGATGACCATCAAATTATCGGCGATGTCGCTGCTGGTGGCCGTGTTGCTCGGCCTGCTCGGCGCCAGTGCCAAGCTGTCAAAAGTCAAACTGGTGCGTCTGCCCGCCCAGCTCTACACCACGCTGATCCGCGGGGTGCCGGATCTGGTGCTGATGCTGCTGATCTTCTACAGCCTGCAAACCTGGCTGACGTCGCTGACCGATTACATGGAATGGGAATACATCGAGATCGACCCGTTCAGCGCCGGTGTGCTGACCCTGGGCTTCATTTATGGCGCGTATTTCACCGAAACCTTTCGTGGCGCGATCCTCGCCGTACCACGCGGGCAGGTTGAAGCCGCCACTGCGTATGGCCTCAAACGCGGCCAGCGCTTTCGCTTCGTGGTGTTCCCGCAAATGATGCGCTTCGCCCTGCCGGGCATCGGCAACAACTGGATGGTGATGCTCAAGGCCACGGCGCTGGTGTCGATCATCGGTCTGGCCGATCTGGTCAAAGCCGCGCAGGACGCCGGTAAAAGCACTTATCAACTGTTCTACTTCCTGGTCCTCGCCGCGTTGATCTATCTGCTGATCACCAGTGCCTCGAACTTCATCCTGCGCCGGCTTGAACGCCGTTATGCCGCCGGTTCCCGGGAGGCCGTACGATGATCGAACTCCTGCAGGAATACTGGAAAGCGTTCCTTTATACCGACGGCCAGAACATCACCGGGCTGGCGATGACGATGTGGCTGCTCAGTGCTTCGATCTTCATCGGCTTCATTGTGTCGATTCCGCTGTCGATCGCTCGGGTTTCCCCGCACTTCTATATCCGCTGGCCGGTGCAGTTCTACACCTACCTGTTCCGTGGCACGCCGCTCTACATTCAACTGCTGATTTGTTACACCGGCATCTACAGCCTCGCCGCGGTGCGCGAGCAGCCGATCCTCGACAGCTTCTTTCGCGATGCGATGAACTGCACGATCCTCGCGTTTGCCCTGAACACCTGCGCCTACACCACGGAGATTTTTGCCGGGTCGATCCGCAGCATGAACCACGGCGAAGTCGAAGCGGCCAAGGCCTACGGTCTGACCGGGTGGAAGCTGTATGCCTACGTGATCATGCCCTCGGCCCTACGGCGTTCGTTGCCTTACTACAGCAACGAAGTGATCCTGATGCTGCACTCGACCACCGTGGCCTTCACCGCGACCATCCCCGACATCCTGAAAGTCGCCCGGGACGCCAACTCGGCGACCTTTCTGACTTTTCAATCGTTCGGCATCGCCGCGCTGATTTACCTGACCATTACTTTTGCGCTGGTCGGCCTGTTTCGCCTCGCCGAACGCCGATGGCTGGCCTTCCTCGGGCCGACTCACTAAGCCGCGCTTTCAGGAATAAAGAGAAAGAACATGCGACACCAGATACATGACCTGCTCGCCCCGCTGCCGGGGACCGCACGACAGATTCACAGTTTTCACTTTGGCCCGGAACAGGCCAGAGGCAAGGTCTACATCCAGTCCTCGCTGCATGCCGATGAATTGCCCGGCATGCTCGTGGCCAGGCATCTCAAACAGCGCCTTGCAGAGCTGGAGGCGGCCGGCCGTCTGCGCAGCGAGATCGTGCTGGTACCGGTGGCCAACCCGATCGGCCTCGAACAAGTGCTGATGGACGTGCCACTGGGCCGCTACGAACTGGAGAGCGGGCAAAATTTCAATCGCTGGTTCGTCGACCTCAGCGAAGAAATCGGCAATGCCATCGAGGGCAAGCTGGGCGATGACCCGCAACGCAACCTCGAACTGATCCGCACCAGCCTGCGCCACGCCCTCGCCCGCCAGACCGCCAGCACGCAACTGCAATCACAGCGCCTGACCCTGCAACGGCTGGCCTGCGATGCCGACATGGTGTTGGACTTGCACTGCGATTTCGAATCCGTGGTTCACCTCTACACCACGCCCGAAGCGTGGCCGCAGGTCGAGCCGCTGGCGCGTTACATGGGCTCGCAGGCCAGTCTGCTGGCCACTGACTCGGGAGGACAGTCGTTCGATGAGTGTTTCACCCTGCTTTGGTGGCAACTGCGGGAGCGTTTCGGCGAACAGTTCGAGATTCCGCTGGGCAGTTTTTCAGTGACCGTCGAGTTGCGCGGTCAGGGCGATGTCAATCACCCCATGGCCAGCCGCGACTGTCAGGCACTGATCGATTATCTGATCCAGTCCGATGCCATCGTCGGTGAGACAAAACCGCAGCCGCCATTGCCGTACCCCGCCACGCCACTGGCCGGGGTGGAACCAGTGACCACGCCGGTCGGCGGCCTGCTGGTATACACCGCCACGGCGGGGCAATACCTGGAGGCGGGCCAACAGATCGCCGAAATCATCGACCCGATCAACGATCGCATCACCCCCGTTCATTGCACCACTGCCGGCCTGATGTACGCCCGTTCGCTGCGGCGCATGGCCACGGCCGGCATGGTGATCGCCCACGTCGCGGGCGCCGAAGCCTATCGCAGCGGCTACCTACTTTCGCCTTGAGGATGTCTGTCCCATGTACAAACTGACCGTTGAAGGCCTGCACAAAAGCTATGGCGACCATCAGGTGCTCAAAGGCGTGTCGCTCAAGGCCAAGACCGGCGACGTGATCAGCCTGATCGGCGCCAGCGGCTCGGGCAAAAGCACGTTTTTACGCTGCATCAACTTTCTCGAACAACCCAACGCCGGCGCCATGAGCCTTGATGGCCAGGCCATCCGCATGGTCACCGACCATCACGGCATGCACGTCGCTGACGCAAGTGAGCTGCAACGCCTGCGCACGCGACTGGCGATGGTGTTTCAGCACTTCAACCTGTGGAGCCACATGACCGTGCTGGAAAACATCACCATGGCCCCGCGCCGGGTGCTGGGTTGCAGCAAACAGGAAGCCGAAGATCGCGCGCGGCGCTATCTGGACAAGGTCGGCTTGCCGGCACGTGTGGCTGATCAGTACCCGGCGTTTCTCTCCGGGGGCCAGCAGCAACGCGTGGCAATCGCCCGGGCATTGGCGATGGAGCCGGAAGTCATGCTGTTCGACGAACCGACCTCGGCGCTGGACCCGGAGCTGGTAGGTGAAGTGCTGAAGGTGATCCAGGGCCTGGCGGAAGAAGGCCGGACGATGATCATGGTGACGCACGAGATGAGTTTTGCCCGCAAGGTGTCCAGCCAAGTGTTGTTTCTGCATCAGGGCTTGGTGGAAGAGGAAGGTGCCCCCGAAGACGTGTTGGGCAATCCAAAAAGCGAACGCCTGAAGCAATTCCTCAGTGGCAACCTGAAATAAGCAACACACGTAAACCCTGTGGGAGCGAGCCTGCTCGCGAAAGCGCTCTGTCAGTCACATTAATTGTGAATGTTCAGCCCCCTTCGCGAGCAGGCTCGCTCCCACAGGGAAATCCATCACCCACAAAATTAAACTTGTCCTGCCAAGCCGCGGTCATTGGAAGAACCCCTCCAGAGCGCGCGCAGCCGGCATGGCGAAATCTCCCGACCTTGCAAAAACCTGGTTCAGCGCCCGTACCTGGAAACCCTTCGTCTTTCAGAAACAGGTCTGGGCCGCCGTAAAAAACGGCCAGTCCGGACTGCTCCACGCCAGCACCGGCGCCGGTAAAACCTATGCGGTGTGGTTTGCCGCGCTCAACCGTTTCGCTCGATCCGCGCCGGTTGTTGAAACGGTGCGCAAACGCAAACCCGTTGCCGAACCACTGACCGTGCTGTGGATCACGCCGATGCGCGCCCTCGCCGCCGACACCGCCCGCGCGTTGCAAACGCCGGTGACCGATCTGCAGATCCCGTGGAGCATCGGCCTGCGCACCGGCGACACCAGCAGCAGCGAACGTGCGCGCCAGAGCCGACGTCTGCCGACCACGCTGATTACCACCCCGGAAAGCCTGACGCTGCTACTCGCCCGCGCCGACGCACACAGCGCACTGTCGACCCTGCGCATGATCGTCGTGGACGAATGGCACGAATTGCTCGGCAACAAACGCGGCGTGCAACTGCAACTGGCCCTCGCCCGCCTGCGTTATTGGCAGCCAGACCTGATCGTCTGGGGCGTCTCCGCCACGCTCGGTAATCAATCCCACGCCGAGCAGGTGCTAATCCCACAGGGCGGTGGCGTCAGCATTCAGGGCCAGAGTGAAAAAACCCTCAAGGTCGACACCCTCCTCCCAACGACTATCGAACGTTTTCCCTGGGCCGGACACATCGGTCTGAAGATGCTGCCGCAAGTAGTCGCCGAACTCGACGCCTGCGCCAGCAGCCTGGTGTTTACCAACACCCGGGCGCAGTCGGAAATCTGGTATCAAGCGCTGCTTGAAGCGCGGCCGGACTGGGCTGGGTTGATCGCTTTGCACCACAGCTCATTGTCCCGTGACACCCGCGACTGGGTAGAGCAGGCATTGAAGGACGGCCATTTGAAGGCAGTGGTCTGCACGTCCAGCCTGGATCTGGGCGTGGATTTTTTGCCGGTGGAGCGCGTGCTGCAAATCGGTTCGGCCAAGGGTGTCGCCCGCCTGATGCAGCGCGCCGGGCGTTCCGGCCATGCACCGGGACGCACCTCACGAGTGACGCTGGTGCCCACCCACAGCCTCGAGCTGATCGAAGCTGTCGCTGCCCGCGATGCCGTGGCGCAACGGCGTATCGAACCGCGACGCTCACCACTAAAACCGCTGGATGTGCTGGTGCAACATTTGGTCAGCATGGCGCTGGGGGGCGGATTTATCCCCGAGGAGCTGTACGAAGAAGTCCGCGGCGCCTGGGCTTATCGTGATCTGACACAGGCGGATTGGGCCTGGGCGCTGGCATTCGTACGCCATGGCGGGATGTCTCTGACGGCGTATCCGGATTACCGACGAGTCGAACCGGATGAGCACGGTGTCTGGCGCGTGCCAGATGCGCGGCTGGCGCGGCGGCACCGCATGAGCATCGGCACCATCGTCAGTGACGCGAGCATTCAGCTGAAATTCTGGAGCAAGGGTGGCGGCGGCAAGCAACTGGGCAGCGTCGAAGAAGGTTTTATTGCGCGGCTCAAGCCCGGTGATGGCTTTCTGTTTGCCGGACGTCTGCTGGAGCTGGTACGCGTGGAGAACATGACCGCCTACGTCAAACGCAGCACCACGAAAAAAGCCGCCGTACCGCGCTGGAATGGCGGGCGCATGCCGCTTTCCAATGAATTGGCCGAGGCGGTAGTGACACGCTTCACCGCCGCCGCACAGGGTGATTTTGTCGGGCCGGAAATGCAGGCCCTGCGCCCTTTGCTGGAAACCCAGGCGCGCTGGTCTGGCCTGCCCACGACGCACAACTTACTGGTCGAGGTGCTGAAATCCCGCGAAGGCTGGCACCTTTTCCTCTATCCGTTTGCCGGTCGCCAAGTGCACCTGGGGCTCGCCAGCCTGCTCGCGTGGCGTGCCAGTCAGCGTCAGCCGGTGACGTTCTCGATCGCGGTCAACGATTACGGTCTGGAGTTGCTCAGCGCCACACCGGTTGATTGGTCGCAGCAACTTGATGCCGAACTGTTCAGCCCCGAACATCTGCTGCGTGATGTGCTGGCCAGCCTCAACGCCGGGGAACTGGCCCTGCGGCGTTTTCGCGAAATCGCCCGAATTGCCGGGCTGGTGTTCGCCGGTTACCCCGGCGCGCCAAAAAGTACCCGCCAAGTGCAAGCCTCCAGCGGTTTGTTTTTCGAGGTTTTCAAACAATATGACGCCGACAACCTGCTGCTGGCGCAGGCCGGGGAAGAAGTCCTGCGAGAGGAACTGGATATTCACAGGCTTGAACAGACGCTGGAGCACATCAATCGCATGAAACTCGACGTACACCTAATCAAACGTCCTACACCCTTAGGCTTTCCGCTGCTGGTGGAACGCATGCGCGAGAGCATGAGCTCGGAAAAACTCGCTGACCGGATCAGGCGGATGGTGGGTGATCTGGAGCAATCAGCCGACAAGGGCAAGGGCTGATGAATGCGCCCTACCCCGTTCGTCTGGCCGGTGAGGAACTCTGGTTGTTACCGGAAAAGGCCCTGTATTGGCCGGCGCAGCAAGCGCTGTTGATCGCCGACGTGCATTTCGGCAAGGCTGCCGCCTATCGCAGCCTCGGTCAGCCGGTTCCGCAAGGCACGACGTCAAGCAACATCGCCGTGATTGATCGACTGTTGGCGAAACTGCCCTGTCGGCAACTGATCTTTCTTGGCGATTTTCTCCACGGCCCGGGCTCCCATGCGCCAGGCACGTTAAGCGCACTGTCCGAATGGCGGTCGCGCCACGCTGATCTGCCGATGACGCTGATTCGCGGCAATCACGACAAACGCGCGGGTGACCCGCCCGCATCGTTGAACATTCGCGTCGTGCCGGAGCCGCTGTTGCTCGGCCCGTTCGCCTTGCAACACGAACCCGATCCCCACGCTGAAAGACATGTGCTGGCCGGGCATGTGCACCCGGTCTATCGGCTGCACGGCAAAGGCCGGCAGAGCCTGCGTCTGGCCTGTTTCAAACTCGGCGAGCGCATCAGCCTGATGCCGGCGTTCGGTGCGTTCACCGGTGGTTATCAGGTCGACCGTGACGAGACCTGCAGGATTTTTGTTATCGGTGACAACGAAATTTGGCCAGTCAGTTGAAGTCTTTACGGACCTCTACTGACCGACCATTCATTTAGCGCGTTTTTAGTGCAAATCAGGCGACAGGTGCCGGTGGCGGCTCATCCGGAAGGGTCGGTTCGCCCGGCTCGGTCGGTTGTTCGTTGGGGGTATCGGGATCAGGCTGACCAGGAATCCCGCCGGCCATGCTGATGGGCGGATGTGCCAACAAGGACCAGGCTAAGACGCCAATCTGATTGGGCTCAAGCCTTGCCAGTTCGGCACTGATATGCGGATCGATCTTCATGGGGCACTCCTCGGCGAAGGCCCGTTTTGCCAGACACAAAAACGGGCAGTACACCCCATAGAGTGTCTGCCCGCCAAAGAATTCCCGACATCCGCCGGATGGACGAATCAGGTACGCGGCAGAGTTACGCCACGCTGGCCCTGATACTTGCCGCCGCGATCCTTGTAGGAAACTTCACATTCCTCGTCGGATTCAAGAAAGAGCATCTGTGCCACGCCTTCGTTGGCGTAGATTTTTGCCGGCAGATTGGTGGTGTTGGAGAATTCCAGCGTCACGTGGCCTTCCCACTCCGGCTCGAGCGGGGTGACGTTGACGATAATGCCGCAACGCGCGTAGGTGCTTTTACCCAGGCAGATGGTCAGCACGTTACGTGGAATACGGAAGTATTCGACGGTGCTGGCCAGGGCGAAGGAGTTCGGCGGAATGATGCAAACGTCACTATGGATGTCGACGAAGCTGCCGGCGTCGAAGTTTTTCGGATCGACGATGGCCGAGTTGATGTTGGTGAACACCTTGAAGTGGCTGGTGCAACGCACATCGTAGCCGTAGCTCGACACGCCATAGGAAATCACGCGGTTGTCGTCACTGCCACGCACCTGGCGCTCGACGAACGGTTCGATCATGCCGTGTTCCTGCGCCATGCGGCGAATCCACTTGTCCGATTTGATGCTCATGGCGGGTGTCCTGAATAGCGAGGTGGAAAAATTCTGTCCGGCATCTTACCGGTCGCGCCGCCGCGTTCAAAGTGCGCGGTGCAATTCTCGCCGAACACCCTGGATTTGCGGACTCTGGCGACGAACTGTCACACCGCCGATCCCGAAATTAAAGAAACCTTCGCAAGAAGCATTGGCACATTCCGGAAAAAGGGTTAAGGTGGCGCCACTGTGCTGCTTGTGTCACTGAGAATCTCTACACGATATGTTGAATTTCGATCCAACCATCTACAAGAATTTTTCCTGCTCTTTGCACTCAGTCTCGGCCAGGGTTCTTCCTGTGTCGCAGTTATCTTTGTTCAAGGAGTTACACCATGTCTAATCGCCAAACCGGTACCGTTAAGTGGTTCAACGATGAAAAAGGCTTCGGCTTCATCACCCCACAATCCGGTGACGACCTGTTCGTTCACTTCAAAGCTATCCAATCCGACGGCTTCAAAAGCCTGAAAGAAGGCCAACAGGTTTCTTTCATCGCTACCCGCGGTCAGAAAGGCATGCAAGCTGAGGAAGTACAAGTTATCTAACTTGTAGCTTCTTTAGAAAAGAGCCCCGCCCTTAAAAGCGGGGCTTTTTTGTGGGCGTCTGTTTTTCAGGCGCAAAAAAAGATCGCAGCCTTCGGCAACCCCTCCTGAATCCAGGGGCTGCCGAAGGCTGCGATCTTTTGCTTTACGTTACCAAGCCACGCCAAACCCAGCGGTATAACGGGTCTTGTTCAAATCTGCATCATTGGTACCGCTGATGATGTCACGCTCGGCCTTCAGGTTCAGCGAGGCCCACTCGGTGACCTTGTAGCGCAAGCCCATCTCGGCATCCAGCGCGTAATTGGCCACGTTGGACAACGGCTTGCCAACTTCGCCGTTGGTGAAGAACTCGACCTTCTTGCCGATCAGGTAGCGGTTGTAGTCCCACTTCATGGCAACGGAGTAGAAGTTGTCCTTACTGCCATCCTTGTATTCGTAATCGGTGCGGTTGAGCAGCGAGCCCAGCGAGAATGCCCCCAACTCATCATCCCAGAACTGGTAGCCAGGACCGGTACCGACGACACGTTGACGCGCCAGCTCTTCGATGTGATCGCGCTTATAGTTCAGACGCCCCTGCCAGAACCACTGATCGGTCAGGAAGCGGTCAAGGGAGTACTCGGCGCGCCAGTTGTCAGTGGTGGTCACATCGTCCTGTACTTCACGGTTGTATTCGCCTTCGGCAATGTGCCGCCAGCGACCGTGCCGCGCCGTAGTCTTGAAGCCGATGTCGTAATCGTCGGTGTCCTTCTCCGCACGCTGATAGTCCAGCGCCAGATCGACATTGCCCTTCCACACCAGATCCTCGACCACCGGTTTGGGCTTGAGAATCTGCTGAATGCTCGCCAGCTCCACGGTTTTTGGCGCTTCGCCATTGGCCAGGGTGACCTTGCCGTCGTCAGCCGCGGTCAGCGATTTGGACATTTCACCCGTGTACGCATCCTGCTTGACCAGCAGGTGCTGATCACTGTCCAGGGTTTTGACTTCTTTCCAGTCAATCGTGACGGCCCCGGCATATTTGGTCTGGATCAACAGCTTGCCGCCGTCGAACACAGTGATAGTGCCGGTCAGCTTGTCACCGTTCTTCATCCAGACGGTGTCGGCAAGCAGGGGCGTGGACGCGCTACAAACAGCAAGGCACAGCAAGGTTCTGGAAAACATAAGCGAATCGAGGGCTCAAGTTTGCGTAAAGGGATCGGCATTATCCGGAGGAATAAAACCCTGACAAGGAGTGACCGGACTATTTCCATTGAGTTCATTTCTCAACTGGCCGATCAGGGTTTACGCTTCAGGCATTAATTCGACCCCGTTCAGGAACCGCGTACGTGACAGACCCGATCCATGAAGGCGAAAGCGAGGCGCAAATCCGACGCACGGCGCTCTACTCGACCCTTGCACAAGTGCCCGCTGGCAAAGTCGTCAGCTACGGTCAATTGGCTGATCTCGCCGGGTTGGGGCGCGCCGCCCGCTGGGTCGGCCGCACGCTCAGCCAATTGCCCAGCGACACCAAACTGCCCTGGCACCGCGTTCTCGGTGCCGGCGGTCGGATCAGCCTGCCGGCAGGCAGCCCCTCGGGCGATGAACAACGCGCGCGTTTACGCATGGAAGGCATCACCGTCCTGAACAATCGTGTGGATATTCAACGCCATGGCTGGCGTCCGGTAGAGCACTGCGGTTAGAGTGCGCGCTTTGTTCCCGCAATCTTGAGGCAGACTTCAGCCCATGCCCCGTAAAACCTGGCGCGCCGCGCTCGCCGCCTATGCCAGTCCTTCGACGCTCGTGCTGTTGTTGCTGGGTTTCGCCGCCGGCCTGCCGTACATGCTGGTGTTCTCAACGCTGTCGGTCTGGCTGCGTGAAGCCGGCGTGGCCCGTGAAACCATCGGCTACGCCAGCCTGATCGGTCTCGCCTACGCATTCAAATGGGTCTGGTCACCGCTGCTCGACCAATGGCGCCTGCCGTTGCTGGGCAAGCTTGGCCGTCGCCGTTCGTGGCTGGTGCTTTCGCAGTCACTGGTAATCCTGGGCCTGATCGGCATGGGCTTCTGCGATCCGCAGAAGCATCTGTCCTGGCTGATCGCCATTGCGGTGATCGTTGCCTTCGCTTCCGCGACCCAAGACATTGCGGTCGATGCCTATCGCCTGGAAATCGCCGACGACAGCCGACAAGCCGCACTCGCTGCCAGTTACATGTCCGGCTATCGCATAGCCGCGCTGCTGGCGACTGCCGGCGCACTGTTTTTCGCTGAAGGTTTTGGCTCAACCGGCTTCAACTATCAGCACTCGGCCTGGGCCGGCACCTACTTGCTGTTTGGCGCGCTAATGATCCCTGCCCTGCTGACAACGCTGTTCATGCGCGAACCGCCTGTACCGTTGCGCACGCAGTTGCAGGCCGGGCGCTACACCTTCATGCATCAACTGATGTCCGTGTTCGTGCTGATCGTCCTGCTGGTGTCTGTGCCGGCGATGTTCACGCAGCTCTACAACACCGACTTCGCCAGCGTGCTGTTCGAAGGCGCCAGCCTGCTTGATCTGCTGCTGGAAGACCGTGCCTTCCTGCGCGCCATCCTCTATACGCTGCTCACCGCATTGTGCCTGTCGGCCATGGGGCGTCGCGGGCTGGCACCGGTGCTGACGCCGGTCAACGACTTCATCCTGCGCTACCGCTGGCAAGCGCTGCTGCTGCTCGGATTGATTGCCACCTATCGGATGTCGGACACGGTGATGGGCGTGATGGCCAACGTGTTCTATATCGACCAGGGTTTCACCAAGGATCAGATTGCCAGTGTCAGCAAGATATTCGGCCTGATCATGACCCTCGTCGGCGCTGGCATGGGCGGACTGCTGATTGTGCGTTTCGGCATTTTGCCGATCCTGCTCATCGGCGGCGCAGCGTCGGCGGGCACCAACCTGCTGTTCCTGATGCTCGCCGACATGGGCCCGAACCTGCAGATGCTGATGGTGACCATTTCCCTGGACAACTTCAGTTCCGGTTTGGCGACGTCTGCATTTGTCGCTTACCTGTCGAGCCTGACCAACCTGAAGTTCTCCGCGACGCAATACGCGCTGCTCAGTTCGATCATGCTCCTGCTGCCGCGCCTGATCGGCGGCTACTCCGGGGTCATGGTCGAGAAGTTCGGTTACCACAACTTCTTCCTGATCACCGCACTGCTCGGTGTGCCGACACTGGTGCTGATCGCGCTGCACTGGTTCCAGGAAAGCCGCCGCGAAGGCCCGACGCCAACGCCCGAGCCTGTACCGACGCCACTCGTGGACGAATCGTAAGACGTTTCGCCAACGGCGGGAGGAATCCCGCCGTTGGAACTCACTGCCGGCCGCACTTCTGTACGTCAGCAAAACTCGCCGGTACACTGCTCCGTCATTTCCAGTCTTAGCAACCGACAACGGCCAACCATGCGCACCAGTCAATTTTTGCTCGCCACACAGAAAGAAACGCCTTCCGATGCGGTCGTCATCAGCCACCAGCTGATGCTGCGTGCCGGCATGATCCGCAAACTCGCCTCGGGCCTGTACACCTGGCTGCCGATGGGCTTGCGGGTAATGCGCAAGGTTGAAGCCATCGTTCGCGAAGAAATGAACGCCGCCGGCTCTCTGGAAGTGTTGATGCCGAGCACCCAACCGGCCGAACTGTGGCAGGAATCGGGACGCTGGGAAGAATACGGCCCTGAGTTGCTGCGCTTCAAAGACCGCCACGGTCGTGACTTCTGCGCGGGCCCGACCCACGAAGAAGTGATCACCGATCTGATGCGCAACGAGTTGAGCAGCTATAAGCAGCTGCCAATCAACCTGTACCAGATCCAGACCAAATTCCGTGATGAAATCCGCCCACGCTTCGGCTTGATGCGCGGCCGCGAATTCATCATGAAGGATGCGTACTCCTTCCACGCCGATCAGCCGTCGCTGCAGGTCACTTATGACCGCATGCACCAGGCGTATTGCAACATCTTCACTCGTCTGGGCCTGAAATTCCGTCCGGTTGAAGCCGACAACGGCTCGATCGGCGGCGCCGGTTCCCACGAGTTCCACGTACTGGCCGAATCCGGCGAAGACGATATCGCTTTCAGTAACGGCTCCGACTACGCGGCGAACATCGAGAAGGCTGAGGCAGTGCCGCGCGAAACTTCGCGCCCTGCTGCGAGCGAAGAGCTGCGTCTGGTCGATACGCCAGACACCAAGACCATTGCCGCACTGGTGGAAAAATTCAATCTGCCGATTGAAAAGACCATCAAGACCCTGATCGTGCGCGCCGAAGAAGAAGGCAAGCTGATCGCGCTGGTCATTCGTGGCGACCACGAACTCAACGAGATCAAGGCAGCCCAGCAACCTGGCGTTGCCAGCCCGCTGGTCATGGCCACCGACGCCGACCTGCGTGACGCGATTGGCGCCGGCGCCGGTTCGCTCGGCCCGCTGAACCTGCCACTGCCGATCATCATCGACCGCTCGGTCGAACTGATGAGCGACTTCGCTATCGGTGCCAATATCGACGACAAGCACTACTTCGGCGTCAACTGGGAGCGCGATCTGCCGGTTCCAACCGTGGCCGACCTGCGTAACGTGGTTGCTGGCGACCCAAGCCCGGACGGCAAGGGCACTCTGGAAATCGCACGCGGCATCGAAGTGGGGCACATCTTCCAGCTGGGCAACAAGTACAGCAAAGCGATGAAGTGCGAAGTGCTGGGCGAGAACGGCAAGCCTGTCACCCTGGAAATGGGTTGCTACGGTATCGGCGTGTCCCGTGTAGTGGCAGCCGCCATCGAGCAGAACAACGACGAAAACGGCATCATCTGGAGCGACACTCTTGCGCCGTTCCAGGTCGCCCTCGTACCGCTGCGCTATGAAACCGAGCAGGTGCGCGAAGCCACCGACAAGCTGTACGCAGAACTGACTGCGGCCGGTTTCGAAGTGCTGCTGGATGATCGCGACAAGAAAACCAGCCCGGGCATCAAGTTCGCAGACATGGAACTGATCGGCATTCCACACCGGATCGTGGTCAGTGACCGCGGCCTCGCCGAAGGTAACCTGGAATACAAGAGCCGTACCGAAGGCGAGGCGCAAGCGCTGCCGGTGGCTGACGTATTGTCCTTCCTTCAGGCCCGTATCCGCCGCTGAAACCAGATAGAGACGTCATGTTCAAGCGAAACACCTTGGGCCTCGGAGGCACCGCCCTGTGCGGTGCCCTGCTGGTCAGCGGCTGTGCCAATCACATGTCACAACGCAGCGAGCACGAAGAGCGGGTCGAGCGAAAACTGCTCGATCACCGCCTGCAGATTGATGTCGGTGAGCCCAAGGTGCTTGAGCTGCCGCAGCGACGCGTAAAGATCAACGAGCAGAAGACTTTCGAAGTCACCGAGTTCGAAGTCACCCGCCGTTACGATCGTTACACGCCTTACCAACCCTGGCGCGAGGTCTACGAGATTCCGTTGGGTGCGGTGGCGGTGGTCGGCGGCGTCGGCGCGAACGTGGTCAACGTCTTCGCGCTCGGCAATCTGCCGGACAGCGTGACCCGGGACTGGCTCAGCTACGGTTTTGCCGGGCTCAACCCGTTCATGAACGTGCAATCCAACGGTCGTGCGCAACAGAACCTCGCCGGCATCGATGAAATCCAGCGCGACAAGCGCACGGAGTATTCGAGCCTGCCGTGGAGCGAGCGGCCAGTGCAGGTCAAGGCTGGCAAGCAGACCTTCGAGATGACCACCGACCGTAACGGCGTTTTGCGTCTGAACCTGCTCGACAGTCCGTTTGCCGAGAACGACCTCAACCATGTCGGCAAATTGCAGATCAGCGTCGAGGATGCCAAGGATGACGTGCACTCTGACTCATCCCTGATGATCAGCAGCCACCTGCGCGGCAAATTGCTGGAGGCGCACGGGCTGATCTACGACGATCTGGAAGATGACGAAGTCAGCGAGTGGGTCCACCGGGTCAAACGTCTCTCGGAACTGGGGCTGGAAGAAGAAGCCAGCGAACTGGAACAGAGCTTGATCGAGTTGACGCGTAACGATCCTGAGTTGCAGGCTGAGTTTCTCAAGTCGCTGACCAAGGATGCCGGGCGATTGGTCGCGGACCCAGGACCGAATTAAGCGCTATTAAAAGATCGCAGCCTTCGGCAGCTCCTACAGGAAAATGCATTCCAACGTAGGAGCTGCCGAAGGCTGCGATCTTTTGCTTTTACAGGTCAACGCTCAAACAATTCCATCTGCTCAAACCCACCCCGCAAGTCCTCCAGCCTCACCCCGACCCCAAGCAACCGCACCGGTTTACCCTCGCGATTGAATGCCTGCGTCAGCATTAACTGATAACTGCCCAGATCCCGCCCTGCCCCGGCCTGCTCCAATGTGGTCTGGGTGAAGTCGTGAAACTTCACTTTGACGAACGGCTTGCCCGGCCGATAACTGCTGTCGATACGGGCCATGCGGGTTTTCAGGGTTTCGAGCAGCTCGGGCAACTTGTCCAGGCAACTGCGCAGATCCGGTAGATCAACGTCGTAGGTATTTTCCACGCTGATCGACTGACGGCGACTGTCGTTGTGCACCAGCCTGTCATCGATCCCACGAGCAAGACTCCACATTCGCTCACCGAAACTGCCGAATTCGCGCACCAGCGCCAGCTTGTCCCACTCGCGCAGGTGCTGACAGTCGACGATGCCGAGTCGGCCCAGTTTGTCTGCGGTGACTTTGCCCACACCGTGCAGCTTGCTGACCGGCAGGCCGCTGACAAAGTCTTCGACCTGATCCGGGGTGATCACGAACAAACCGTTGGGCTTCTTCCAGTCGCTGGCAATCTTCGCCAGAAACTTGTTCGGCGCCACGCCTGCGGAGACAGTGATATGCAACTGATTGGAAACGCGGCGGCGGATGTCCTGGGCAATACGCGTGGCACTGCCGCCGAAATGCGCGCTGTCCGACACGTCGAGATAGGCTTCATCCAGCGACAAAGGCTCGATCAAGTCAGTGTAATCAGCAAAAATCGTGTGAATTTCCTTAGACGCTTCACGGTAAGCATCCATGCGCGGCTTGACGATGGTCAGGTCGGGGCACAGCTTTAGAGCGTGGCCGGAGGACATGGCCGAGCGCACGCCATACGCCCGCGCCTCGTAATTACAGGTGGCAATCACCCCGCGCCGATCCGCCGACCCGCCCACCGCCAACGGCTTGCCGGCCAGACGCGGGTCATCGCGCATCTCGATGGCGGCGTAGAAACAGTCACAGTCGACGTGGATGATTTTTCGCTGAGTCATGTCAGAAAAGGAAACGTGGCGAACCGGATCGGCAGTATCTCACTCACAACTGTATATAGCACCAGTGGTCAGAATGTTCTTTTCCTTCGGTAGGAAGCTTCGGTGAATTTATTTTCTCAATCGAAGAACGACCGCCAATAGAGCTGAAAGCCTTGCCCCACCTGCCCTGCGGCCTGTTTCAACCATCAAGAAAAGCGCTAACCGATTGAACCTCAACGGATTTTATCCAGATTGAAGGTTGACACCCCGGCGATCCTCTGTAGAATGCCGACACACAGACGCGGGATGGAGCAGTCTGGTAGCTCGTCGGGCTCATAACCCGAAGGTCGTCGGTTCAAATCCGGCTCCCGCAACCAAACATCAAAAAAGGCTACTCGAAAGAGTGGCCTTTTTTGTGCGCGCTTGTTTTGCAAAAGAAAGACTGTAAGGAACGCCCTCCTCCAAACGGGAATTCGTTGCATTTCTTAGGGTTACCCGTCACGTGCGACCGTTTGACGCTATTTCGCACTTATTTGACCCTTTACGGGATTAGCGGTTGACACCCCGCCGTTCGCCTGTAGAATGCCGCCACACAGACGCGGGATGGAGCAGTCTGGTAGCTCGTCGGGCTCATAACCCGAAGGTCGTCGGTTCAAATCCGGCTCCCGCAACCAAACATCAAAAAAGGCTACTCGAAAGAGTGGCCTTTTTTGTATCTGCTGAAAAAGTCCTTTCGCAACAATGAGCTGTCATCGTGCAGTGAACCGTCCAGGATCATCAGAAACGCCGAGTTGCGACTATGCTTGAGTCGCGGCGCAGACGCCTGCAATCCATGACTGCCCTCGCCGAGCCTCGGCGAGAGGCGTAATATTTTGTGATTATTTTTTTCTACAGGGATTGGTAACTTGGCTGGATACCTCCATCCTGTCGCGCACAATCCAAGAGGTGATTGATGCGCGCCAACTCGTCTGATCCACAAGGCAATGTCACAGCGGAACATCCGATCAAACCCGAGCGTTTGCGCTTGCTGGATCGGTTAAGCAAATACCGTCAACCCATCGGTCTGGCAGTCACTCT
Source organism: Pseudomonas sp. MF6776 (assembly GCF_016613125.1). Classification (NCBI taxonomy): domain Bacteria; kingdom Pseudomonadati; phylum Pseudomonadota; class Gammaproteobacteria; order Pseudomonadales; family Pseudomonadaceae; genus Pseudomonas; species Pseudomonas sp. MF6776. The sequence continues at coordinate 107,272 of NZ_JAENSQ010000007.1, forward strand.
GCTGCTGTTTGCCATCGCACTGATTGCCTGTCGCCATTTGCTCGCCGAACTCGATCTCGATGCCTTGCACGACTCGATTCTCGAGGTACCGAAACCTGCCCTGCTCGGCGCATTCGGTGCGACCGTGGTCGGCTTCATTATTCTACTGGGCTATGAATGGTCGGCCGCCCGCTACGCTGGCGTGACATTGCCACCACGCACGCTGGCCCTCGGCGGCTTCACCGCGTTTGCGATAGGCAACGCGATCGGCCTGTCGCTGCTGTCCGGCGGCTCGGTGCGCTACCGTTTATATGCACGGCTTGGCGTGAGCGCATCGGAAGTCGCGCACATGACCTTGTTCGCCAGCCTGTCGCTGGGCTGCGCCTTGCCACCGCTGGCCGCACTCGCGACCCTCAGCGATCTGCCCGGCGCATCCCAGGCCCTGGGGCTGTCTGAAGGATTGCTCGGCACTGTTGCTGGCGCCGTACTCCTGCTGGGCGCGATTCTGGCGATCGGCATCTATCGTCGGCGCCTGCCGGAACAACCATTCGCGCACAATCTGCTGGTCAAGGCCGGCCGCCGCACCTTGCGCCTGCCGGGTCGACGCCTGACGTTCATGCAACTCGTCATCACCGCCCTCGACGTTGCCGCTGCCGCCACCGTGCTTTATCTGTTACTGCCGGAAGCCCCGCCGTTTGGCGCGTTTCTGCTGGTGTATCTGTTGGCCCTGGCCGCTGGTGTGCTCAGCCACGTGCCGGGCGGCGTCGGGGTGTTCGAGGCGATTCTGCTGGCCGCCTTCGCCAATCAGCTTGGTGCCGCGCCACTCGCCGCTGCGCTGCTGCTGTATCGCCTGATCTACGTAGTGGCGCCGCTGCTGGTGGCTTGTGTATTCCTGCTGATCAACGAAGGCCAGCGCCTGTTTCAGACCCAGACCATGCGCGCAGCATCCGGTCTGGCTGCGCCGATTCTGGCGGTGCTGGTATTTCTGTCCGGCGTGGTGCTGCTGTTCTCCGGCGCCACCCCAGAGATCGATACGCGCCTGGAGCACATCGGTTTTCTGATCCCGCATCGACTGGTCGACGCTTCGCACTTCGGCGCCAGCCTGATCGGCGTGCTGTGTCTGTTGCTGGCCCAAGGCTTGCGACGCCGGTTGTCGGCGGCGTGGATGCTGACCACCATTCTGTTGCTGGTCGGCGCCCTCCTCTCGCTGCTCAAGGGTTTCGACTGGGAAGAAGCCTTGTTGATGACCCTGACGGCAAGTCTGCTGGCGGTGTTCCGCCGCTCGTTCTATCGCCCGAGCCGCTTGACCGAGCTGCCGTTCTCGCCGCTGTATCTGGTAGCCAGCCTGTGTGTGCTGGGTGCTTCAGCCTGGTTGTTGCTGTTCGCCTATCAAGACGTGCCTTACAGCCATCAACTCTGGTGGCAGTTCACCCTCGACGCTGACGCCCCACGCGGTCTGCGCTCGCTGCTCGGCGCCGCAGTACTGTTGCTGGTGATTGCCCTGACCTGGTTGCTGCGCACCGCGCGCCCGGTCATTCACCTGCCAACGCCGGACGAACTGGATCGCGCCTCAAAGATTCTGATGGCCTCGTCTCAACCCGATGGCGGCCTCGCGCTGACCGGTGACAAGGCGTTGCTGTTTCACCAGAACGACGAAGCGTTCCTGATGTACGCCCGCCGTGGCCGCAGTCTGGTAGCCCTGTACGACCCGATCGGCCCCGGCCAGCAACGGGCCGAGATGATCTGGCAGTTCCGCGACCTGTGCGACATCCACCACGCCCGCCCTGTGTTCTATCAAGTGCGCGCGGAGAACCTGCCGTACTACATGGACATCGGCCTGACTGCGATCAAGCTTGGCGAAGAAGCGCGGGTCGACCTCACCCGCTTTGACCTCGAAGCCAAGGGCAAGGAGATGAAGGATCTGCGTTACACCTGGAACCGTGGCACCCGCGACGGCCTGTCGTTGGAGATCCATGAACCGGGTCAGGCGCCGATGGATGAGCTCAAGGTGATTTCCGATGCCTGGCTGACCGGCAAGAACGTGCGCGAGAAAGGCTTCTCCCTCGGCCGTTTCAGCGACGATTACCTGAAGCATTTCCGCATCGCGGTAATTCGCTTCGAAGGCCGCCCGGTGGCGTTTGCCAATCTGCTCGAGACCTACAGCCATGACCTGGCCAGTCTCGACCTGATGCGCGCACACCCGGACGCGCCAAAACTGACCATGGAATTCATGATGGTCGGCCTGATTCAACACTATAAGAGTCACGGATACGCGCGCTTCAGCCTGGGCATGGTGCCGTTGTCGGGGTTGCAACCCCGGCGTGGTGCACCGTTGACCCAGCGTTTGGGCTCGATGGTTTTCCGCCGTGGTGAGCAGTTGTACAACTTCCAAGGCTTGCGCCGCTTCAAAGACAAATTCCAGCCTGACTGGGAACCCCGTTATATGGCCGTGCCCGCCGGACTCGATCCGTTGGTGGCGCTGGCCGACACTGCTGCCCTGATCGCGGGCGGCTTGACTGGATTGGTGAAACGCTGATGATTCAACGCTCCCTGAAGTACATCCTGGCCGCACTGATCGTGCTGGCCGTGATTGCCGGCGGCGGTTTCTGGTACCTCAAACGCCCGGCACCGGAACCAACGCTCGAACCTATTACGGCGGCAGACGGCACCGTTTTGACCCGCGTCATCCCCGGCACCAAACCCAAGGCGCAGGTGCTGGTCGCGGTCAACGACGACCAGAAACTCTCTGAAAAGCAACTGACCACCCTGAGCCGCAGCGCCTCGGCGCAGATCGTTCAGGTGATTCTGCCCAAGGACTGCCTGCTGCAAAGCCGCGCCCTGCAAACCGGTCTGCGCGAACTGAACGGCCCGGCCACACTCGTTAGCGGCATCGGCCCGGGCGCCGTGCTGGCCTGGCGCTGGTTGTCCGAGCAGAAGGACGACAAGGCTCAGGCCATCTCCGTCGACCTCGCACTGGAAAAACCCGGTTGCACTCACCTGCTGCCGAAAGCCGCCGCCCACGGCCACTGGCTGGTGGCGTGGAACGACAACCCCGACGACGCCAGCGCAGGTTTTGTGCGCGATCAACCGAACGCCGAAACCAGCATCAGCGACTACGACATCAACCTGCCGCAAGTACTGAACAACGAACTGCGCAAGATCCTCGTCGGTGGCGACAAGGCCAATGGTGGTCTGGCGATCCCGGTGGTTGAAGTGCCGGCCGGTCAGGCCAAGGACACCGTAACCCTGTTCCTCTCCGGCGACGGCGGCTGGCGTGACCTGGACCGCGACGTGGCCGGTGAAATGGCCAAGATCGGCTACCCGGTCGTCGGCATCGACACCCTGCGCTACTACTGGCAGCACAAGAGTCCTGAACAAAGCGCCCTGGACCTGACCGAACTGATGCAACACTACCGGCAAAAGTGGGGCACCAAGCGCTTCATTCTCACCGGTTATTCGTTCGGCGCCGACGTCCTGCCAGCGATCTACAATCGCCTGCCGGACACCGAGCAGCAGCGCGTCGACGCAATCATCCTGTTGGCCTTCGCCCGCACCGGCAGCTTCGAAATCGAAGTCGAAGGCTGGCTCGGCAACGCCGGCAAAGAAGCCGCCACCGGCCCGGAAATGGCCAAGCTGCCACCGGCCAAGGTCGTATGCATTTATGGTGAAGAAGAGGCCGATGAAAGCGGCTGCACTGACAAGACTGCGGTGGGTGAAGCGGTGAAACTGCCGGGTGGTCATCACTTCGATGAGAACTATCCGGCGCTGGCAAAGCGTCTGGTGGACTTGATCCAGAAGCGTCAGGCGGCGAGTCAGGTGGCTGAAGAGTGATCTGAAACGCCCAAACAAAAGCCCCCGCCACTTTGCAGTTGCGGGGGCTTTTTACATTCCGGCAGCCGCCAAAATTTCCCGTGAGAGCGAGCCTGCTCGCGAATTCGGTGGGTCAGTAAACAGATTCGTTGACTGAGAGTACGTATTCGCGAGCAGGCTCGCTCCCACAGGGGCATTGCGCTGGATTCGGATATCAATTCCTCCAGGCATATCTGCCAGACGTTTAGTTTCGTTTACTTCCAGTCTCGCAATATCGGATGACGCCCACAGACCTTGTAGGCAAACTCCGAATCGCGTGTTGCGGCGCCTTGCCGCCCTGTTGTGCTGTTTTTTGACGGGATACTCTCCAGACGTCGCTGACCCATTCAGCGATCGGGCTTGGTAACCCGGTGGAATAAGGCGCAACAGCGCACCTAACACGATTCAGGCGTATTTCCGTCTGTTGTCCAGTGTTATGGCAGCTGTGCGTGGGACGCTTTCGGGCGTGCCGGTTTCCTTGATTCCCCGGTTTACCAACCTGCGCACAGCTGCCACCCATTCGCTTGGTATCGGATGCGGCAGCTCTCGAAATCAAGGGAATTGAACATGAGCAATCAATCTGATCTGAAAACCATCGGCTTCACCCCCTTCCTCTACAACGCGAATGAAGCGTTTTTCAACGTTCGCTCCGGCATCCCGATCATCGATGCCTTGTCCCAATCCTCCGACCTGCTGTACCTCGCCAAATCCTTCGCAGAAGACGCTGCCTACGCCAAAGACACCGACCGCCATGCCTGGGCCGCACACTATCTGACGGTGATGGGCAAGGCTCTGATTGACGACGTGATACAAGCACTGCTGCCACGACCTGCGCGCACGAAGACCGAGTCTGAAGAAGAGTTACCTGTAAGCAAGTAACACAGCCAAACCCTTGTGGGAGCGAGCCTGCTCGCGAATGCAGTGGATCAGCCATCAGATTCCTCGACTGACACTACGCCTTCGCGAGCAGGCTCGCTCCCACAGGGGATTGATGCAGGAATCAGGTGGGACCCGCAGGCACAAAAAAGCCCCCGCCAGCCACTAGGCTGACGGGGGCTTTTCAATGGGGCGGGGATTACATCTCGACTTGCGTCCCCAACTCAATCACCCGGTTCAACGGCAGATTGAAGAACCTCAGGTTGCCGTTGGCGTTCTTCAACATGAACGCGAACAACGCCTCACGCCAACGCGCCATGCCTTCGAGTTTCGAGGCAATCACCGTTTCACGGCTGAGGAAGTACGTCGTGCGCATCGGGCTGAAGTCCAGATCATCCAGATGGCACAGCTTCAGTGCCTGCGGCACGTCCGGCTCGTCGGTGAAGCCGAAGTGCAGGATGACCCGGAAGAAGCCGTCGCCGAAGGCATCCACCTCGAAACGCCGGGATGGTGGTACGCGCGGGATGTCTTCATAAACCACCGTCAGCAGCACCACTTGCTCGTGCAATACCTGGTTATGCAACAGGTTGTGCAACAAAGCGTGTGGCACGGCGTCGGAACGCGCAGTGAGGAACACCGCGGTGCCCTGCACGCGATGCGGCGGTTGCACGCGGATGCTGCTGATGAAGATCGGCAGCGGCAGCGCACCTTCGTCCAGACGCTCGACCAGCAACTGCTTGCCGCGCTTCCAGGTGGTCATCAGCACGAACAGCGCGATACCGGCAATCACCGGGAACGCACCGCCCTGCACGATCTTCGGCACGTTGGCGGCGAAGTACAGACCGTCCACCAGCAGGAAGCCGAGCAACACCGGCACCGCGAGGATCGGTGGCCATTTCCACAGCAGCAGCATGACTGCCGACACCAGAATGGTGGTCATCAACATGGTGCCCGTCACCGCCACGCCATAGGCCGAGGCCAGCGCGCCGGACGACTCGAAGCCCAGCACCAGCAGCACCACGCCAACCATCAACGCCCAGTTCACCGCACCGATGTAGATCTGGCCCTGCTCGTCACTGGAGGTGTGCTGAATGTACATGCGCGGAATGTAACCGAGCTGGATCGCCTGACGGGTCAGGGAGAACGCGCCGGAAATCACCGCTTGCGAGGCAATCACCGTGGCCATCGTCGCCAGCCCGACCAGCGGAATCAACGCCCAGCTCGGCGCCAGCAGATAGAACGGGTTACGCGCCGCTTCCGGGTTTTCCAGCAGCAAGGCGCCCTGACCGAAGTAGTTGAGCATCAGCGCTGGCAGCACCAGCAGGAACCACGCACGGGCAATCGGCTTGCGGCCGAAGTGTCCCATGTCGGCATACAGCGCTTCGGCACCGGTCAGCGCCAGCACCACAGCGCCGAGAATAGCCACGCCCATACCAGGATGGACGACGAAGAAATTCACCGCCCACATCGGGTTCATCGCGTGCAGCACTTCAGGCGAGTGGCTGATGCCGTAGACACCGAGGGCGCCGAGCACGAGGAACCAAGTGACCATGATCGGCCCGAAGAGAATGCCGATGCGTGCCGTACCGTGCTTCTGAATCAGAAACAACGCAACCAGCACGACCAGTGACAGCGGCACCACCCAGTGATCAATGCCATCGAATGCCAGGCCCAAACCCTCAATCGCCGACAGAACGGAAATCGCCGGGGTGATCATGCTGTCGCCGTAAAACAGCGCCGCACCGATCAGTCCGCAGACCACCAGCAACGACCGCAGCTTCTTGCGTTCCCCCGCTGCTCGCCGCGCCAGCGCGGTGAGTGCCATGATCCCGCCCTCGCCCTGGTTATCGGCGCGCAGCACGAACATCATGTATTTGATCGACACGACCCAGATCAGCGACCAGAAGATCAACGACAGAATGCCCAGCACGCCATCGTGATTGACCGGCACACCGTAACCGCCGGAAAACACTTCTTTGAGGGTGTACAACGGGCTCGTGCCGATGTCGCCATAAACCACCCCGACCGCCGCGACCAGCATGCTCAGCGGTTTAGAGGCCGAACCCTCGGCGCCTGCCGCGTGACTACTTGCCTGACCCATCCAACAACTCCTGATTCCAGACCGGCTTCTTCGAATGAAGCACTATGCTTTGTGGTGCAGCATGCGCGTTTTTACGCCTTGTAACAGACGTTTTCTTGACTGTAAAAATTCAGTAAAGCGCAACGGCGCGAAGCATAGCGCAGCACTCGTCGTATTTCCCTGCATAAAGCTGGTCAAGAGAGCTGCTCGTCGATAGAATTGCGCACTTTTTGATCAGAGGCGCGCCCTAAGCGCCCATCCGCCGATTCCCGCGTCAGGCAATCGACGTCACAAAATACCGAGGTTAGACATGTCCACCACTCCTGCGCCAGCCAATCCAAAGGTTGGCTTCGTATCCCTGGGTTGCCCGAAAGCGCTGGTCGACTCCGAACGGATCCTGACCCAGCTGCGCATGGAAGGCTATGACGTGGTGTCCACTTATCAGGACGCCGACGTCGTGGTGGTCAACACCTGTGGCTTTATCGATTCGGCCAAGGCTGAATCTCTGGAAGTGATCGGCGAAGCGATCAAGGAAAACGGCAAGGTCATCGTCACCGGCTGCATGGGCGTAGAAGAAGGCAACATCCGCAACGTGCACCCGAGCGTGCTGGCCGTGACCGGTCCGCAGCAGTACGAGCAGGTAGTCAACGCTGTGCACGACGTCGTGCCGCCGCGCAAAGATCACAACCCGCTGATCGATCTGGTGCCGCCGCAAGGCATCAAGCTGACTCCGCGCCACTACGCCTACCTGAAGATTTCCGAAGGCTGCAACCACAGCTGCAGCTTCTGCATCATCCCCTCGATGCGCGGCAAACTGGTCAGCCGTCCCGTGGGTGATGTGCTCGACGAGGCCCAGCGACTGGTCAAGTCCGGCGTCAAAGAGCTGCTGGTGATCTCGCAAGACACGAGCGCCTACGGCGTTGATGTGAAATACCGCACCGGTTTCTGGAACGGCGCGCCGGTGAAAACCCGCATGACCGAACTCTGCGAAGCGCTGAGCACGCTGGGCGTCTGGGTGCGTCTGCACTACGTTTACCCGTACCCGCATGTCGACGAGCTGATCCCGTTGATGGCCGCCGGCAAGATCCTGCCGTACCTGGACATCCCGTTCCAGCACGCCAGCCCGAAAGTGTTGAAGTCGATGAAACGCCCGGCGTTTGAAGACAAGACCCTGGCGCGGATCAAGAACTGGCGTGAAATCTGCCCGGACCTGATCATCCGTTCGACCTTCATCGTCGGCTTCCCGGGCGAAACCGAAGAAGACTTCCAGTACCTGCTGAACTGGCTGACCGAAGCCCAGCTTGACCGCGTCGGCTGCTTCCAGTACTCGCCGGTTGAAGGCGCACCGGCCAATGACCTCGACCTGGACATCGTGCCGGACGACGTCAAGCAGGATCGCTGGGACCGCTTCATGGCGCACCAGCAAGCCATCAGCTCGGCGCGCCTGCAACTGCGCATTGGCCGCGAAATCGAAGTGCTTGTGGACGAAGTCGACGAGCAAGGCGCGGTCGGCCGCTGCTTCTTCGACGCCCCGGAGATCGACGGCAACGTGTTCATCGATAACGGCAGCAACCTAAAGCCGGGCGACAAGGTCTGGTGCAAAGTGACGGATGCTGACGAATACGATTTGTGGGCCGAGCAGATCTAACACAGCACACCACTGTAGGAGCTGCCGCAGGCTGCGATCTGTTGATCTTGTTTTTTAAAATCAAAAGATCGCAGCCTTCGGCAGCTCAGGATTTTTTCGCCGCGTCAGAAAGCCCCGCTCTTTTCTTGAAGATGCGGGGCTTTTTTACGGCTATCGTTTACCGGGGGATGGACTCCCTTGAAACGGACAAGAGGCAAACGCGCATGCGCCACCATTCGGTCATCCACACGCCGAAACTCAGCGATTATCAGAAACTGACCCAGGTCTGGGAGGCCTCGGTCCGCGCGACCCACGATTTTCTGCCCGACAGCTACATCGAGCTGCTGCGCAAACTGGTGCTGACCCGCTACCTCGACGCGGTAATGCTGATCTGCACCAAGGACAGCCACCAGCGCATCACCGGGTTTGCCGGTGTTGCAGCAGGCAAGATCGAGATGCTGTTTATTGACCCCGCACACCGCGGCCAAGGCCTGGGCAAGCGATTATTGCGTTACGCCATGGAGCACCTGAACGCCGACGAACTGGACGTCAACGAACAGAACCCGCAAGCGTTGGGGTTTTACTTCAAGCAGGGTTTCGAAGTGATCGGACGCTCGGAAGTCGATGGCATGGGCCAGCCGTTTCCGCTGCTGCATATGCGGTTGCGCCAAACCGAGCAACGCTCGGGTAACGGCTGACACAACATAGATCCTTGTGGGAGCTGGCTTGCCAGCGATGCAGACGCCGCGGTCTGACAAATACATCGAGGTGATGCCATCGCTGGCAAGCCAGCTCCCACAAGTAATGCGAACGCACCGAAATGGAACCGGGCTTAACCGGCGCCACACAGGTACAATGCACACCCCTTTTTTGTTACGGCCCTGTCATGACTGACCCGATTCGCCTCTCCAAACGCCTCATCGAACTGGTCGGTTGCTCCCGCCGGGAGGCCGAACTGTTCATTGAGGGCGGCTGGGTCACCGTGGACGGCGAAGTCATCGACGAGCCGCAATTCAAGGTCGAAGGCCAAAAGGTCGAGCTCGACAAAGACGCCAAGGCCACCGCGCCTGAGCCCGTCACTATTTTGCTCAACGTGCCGGCCGGCATCGATACCGACAGCGCAATGCAGCTGATCAGCGCCGAAACCCTGAGCGAAGAGCACCGCTACGGCAAACGCCCGTTGCGCGGGCACTTCCTGCGCCTGAGCACCAGCGCCGACCTGCAGGCCAATGCCAGCGGTCTGCTGGTATTCACCCAGGACTGGAAAATCCTGCGCAAGCTCACCGCCGACTCCGCCAAGATCGAGCAGGAATACGTGGTTGAAGTAGAGGGCGATATGGTCGCTCACGGCCTCAACCGCTTGACCCACGGCCTCACCCACAAGGGCAAGGAGTTGCCGGCAGTCAAAGCCAGCTGGCAGAACGAAAACCGCCTGCGCTTCGCCATGAAAAACCCGCAGCCAGGGATCATTGCCCAGCTCTGCCAGGCCGTTGGCTTGAAGGTTATCAGCGTGCGCCGCATCCGCATTGGCGGTGTGTCCATCGGCAAGGTGCCAGTCGGCCAATGGCGCTACATGTCCGGCAAAGAGAAGTTCTGACGACTCTGTTTTGCCGCCCCACATTTTCGGCAGCGCCCCGCGCGATGCCCACAGCGAAAGATCAGGATTGCTCACATGATTCATAACGACGTATTGCGCAGCGTGCGCTACATGCTCGACATCAGCGACAAGAAAGTCATTGAAATCACCAAGACCGGCGGCATGGAAATCGCCCTCGAAGACCTGGTGAAATACCTAGACAAGAAAGAAGAAGACGAAGAAGGCTTCGTGCGCTGCCCGGACGAAGTCATCGCGCACTTCCTCGACGGCCTGGTGATCTTCAAACGTGGCAAGGACGAAAGCCGTCCGCCGCAGCCGATCGAAGTGCCGGTGACCAACAACATCATTCTGAAAAAGCTGCGTGTGGCCTTCGAACTGAAAGAAGACGACATGCACGCAATCCTCAAGGCTGCCGAGTTCCCGGTGTCCAAGCCTGAGCTGAGCGCGCTGTTCCGCAAGGTTGGCCACACCAACTACCGTCCGTGCGGCGATCAACTGCTGCGCAACTTCCTCAAGGGCCTCACGCTGCGCGTGAGAGCGTAAAACCAGCTACGAGCCGCGAGCTGCAAGCTCTTACTTGTAGCTTGTAGCTTGCCACTCGCAGCTGGCCGCATGGCCTAGAGTGTATTGATCCCTAACACTCAGGACTCGCCATGCACCCGTACTTTTCCCTGCAAGGCCGCACCGCTCTGGTGACCGGTGGAACTCGTGGTATCGGCAATGGGCCGAGCAAGGCAGCCTTGCATCAGTTGTCACGGATTCTGGCACGCGAACTGGTGAGCCAGCACATCAACGTCAACGTGATCGCACCGGGCCGCTTTCCGAGCAAGATGACCCAACATATTGGCAACGATGAGCAGGCATTGGCCGAGGACACGGCGCTGATTCCGATGAAGCGTTGGGGGCGAGAGGAAGAGATGGCGGCGCTGGCGATCAGTCTGGCGAGTACGGCAGGGGCGTATATGACCGGGAATATCATTCCTTTGGATGGCGGGTTCAGCCTCTGAATCGGCGGTGAAGCTATCGCTGGCAAGCCAGCTACCACAAGGTTCTCGAGCGTTTCCGTTATTTTGTGCACCACACAACCTGTGGGAGCTGGCTTGCCAGCGATGGCGTCAGCCCTGCCAACACCAGACTTGAGGTTGGAAGGGTTATCATGCCCGCCCTGATCCCGCTTCTGACCTCAAACCATGACTTACAGCGTCTCCCCCATCGGCTTCGTCCGCTCCTGCTTCAAGGAGAAGTTCGCCATCCCGCGCCAACCGCAATTGGCACCCGCCGCCCGTGGCGTGCTGGAACTGGTGCCGCCGTTCGATCAGGGTGACGCTGTGCAGGGTCTGGAACAGGTCAGTCACGTCTGGCTGCTGTTCCTGTTCCATCAGGCTCTGGAAGAAAAACCGCGTCTGAAAGTGCGCCCTCCCCGGCTCGGCGGCAACAAGTCCATGGGCGTGTTCGCCACTCGCGCCACCCACCGCCCGAATGGCATTGGCCAATCCGTGGTGAAACTGGACAAGGTCGAAGCCAATCGCCTGTTCATCTCAGGTATAGATCTGCTCGACGGCACGCCGATTCTCGACATCAAACCTTACGTGCCTTACGCCGACATCATCCCCGACGCCTCCAACAGCATCGCCAGCGCTGCGCCGCAACTGATTGACGTGCAGTGGACGGACACAGCGCTGCAACAAGCGCACACACACGCACAGCGCCTGGCCGAGCCATTGGTTGAGTTGATCGAGCAGTGTCTGGCGCAGGATCCGCGCCCGGCGTATCAGACGCCAGCGCCGGAGCGTGAATACGGCGCACAATTCTGGGATCTGGATGTGCGCTGGCATTACCCCGTGCCTGAGCAGATTCGCGTCCTCGAAGTCATCCCCGCCCACGCATAAACCCCGAAAACGAAAAAGCCCGCGCCGCCTTCTCAGGCAACGCGGGCTTTTTGCTGTCACACCACAACACCCATTGTGGGAGCGAGCCTGCTCGCGAAGGCGTTGTGTCAGCCAACATAAATGTTAATGACAGATCGCATTCGCGAGCAGGCTCGCTCCCATAGGGAATGTGTCTTACTTCTCGACGAACGCACGCTCGATCAGGTAATCACCCGGCTCGCGCATGCGCGGCGAGACTTTCAGGCCGAAGCTGTTCAACACTTCGCTGGTCTCGTCGAGCATGCTCGGGCTGCCGCACAGCATGGCGCGGTCGTCCTGCGGGTTGATCGGCGGCAGGCCGATGTCGCTGAACAGCTTGCCGCTGCGCATCAGATCGGTCAGGCGACCTTCGTTCTCGAACGGTTCGCGGGTCACGGTCGGGTAGTAGATCAGCTTGTCGCGCAGCGCTTCGCCAAAGAACTCGTTCTGTGGCAGGTGCTCGGTGATGAATTCGCGGTAGGCGACTTCATTCACATAGCGAACACCGTGGCACAGGATCACTTTTTCGAAACGCTCGTAGGTTTCGGGATCCTGGATCACGCTCATGAACGGCGCCAGACCGGTGCCGGTGCTGAGCAGGTAAAGGTGTTTGCCAGGTTTCAGGTCATCCAGTACCAGCGTGCCCGTAGGCTTTTTGCTGATGATGATCTCGTCGCCTTCCTTCAGGTGCTGCAACTGCGAAGTCAGCGGGCCATCAGGCACCTTGATGCTGAAGAATTCCAGATGCTCTTCCCAGTTCGGGCTGGCGATCGAGTAAGCGCGCATAAGCGGGCGGCCATTTGGCTGTTGCAGGCCGATCATCACGAACTGCCCATTCTCGAAGCGCAGGCCCGGGTCTCGGGTGCACTTGAAGCTGAACAGGGTATCGTTCCAGTGATGAACACTGAGGACACGCTCGTGGTTCATGTTGCTCATGTACGTTTGACTCCTGGATATTGGGTCTGCGCGTCTCTTGAAGCCAATGATGGCAGGCCGACGGTGCGCAATTGCATCGCATTCTAATAGCGACGACAATATCTGTTAACTGGATTATTAAGATAAGGGTTATCGGTTATATCGATATGCGATTTACTCTCCGTCAACTGCAAGTCTTCGTCGCCGTCGCCCAGCAGGAAAGCGTGTCCCGTGCTGCGGGTCTGCTCAACCTCTCACAATCGGCGGCGAGCACCTCGATCACCGAACTGGAACGCCAGTCCAGCTGCCAGCTGTTCGACCGCGCCGGCAAACGGCTGAGCCTCAACGCTCTCGGCAAACAGCTGTTGCCGCAAGCGGTGGCCCTGCTTGATCAGGCCAAAGAGATCGAAGACCTGCTCAACGGCAAGTCCGGTTTCGGCTCACTGGCAGTCGGTGCGACGCTGACCATCGGCAATTACCTGGCGACCCTGCTAATCGGCAGCTTCATGCAACGCCATCCGGAAAGCCAGGTGAAGTTGCACGTGCAGAATACGGCTAACATCGTGCAACAGGTCGCTCACTATGAAATTGATCTGGGTCTAATCGAAGGCGATTGCAGCCACCCGGACATCGAAGTGCAAAGCTGGGTCGAGGATGAACTGGTGGTGTTCTGCGCGCCGCAGCATCCACTGGCCAAACGCGGTAGCGCGAACATGGAGGAGTTGACGCACGAGGCGTGGATTCTGCGCGAACAAGGCTCCGGCACGCGCCTGACGTTTGATCAGGCCATGCGTCACCATCGCAGCGCGCTGAATATCCGACTTGAGCTGGAACACACCGAAGCGATCAAACGCGCGGTGGAATCGGGGCTGGGGATTGGCTGCATTTCGCGGCTGGCATTGCGTGATGCATTCCGGCGCGGCAGCCTGGTGGCGGTGGAAACGCCAGATATGGATCTGGCGCGGCAGTTCTACTTCATCTGGCACAAACAGAAGTACCAGACCTCGGCCATGCGCGAATTTCTCGAGCTGTGCCGCGCTTTCACCGCGGGTGTTCAGCGCAGCGACGAGATCGTCTTGCCGACTATCGCTTAAAGCAGAATCACTGCCCACACCAGCGCGATCATGCTCAACGCCACGAATTGCGCGGCGCTGCCCATGTCCTTGGCGTTCTTGGACAGTGGGTGCAGCTCCAGCGAGATGCGGTCGATGGCCGCTTCCACTGCCGAGTTCAGCAGTTCGACGATCAGCGCCAGCAGACACACGGCGATCAACAGCGCCTGTTCAACACGGCTGACATTCAGGAAAAACGTCAGTGGCACCAGCACCACATTGAGCAGCACCAGTTGGCGGAATGCCGCTTCGCCGGTGAAGGCTGCGCGCAGACCATCCAGCGAGTAACCGGAAGCGTTGAGAATGCGTTTCAGGCCGGTCTGGCCCTTGAAAGGTGACATAAAGTAGAAACCAACCAAAAAGGAGTGGGAAAGCTAGATCAACCAAAGTCAAAAAAGCGTGAACGCGCCAGCCATTACTGGCTCGGAATTGACTCCAGTTGTTGCAGAAGCAATGCAGCCTGAGTTCGGGTACGCACATTCAGCTTGCGAAAGATCGCCGTGACATGAGCCTTGATGGTCGCTTCCGACACACTCAACTCATAGGCAATCTGCTTGTTCAACAGACCTTCGCAGACCATGGTCAATACGCGGAACTGCTGGGGGGTCAGGCTGGCCAGGCCATCGCTGGCGGCTTTGGCTTCGGCAGAAACGCTGACCGCTTCAAAAGCTTGCGGCGGCCAGAACACATCGCCATCGAGTACTTTGCGCACGGCTTCCTGAATCACGCTGAGGTCGCTGGACTTGGGAATAAAGCCACTGGCGCCGAACTCGCGGGATTTGACCATCACTGAGGCTTCTTCCTGCGCCGAGACCATCACCACCGGAATTTGCGGGTATTGGCCGCGCAACATCACCAACCCGGAAAACCCGAAAGCGCCGGGCATGTTCAGATCCAGCAGGACCAGATCCCAGTCAGCCTTTTCTGTCAGACGCGTTTCCAGTTCGGCGATGCTCGCCACTTCCACCAGCCGTACACCCGGGCCAAGGCCCAGCGTCACTGCTTGATGCAGGGCGCTACGAAACAGGGGGTGATCATCGGCAATCAGGATGTCGTATGTGGCCATTTTTCAAATGATCCTGTTTTTTGATGGCAGACCCGGTCTAGTCGGCTCTGGCCAAAGCAACTCAAGATGCCGCTTGTAGCGGCATCCACAGGGGCACGTTCAACGCCAATAACCAGCAAACACGGCGTTTCAAACCTTGGCAGCACCCTAATCGGCGCCAAGCATGCCCAGCGAAGACGGGGTGGTCAAGCAACACGGTCGCCGCGATGTGCAGTATGGGCCACTATTGGGCCAAGACCGCCTGCGGCTTTCGTATAAAGGGTTGCAGCTCGGCGTGGGCCGGCGTCGATTCATTCATATCCAATTGCTGTTTGGCGCCCAGATAATGCTGGCTGAACACATCGAAATAAGCGTCCAGCGCCGACGCTGCGTCGCTGTCACCTGCCAGTTCCAGACACAGCGCCGCGACTTCGGCGGTGCACAGGTGCTCACTGCGGGTCGAGCGGCGCAACCGGTAGCGCGACAGTTTGTCGGGCAGCAGACTGAGAATCGGCAAGCGCTCAAAATACGGGCTCTTGCGGAAGATCTTGCGCGCCTCCGTCCAGGTCGCGTCCAGCAGAATAAACAGCGGGCGCTTGCCGCTTTCGAGTTCGACGGTGTTGGTCACCCGCGACGGCTCGACATATTCCCCGGGAAACACCAGATACGGCTGCCACTGTGGGTCATTGAGCAGTGCCAGCATCTGCGGGTCGGGCTCGGTACGTGACCAGATGAATGCGTGGTTATCCCGTACCACATCAGCAATCAGCCAACCGGTGTTGCTCGGTTTGAACACTTCCTTGCCGGTCATGATCAGGCACACACCCGAGCGGGAGTCGACGCTTGGCCGCCAAGCGCACAGGCAATGACTGATGATTACCCGACAGTCACGGCAGCGCTCGGAGCGAAAGCCTCGGGCCTGAATCGGCTTGATGCCCTCGTCCTCGCGCTGATCACGCAAGCGGGCTACGGCGTTGGGGGCATGATGGATCACGGGCGGCGCCACACAGCAGGGAAACTCGACACGAACGACACTCGGCAGGGCAATAAAGACCGGAAGTTTACCAGAGCGACAAGGACAAACCTGTACCGTCCAGACCGGCTCCCCTATAATTCGCCGCCACTGAACGCACAGTCACGTGGCTGGTCGAAACACCAGTCACTGAACCAGGAGAGTTTCATGCTGCGCCTTATCGTTCCCACCGCTGCCATTCTGCTGGCGTCGTCCTTCACCGCTCAAGCTGCATCCTTGAGTGAGCAGAATCTGAACAGAGAGCTGCGCAACGTCGCCGCCCAAAGCAGCGTCGGCACGCCACGGGCAATCAACGAAGACATTCTTGATCAGGGCTATACCGTTGAAGGCACTCAGTTGATCAATCACCTGAGCGTACAAAAGAGCCACGCCGACAAAATGCGCGCAGACCCCAAAGCCGTGTATTTCCAGTTGGGTGCGTCGGTTTGCAACAACCCATCGTTCCGCAAGCTGATGGCCAAAGGCGCGATCATGCGTTACGAATTCACCGAAGTGAAAACCAACAAGGCTGTTGGCGCTGCCAGCTACCAGGATTCGGATTGCCCGAAAGCCGCTCCGGCGAAAAAGAAGTAATCATCGCGAATTGGCGCGCCGCTGTTCATCCTCGGCGCGCAATTCGGCCACCAAGGCCTGTAAATAACGAGAACGCCGCTCCCCGCCTGCCAACCTTCGGCAGCACTCCTCTTCGAGACTCACCTGATTGGTCTCGGCTGACGCCTTCAACATCCGATACAGCTGCGTATCGATTTCCAGAATCACTCTGGCCACGTATCACGCCTCCCTGCTACCCACAAATCCTTGAATAGCTTGCTCCTTGCGTACGGTCAGTAATACCAAGTTGTAGCAAGGTGCCTGTAGGTTAGTTAATCAGAGGGTTTGCCGTTCGGCGCACGTTCGGACGAACGGTGAAATCATCGACCGGACAATCAACAAGCGATTGCTATCCGCCGCGCTGCAGCGCAATGATCAACTCAGCGCAATCACGCGCAAGGGTCTAGATTCAGAGTATTCACGATCAGTTGTCAGCGGCAGGAAAAGGAACTGTCGATTGTGTGTTTTCGCAGCGCAACCCTGACGCCGCATGTCAGGGCGACCCGCTCTGTGCAGAAGGAGACGTTGAATGCCTTACCAACCGAATGACCTGCTCAGCCGTCATTTTCAGGAAAGCGGCCCCGACCTCATCAGCCAGGTCGAAGAACAACTCAACCGTGTTTCCACCAACAGTCCAAATATTCCCATCTACCGAGACATGATCCTGACTGTGCTGCGCATGGCCCAGGAAGACCACAACCGCTGGAACGCCAAGATCACGTTGCAAGCTCTGCGCGAGCTGGAGCAGACGTTTCGGGTTCTGGAACAATTCAAGGGCCGACGCAAGGTCACTGTGTTCGGCTCGGCGCGCACGCCGGTCGAGCATCCGCTGTATGCATTGGCCCGAGAACTCGGCGCGAAACTGGCGAGTTCGGACATGATGGTCATCACCGGTGCCGGTGGCGGCATCATGGCCGCCGCCCATGAAGGCGCAGGGCGTGATCACAGCCTCGGGTTCAACATCACCCTGCCTTTCGAACAACATGCCAACCCGACCGTGGACGGTACCGGCAACCTGCTTCCGTTTCACTTCTTCTTCACCCGCAAGCTGTTCTTCGTCAAGGAGGCCGACGCATTGGTACTGTGCCCGGGTGGCTTCGGCACGCTGGATGAAGCACTGGAAGTGCTGACACTGATCCAGACCGGCAAAAGCCCACTGGTTCCGGTGGTACTGCTGGACGCACCGGGCGGTACGTTCTGGCAAGGCGCGATGGATTTCATCCGCCAGCAACTGGAGGAAAACCACTACATCCTGCCGACCGACATGAAGCTGATGCGATTGGTCTACACCGTCGAGGAAGCGGTGGAACAGATCACCCAGTTTTATAGCAACTTCCACTCCAGTCGCTGGCTCCAGGGGCAATTCGTGATTCGCATGAATCACAAGCTCAGCGATCAGGCGTTGGAGCATATGCAGGAAGCCTTTGCTGATCTGTGTTTGAGCGGCCATTTCCATCAGCATGCCTACAGCGGCGAAGAACACGACGACGCCCAGTTCAGTCATCTGTCGCGCTTGGCTTTTGCCTTTACCGCCCGCAATCAAGGGCGCTTGAGGGAGTTGGTGGACTACATCAACTTGCCGGAAAACTGGGCCCATTCCCAACCGCAAACCGCCCAACGCAGCCGAGAATCTTCCAAGGTAATTTGAAGGCAAAAAAAAACGGCCCGCTATTTTCATAGCGGGCCGTTTCGTTTCAACCGTTCAATCGTCCATCCCTCTGCCGCTGAACAAGCGGTTGATCATCTCCATCGAGAAGCCCCGATACGCCAGGAAGCGGCCTTGTTTGGCCCGTTCCCTAGCATCAATCGGCAAATGCCCGGAGAATTTCCGCTGCCAGGTTTCCTGAAGTTGCTCCTGCCAGCTGATACCGCTTTCGCGCAGGGCGAGTTCGATATCGGCACGTTGCAAACCACGCTGGCTCAGCTCCTCGCGAATTCGCAGAGGGCCATAACCGGAACGGGCTCGGTAGGAAACAAAGCTTTCAAGATAACGGGCTTCGGAAAGCAACCCTTCTTCCGTCAAACGGTCGAGGGCTGTTTCGATCATTTCCGCCTCAGCGCCGCGCTGACGCAGTTTACGCGTCAGCTCGACTCGACCGTGCTCGCGACGTGCGAGCAGGTCCATGGCGGTTCGCCGCACCGCGACGAGGGTATCGAGTACAAGTGTCATTCAAAGACTTCAAACGTCGACATCGGCCTCAGCCATATCGTCGACTTTGTCCTTGGCCAGCGAAGCCTTGACGTCTGCCGCCGGGGCCAGCAGTTTGTCACGCAGTTGCTTCTCGAGCTTCTTGGCGATTTCCGGATTGTCTGCCAGGAACTTGGCCGAGTTGGCCTTGCCCTGACCGATCTTGGTGCCTTCATAGGCGTACCAGGCGCCGGACTTCTCGACGAAGCCGTGCAGCACGCCCAGGTCGATCATCTCGCCGTTGAGGTAGATGCCCTTGCCGTAAAGAATCTGGAACTCGGCCTGACGGAACGGCGAAGCCACCTTGTTTTTCACAACCTTGACGCGGGTTTCGCTGCCGACCACTTCGTCGCCTTCTTTCACCGCGCCAGTACGGCGGATGTCGAGACGAACCGAGGCGTAGAACTTCAGCGCGTTACCACCGGTGGTGGTTTCCGGGCTACCGAACATCACGCCGATCTTCATGCGGATCTGGTTAATGAAGATAACCAGGCAGTTGGCGTTCTTGATGTTACCGGTGATTTTACGCAGCGCCTGAGACATCAGACGGGCTTGCAGGCCCACGTGCATGTCACCCATTTCGCCTTCGATTTCAGCCTTCGGCACCAGTGCAGCCACGGAGTCGACGATGATCACGTCAACGGCGTTGGAGCGCACCAGCATGTCGGTGATTTCCAGAGCTTGTTCGCCGGTGTCAGGCTGGGAAACCAGCAGGTCATCAACGTTGACGCCCAGTTTGCCGGCGTACTCAGGGTCGAGGGCGTGTTCGGCGTCGACGAATGCGCAGGTCGCGCCAGCTTTTTGAGCCTGGGCGATCACGGACAGTGTCAGTGTGGTTTTACCGGAAGATTCAGGACCGTAGATTTCAACGATACGGCCTTTTGGCAGGCCGCCAATGCCGAGTGCAATGTCCAGACCCAGAGAGCCAGTGGAGATAGCCGGGATCGCCTGACGGTCCTGATCGCCCATACGCATTACGGCACCCTTGCCGAATTGACGTTCGATCTGACCCAGGGCCGCAGCCAAGGCTTTCTTCTTGTTGTCGTCCATTAAAGTCCTCACGTAATCAATAAGGCCTGACGGCCAACACCTGTATAAGTAGCCAGTATTATTCCACAGCGTTCGCGGATCGCCTACCCCTGATTTTCGATTTCTCGTGCCGCTAGTCGCATGAGCCCCTCTAGCGCGGCCTTCACCGTTTGTCGGCGGACTTCATCGCGATTGCCCGCGAAGTGCTGCACTTCACTGGTAACCACATCGCCAACGCCCCAGGCCAGCCACACGGTGCCCACCGGTTTGTTTGGCGTGCCACCGTCGGGCCCGGCCACACCGCTGACCGCCACGGCGAACCGCGCCAGGCTCTGTGCCTGCGCACCTCGCACCATCGCCTCGACCACCTCGCTACTGACTGCGCCCACCGAGTCGAACAACTCGGCCGGCACATTCAGTTGCTGGGTTTTCTGTCGGTTGGAGTACGTCACGTAACCGGCCTCGAACCACGCCGAGCTGCCTGGAATCCGCGTGATAGCTTCGGCAATCCCGCCGCCGGTGCAGGACTCGGCGGTGGTGACGTGGGCATTGAGCACTTGCAGACGTCGGCCAAGCTCGGCTGCCAGTTGAGTGATCTCTTTCACGTTGCTCTCCGGATCGTGTGGAATGCGTCCACCGTACACGAGCCGGTTGTGCTTTCAATACACAAGCTTATTCAAAATGTTCGGGCGCCAACGCTCTGACATAGGCCTGACAGGCCTGCAAGGCAATCAGTCCGCGATCGCCTTCGTCGGTGATGGCGACAATTCGTTGAGCATGCGCCGGGTCAAGTCGGGCGCGTACGGTTGCATGATCCACGCCGCCGGTGCCGGCGGCGGCTGGCACTGCACAGCCTGCGGTAACGTCGCCTGCGTCGAGGAGGACTGACAGGCGCACATCAGCAGTGGCAAGACGATCGCGCAGGCGATCCTGATCACGTTGGGCATCACTGAGTGCTCGATAGTGGGTTTGCTCACTGGCTGCGAGCCGCTGCTCGAGGGCCAGACGTTTATCCTGCTCGGCTTGTTGCGCGGTGGCTGCGGTCAGGGTCAGTTGATTGAGGACTTCTGCGTTTAACCGAGCCTGTTCGGCCAGTTGCCGTCCATAGCGCCAGTCCTGAACCTGCCAGCCCAGCGCCGCGGCCCCCAGGGCCAGCAACGCCACGCCGATCACTCGCCAGGTGATTGGCATAACACAGCCCTCGCTCGCGCCCAGATCTCGAGCCGTTCCTGCAAGCCGTTCAACCCGCCGTTGATACGACGGGTGATAGTGTTGAACTGGTCGCGGTCGGCGAGCTCGTTCAAGCCATTCTTTTCCCAGAACCACGCGGCGGACTCGGCGGCCCATTGCGGCTGCTCCAACAGTTCCGGCAAGGACAGCAGACGCTCATCGCCGAACAGCCCGACGCTGCATTGACGATAGTTGCTAAGGCCGGTGATCTGTATCAACCCGCGACCGCGGTACTTTTGTCCATCACCATCGGCCTGCGGCGTATTGCCCAGACGTAACGCCAGCGTGCCGGTGTCGTATTTGCTCAGGTACTGGTTGTTGCCCAACTCGCGCACGTACTGCAACTGGCCCGATTCGTGGCCGATTTGCGCAAGAAATGCAGCGACACGTTTAGGCGTATTGATGCGGTGGTTGGCCATGGCGCTATTGAGCGCAGAAACAAAAACGCCCGCTTGGCTGCGGGCGTTTGGCATGATGTTTAAAAGGTTGTTTTCAGTTATTTGCATGATGCGTAATCCTCCCTGGATGATCGGATTGAATCATGGTTGCCGACCAAACA
Organism: Pseudomonas sp. MF6776; assembly: GCF_016613125.1. NCBI lineage: Bacteria > Pseudomonadati > Pseudomonadota > Gammaproteobacteria > Pseudomonadales > Pseudomonadaceae > Pseudomonas > Pseudomonas sp. MF6776. The sequence goes on from NZ_JAENSQ010000007.1 coordinate 128,889, forward strand.
CTGCCAACCATTTGCTTTCCGGAATTTTCGGGGAAACAGTATTGAATTTGAGGCCTGCAGATTTAGAACGCAGCTTCCAACCAACTCGGCGCCACCGGTCGATGCTCGCTGAACGGGAAGAAAGAACCCTGCGGCCAGTCACGCAATTGACGGCGATAGGTTTGCAATTCGGCGTATTGCTCGGTGGTCAGCGTCGTGCCGCCACCGTCCTCGAGCTCATCGCGATCGCGTGCGACCAGACCGTCCGTGGCAGCCAATTGCGCAGTGCGCCACCGGCGCTCGATGTCGGCTGCTGCTTCTGCCGACGGAGGCGGTGGATCAACAAGAATGGGGTAGCCGTTATCCGCACGCACTCCAATCACTTTTGCAGTGACGGCCAGTTGCTGCAGCAGCGAAATCCAATAAGTCTGAGGAATTTCGATGACATCAGCGGGAATGTCGGTTGAGTTGATACCCGGTACATAAACGCCCCGGGTGCTGGCGCTGAACAAAACGTTATGCAGATTCATTCAATAGCCCTTCGCGAAATAGTTGATACCCCAGCCCGCGGCAACGTTACCGCCGAAATCACGCACCTTGAGCTTGCAGCCTTGTTGCTTTCCTGAGCCTGCGATCAAGATGACCATTGCCCCGTCGCCGCCCGCATGGGTGGCCACTACTGAAGAAAATGCAGTGGGGAAGGAAATTGGAAATGTGATATCGACTTCGCCCTTGGCATCCGTTGTGCCGACGCCCCATTGGTCAATGTTGCCGCTGGCAAACCTTTGATAGCCAACGTTGCCGTTAATGCCGGAATGGGCGGTGGCGTACCGATCGCTGACCGACCCTCCGTACAGCCGCCATTGGTTGGCCAGTTTGATCAGACACGCGGAATCACCGAGACCGAGTTTCAACGACCCGATCGTACCGTTACAGGTTTCTATTTGTTCGTTAGCGGCGGGATTGATGGTGAGCACACCGTTACCCGCGTTGATCACGTGAAGTGTGCTGGCATGGGTGATGCCATTAATGGTGGGCAGCGTTGCCGTGATCGGCGTTGTACTGGCAAAACTCGCCACGCCCCCCACGTTGGCCATGGTCAGGGCAGTGCTCGTCGGGTACGAAATGAATCCGGAAAACTGCAAACCCGCGCGGGCCACGAACTCGGTAGTAGCGACTGTTTTGCCTTTGTCGAACTGCGGCGCAGTCACGAACAGATTGCTGCTACGCAGCGCACTGAGCAGCTGATTATTGGAGGCCTCCGTAGGGGTCAGGCCCGCGCTCTGGATGACCGTCAACAACTCTTGCGTAACACCATTGCCCCAACTGGCTGGAATCAACGACCCCGGCTTGCCCGTCAACAAATCCTCATCAACGAACTTGCCGTCTATCAACCCGGCGCTGGGAACACTCTTTGGATAATCCATGACTCATCTCCTTATCTGAAAATACATGCGAGCGGAGCGTCAGCCTGCATCGGCCATCAACCAATGCGGCGCTGTCGGTCGAGAGACCGCTGCCGGGAAAGTTCTGGATTCGGGCCAATCGCGCAGCGCTTGTCGGTATTCGAGTAGCTCCAGATATTGCTGGGCCTTGAGCGTCGTGCCCCGGCCAAGTTCCTGCTCATCGCGATGACGCGCCACCCGCCACTCGGTCGCCGCAAGGGACGCATCCCGCCACGTGCGATCAGGTGTCCTTGGGTCTTGCTCTGCAACAACGCCTGCTGGAGTAACCACTGCTGTTTGCAGAACCTCCTGTGTCTTGATTTGCTGCGGCACCTCGCTCAGCGGCGCACCGATTTCGATCTCCATGCCTTCCGGCACCAACACCATCGACTCGACAAAAGCCGGGGCGAACAGTTGGGTAATCAGGTAGTCACCGGTATCGATCAGTTCGACCGCGACACCGTTTTCAACTCGTGCATAACGGGCCATTATTCGTACTCCCAGATTTCACAGAAGGCGTTGCCGCCAGCGCCGCTGAGCACTGAAGCGGAAGCGTTGGTTGAGCAAGAGCCGCTTCCCCCTGAGCCACGGCCACCAGAACCGCCAGTTCCGTTTACGCCGATACGTGGGGCACCGCCGTCGAACGGACTAGAGCCGCCAGCCCCGGCAAGTACCCCCCAATTGGCGTTGTACATCCCGTACTCACCACCGATGCCACGCGCATTGGAAAGTGTGCCACCGGTAACGGCCTGCCCTCCTGCACCTCCCTGAATGAACCCCACTGCCGTTGCAGTTACCGCCAACGTCAGGATTTGCCCTCCCGCACCGCCCGCAGCACTCATATATGTGCCGAAGGAAGCGCCTCCTCCTGGCTGGCCCGCCGCGTTACTTGCTGCACCACCGGCCCCCAGCGAAACAGGGACACCTGCCAGCATTTGTGGAGTTACCTCATACAGGCTCTCCACGTACGCACCGGAACCTCCGCCGCCGCCGATCATTTGATGACTCGCAGCTACTGGCACACAACCGCCGCCAGATCCACCCGCCCCAACCAATCGCACGCGAATACGTTTGGCTTTCGGATTTGGCTTGTAAACAGTGATACCAACCGTCTCGATCTGCCTGATTGCCAACAGTCGCCCGCCGGCATCGGTGATGCCGTAGCCACTCAGCGTGGTCGGGGTGTTTTTCAGTTTGCGGAAGTCGACCAGCGCGCCAATGGCGATGGCCAACTGGTCGGTTTTAGCCTCATCGGGCGTCAGCCCGGCAGCCTTGATGGCGTTAAGAATTTCTTGTGTAACGTTGTTGCCCCAGGCGGCGGGGATCAACGATCCCGGTGTTCCGGCCACGGGGTTTTCATCGACGAAACCGCCGTTGACCAAGCCCACACCGGGGATGGTTTTTGGGTAGTCCATTGCACTTCTCCCTGTGCAGCCATCAGCTGTCTACGGTTGTGCCAGGCGCGATCGGCCAAGTGATTTGTTCGGGGAAGCCGGGCAGCTTTTCGATACGGTTCAGCTCAACGCTGTAGAGCTTCCATTCGAGCAGTCGCAGCTGTTCATCATGGCTGGCATCACCGATGTCTTCGGCGTATTGCAGGGGCGCGATGCGCAGGACGGCGTCACGAAGTAACGTGTCTCGCAAGCGGAACACATCGACCTTGATCGCAGATACGCGCGCGGTTTCATCGAGTTTCCAAGTGTTGTCGATCCAGAAGTAACCGTCGCCCGGCCACGGTTCGGCAGTGAGTTCGTCTGGTAACTCTCCCGGCTCACTCCATATCTGCTTTACTCCGTTTTCCTTCCGATACACCAATCCTCGACGGTCTATCACCTCACGGGGAACGTTATTCACCAGCGTCCAGACGCGGCCGCTTTCAGGCGCAGGCAATTCGAATGAAAGTTGAACGGCATTACTCGGTAGTTGGACACCGAGGCCTGGCGTAACCGCAAGTTCAATAGGGCCAGTCAGGAAGCCCGAGTGATCAATCAGATAATTAAACATGGGCACCTCAGATAAGTTTGATTCGACCCGGATAGGCAATATTTCGAGGTCGCGTGACACCGCCGTGGTTCAGCAACTCAGAGTCTGCAATTGGCGTAACCGGTGCAGCAGGTGTGATGTACTTGACAGTGGCACCCGCGTAATCGGTGTAGTTCCCCATATCGAGTCCCAACTGGACCTTCTGGGAAACGATGTGTGTCGCGAACAGAATGTTGTCAGCGATGCCGTTGTCACCCTGGACCAACGAGCCTTTTTGCCAAGACCCTGGCGCGCGTCCGGTATCAACCAGACCGCCTTCGGCCAGCACGCGCAAAAATTCACCACGGGCCTCTGGCAGGCGGAAGGTCGTGGCGCCGTCTCCTGGAGTCCACGCACCACCGCGATCAGCTTCAGAACGCAACATGCCCGACTGCTGAGCGTGATCCCAAAGCCATGGCCATTCCGAGCGATTCAGCAAGGAACCATTCAGCGCGGCATAGCCACCCGGTAGAACTGCCAGCGTGGTCTCAAAATCGATACGTCCGATTGAAGAACCGTCCAGACGACCGACCGGCCACCAGTTGCCCGCCAGATCGCTGCGCAGATGCCACCAGTCACCCGCCCCCATCAACACTAGAAATGGATAGCCCGAAGTATTCAGGTGGGTGTGAAACCTGATCACATCACCGCTTGAACTTTGCACGACCAAGCGGTTACCGCTGTTATCAACACGCCGCACAATGACGTCGCGGATACCCAGTTTGGCGTTGGCTGGCGGTAGGCTGACGCTCAATGCGCCGGCCCCGGCATCGATCAAAACCAGACCGAGTTCCTGCTCGATCAACGTCTTGGAAGCAGCGATCCGCGTGACAACCGAACGCATCGGACTGGCACTCCCGACAATCGCCTGAATCGCCTTGAGCAACTGGCTGTTGTCCGCTTCCGAAGCCACCAACCCACCGCCGCTGATCACACTCAGGATCTCCTGAGTCACGCTGTTGCCCCACACCGCCGGAATCAACGAACCGGGCTTACCCGCCACCGGGTTTTCATCGACGAAGCGGCCATCGACAAGGCCGACGCTGGGGACGCTTTTTGGATAATCCATAGGTCTTTCGTTCCTTTGAAATAACAAATGAACCGCGTCACGAGCGCTGCCATTGCAACCTCGTCTACGGTCAGTTTCTGAAAATAAAAAAGCCCACTTTGGAGTGGGCTTTGGTGATACAGCACGAAGGGATCGCAACTGATTGATCGGATGACCGATCTTGATCGGAACAATTTTTCAAGCCACTCGTTAAGACAACCGGGCAAGCCACTTAGGCGTTTGTGGGCGCGACGCGGTATCAACGACATCGTTTGCGGCGGGCCAATCACGCAGGGCTTGGCGATAGGCGAGCAACTTCGCAAACTGCTTGGAACTCAAACTTGTTTGTACTCCGGCGTCTAGTTCATCGCGATGACGGATCACCACCCAGTCAGATTCGATGAGCACTGCCGTGCGCCATTGGCGCTCCGCTGTTGCTGCAGCGTCCTGCGAAACGGTCAATGCGGCAGGCTCGCTGAAGGTGTCGCCCTTAAAGATCCAACCTGTGGAGACCGGCTTGCCAACAGGAATCAAAACGCCGCAATCGACGTCTCCGTTCACCAAAGCAGTCACCAAACCGTTTTCGATTATGGCTTTCATAGTCAAACCTCCCAACGCACGCGCGCGTTGATGACACCTGCAGCACTAAGGTTCTGCGCCCACGCTACAATTAACACGCGTCCCATATAACGGTCCGTAAATCCACCCTCTGGTACAACCTGCGTCCCTGACACCGCTACACCGATCTCTTCACTGACCACGCCATAATCGGTTTTCACGTTGCCGTCAAAGTCGTAGATCCCTGCAATGTAGGCGCGCGGTTTACGGGCCCAGTTCAACGCTACCGAGTAACTGCCACTGGCAGCGGACCAGACTCCTACGGCTTCAAGCCGCGCCTTGTTCGCCAAAAGCGTTAGCTTGGGCGCCGTCCCTGCGCCTGCGGTCACCACTTTGGCTACAAGCATGTCGATACAGGTGGAGTCGAATCCGCCACCTCCGCCCCCGGTTCCGCCCTTCAATGCCGCCGGGATCGCATCGGTATCGGCACCTTTTTGCATGTAGCAAACCAGTGCCTCATCACGCACCTGCAATCGCAGAAAATAAGTGCTGTTGATATCAAGCGCAGGCGATGCCCATGCTGTCGTCAACAAGCCACGCGGCCGAGCTGTCATGCCAACGGTCACTTCTTCGCAGAGACTGACCAGAACACCGCCCGGTACCGACACGTTGCCTCCCGCCAAGCCGCTCGCAGCGGTCACTGCGATGCGGCCATCCACCGTAGCCACCGTCGGGAATGCCAGCGCGGCGAAGGGCAAGGCATCCTGGGACAGCACGGTTTTGAGTGACTTGAACAGTTGGTTCGACTCACTCTCGGAAGGCACCAGACCTGCCGCACGAATCACGGTCAGCAGCTCCTCGGTCACCGCATTGCCCCAAGTGGCCGGAATCAACGACCCCGGCGTTCCCATCAGCGGGTTCTCATCGACAAACTTCCCGTTCACCAACCCGGCGCTGGGCACACTTTTCGGATAATCCATCCCATTTACTCCCTAGTCATAGTTGATGTGCACCTTGGTATGCGCCGGCGCACTGCGGTGGATCAGGCATTCCAGTGCCGAGCCCGGGTTTACGCCGAAGCGTTCGCCCCAGTAACTCGCCCCGAAGCGTCGACCCAGCAGCAGGCGGCCGCCGGTGTTGAGCGTCCACATGAATTGCGCTTCCCAGGTGCCGAAATGCGCCGCGCCGAACCGTGCACGACCCATGCGTGGGGCTTCGTGTTCGGTGATGGAGGCGTTGGGGTAACCCTGGCTTTTGGCGATTTCGAGGTAGTAACCGACGGCCTGACTGCCAACCGCGAGCAAGCGCCGGCGCACGGCGAGGCGGCGGTCGTCGAACAGCGGTTCGGCGCCCAGGCACGGGTCGGGCAGGTTCATCACCCGCTCCCAGTCCGGCACCAGTTCACTGACGCCGGCCGGGTCCATTTCGTTGAGCAGGTCGGCGGCGCGGGCGTCGAGGCGCGCCAGTTCGACGGCGACGCCTTGCAGCACTTCTTCAAGTTCCGGAACCCGCTCCGGGTCCCATGCGGGACCCGATGGCAGCAATGCGCGAAGTTGCGCCTGATATTGTGCGGCGGTTCTTATGCCCCCCATACGCAACCTCCGAAGGTGAGCAGTTCACTTGGGGCGGCGGGCACATCGACGACCGGTGCGGTGAGCGTGTGATCGTATTCGCCGCCAGCGCTGCTGATGGCTTCGCGGATGTGGCTGATCAGCAACGGCACGCCAAGATCGGCTTCACGGTTGTGCAAGTCGCGCAACTGCGCTTCGACGGCGGCACGCACGGCGGTGGTGTCGGGATTGACGCTTTTGAAGCGATACACCACCGGCACTTGAATCGGCTTCTGCACATGCACTTCGGCGGTGACCGGACGCAGCGGTTCGATATAGTCCTGAACCTCTGCCAGTTGCTCGTCGTTGGGCACTGGTTGCGGATCGTCGTCACGCATGATGAACACCGTCACCGTACCCGGACCGAGCAAACCGCCACGGCACCACGCGCGGGTCACGCCCGGCACTTCCAGCGCCCAGGTCTCGTAGTCATTGGCCGAGCCGCCATGGGGGATGACGCGATAGGAGCGGATCACCCGCGAACGCAGCGACTCCAGACTTTCGCGAGCCACGCCACCGCTGAGTCCCGGCGCCAACACCACAAAACTGCTACCGACAATGCCGGCAATCGGCTGCACCGGGGTCAATGCCAGACCGGCATCGGCGTTACCCAAACTTCCGGCATCCAGCGCGGCGATGGTCGTGGCGTTGATGCCATTGGCGGTGGTGCGCGCCGTGGTCACTTTGTACGTGCGACCGTCGTTCGTTTGCAGCAGCGTGTCCACGTCCAGCACCGCACCGGCCGTTGCTGTGAAACTGACGCTGCCGCTGGCCACTTGCGCGGGTTTGCGCGGCTGGTTCAGACGCAGGGCGGCGATGCGTTCCAGGGTCGACTCGTCGGCCTTGTCCGGCAGGATCTGCTCGGCGATCCAGTCGAGATAACCGTACAGACCATAAGCGGCGCCGCCCAAGGTGCGGGCCAGCACTTGCGCATCGGACTGGCGCAGCGAATCGCCGGCCAGGTCGCTTTGGGTGCGCTTGATCAGCACCGGCAGCGAAGGGGTTTCAAACGGCATAGATCACCTGCCAACTGTTATCGGGGTTGATGTCCAGACGTTCACCGTCGGCCAGGGTCAGGACCGTGCGCAGGTTCAGGCGCTGGGCGTCGAGGCGTTCGCTGATGATGTCGATGGCGCTGCAATGGCCGTCGTCGATCAGCCATTGCAAGGCTTCGCGGGCATAAAACTCGGCGTCCATCTGGGTCTGTCGGGTCAGCTTGACCCGACGCAACAGCCACAGACGCGAGCCGATGCGATCGTCGGCAACGGTGGGAAAAGTGTCGCCCCACCAGCCGTAGCGCTCTTCATCGTCGAGGGCGTCGTCATCGGCGGCGCGACGCCAGCTGAACAGGCTGATGAGCACGGCGCGGGTCAGCGCGGCGTGGAGGTTCTGGCTGATAAACATCACTTGCCTCCTGCCGGTGCGCCGGTCTGGCCGTTGCCGGCCTGCACGCCGACGTGCACGTGTTTGATCTGGCTGATGCCGCCGGCGAGTTGATCGCCGGTGGACACGATCTTGCCGGTCTGGTTGATCACCGGCGTATCGAAGTTCACAGCGGTACTGGCGCGTATGTTCAGCGTGGCGGTTTCGATGTCGATGATCCGCCCGCGCTTGAAGTGAATTTTGTCGCCCTCGTCGGTGTAGATCGCCACTTCGCCACTGGCGAGCGATTGCAGGCGGTAGCGACGATCGGCGACCACCAGGGCGATAGCGTGGGAACGGTCACCGCCCAGAAATGTGACGACACCTTCGGCGCCGGGCAGCGGGTTGCTGGTGAAGCCGTAAGGTTCGAAGTGTTCGAGGTCATCGTTGACTTCGCCGGCGGTAAGGCGCATTTGCAGCGATTGCAGCTTGGATGCCGAATTGGCGAGCACGACAGTGCCGCGCGCCAGCAGGCGTGTCAGTAGGCTCATGGGGTGTCCTTCAAAAAGTGGCCCGAATGGGATCAATGTGGGAGCGAGCCTGCTCGCGAATGCGCTGGGTCAGGCACTGTGATGCTGAGGCTGCCGACGCTTTCGCGAGCAGGCTCGCTCCCACAGCGTCGGTGTAGGGCTCAGGTTTTTTTCGGGGGGATTGGATCAGGATCGAAGGTATGCGGCGGCGCGACTTGCAGGGTCGTCACCGAGCCCTGCGCCGACAGTGAATAAGTCACTTTGGATATCAGCATGTCGCCATCAAACCCGAGCACCGGATCCGTGACTTTCACCAGCGTGTTATGACGCCACAGATCACCGTTGGACTGACGCCAGCCCTGCACTTGATAAGTGGTGGACTGCGCCCGACCCATGCGCGTGGCGCTTTCCCATTGGGCGCGCTGCTGGGCCAGTTCGAAAGTCAGCGCGGTGCCCTCGTTGATGATCGTGGTTCGTCGACGTTTGAAGCTCAGGTCGGCCGCTGTCGATTCAACTTCGCTGACGGCCGCCCCACTCTTCTTGTCCGAGCCCTTTTGCTGACCGATCACCCGGTATTCGGAGAACACCTGGCTGTGATCCATCGCAGCGTTGGCCGACAAAATGTTCTTGCCCAACTCCAATGCATCGCTGGCCCGCCCGCCACTGCCGGGCTTGGCCAGTACCAGCCGGCCTTGCTCGTCATCGGTGGAAAACACCCGGAACAACGAGAGCAAACGGTCGATCGACTGGAACACCGTTTCACCCGGCACAATCGTGTGCTTGGCCAGCCGTGAGGTCTCGGCAATTTCGTTGACCACCATCAACGAATACTCCATCGCCAAGGCCTGGACAATGCTCAGCAACGGTTGCTCCTGCCATTGATTGGGCCGGTTGGTGGCGGCGCAATCGACCAGATCCTGAGTTTTGGAACTGCCCTCGACACTCAGGCTGATCTGCCGACCGTCGTAGGTAATGGGCGCCTTGAACACGTAACCGGTGAGCACTAGGTCCTTGCCGATTTTCACTTCGCAGGGGTCACCCGGTTTGATCCGTTGATCCACCGTCTGCCCCGGCCATTGCCAGGTGATGTCGAGTTTGAAGGTGCGAAACTGGCGCTCAAGATCAGCTGTGATTTGCACGCTTTTCCAGCCGCCGTACTCCATGTCGTTGACTATCAACGTAACGCGGTTATCCATCTCGCTCATGGTTCACTCCCCGGAGACTTTCACGTCGTTGGGCGAAAAACCCGGATGAGATATCCCGTTACGCTGAGTCACTTCGGTCACCCGAGTTGCATCGCCAAATTGCTTGTAGGCCACGACCACCGCCGGAAAGCTCTCCTGAAAGGATTTGCTGACTTGCCGCACACCGGACGACGCCACAGCCTTGAGATGCGCAATCAGCGCCTCTTTCACATCGCTGATGGCCTGGAAGTGCGCGGGGTCGGCCTTGTCCAGCATTGGATTGATCGCCACGGCCACGGCGTCACGCAGAGCCTGCATGTCGTCACTGACCGGGACTTCCTGCCGGGCCACCGGGCTCGTCGCCTGTTGGCCTACCGATGGCGTCGATTGCAGCTTCACCGGGGTGGTCGCCACCGGCATCGATGCCACCCATTGCGCCACTTTGACCAGCATTGTGTCCTGCACCAGATCCGCCATGGCTTGCGCCGCCGCGGTGGTGTCCTTGCCGGTGGTGATCTTCGGTGCATCGGCCTTGCGGATGGCTTCGAGTTGTTGCGACACGTCGGCAATCACGCCACGGTAGCCCTCCTTCGCGAACGCCTTCAGCTCCTTGATATCGCCGAGCAAACCCTTGAACTCCGCCGCCACTTCCTTGGGCAGCTCCTTGACGGCTTTGACCAGTTCGGTGATCTGTTTGTATTGCTCGATCAGCGGTTTGAGCTGTTCCTTGATCACTTCATAAACCCCGGTCAGGCTGTTGCGCAGATTGGCGATACCGATCCGCGCAGCCTTGATCAAGGTCATCGCCTGTTCGAAGCGTGCCACCGCCGAACCCAGCAAAGTGTCAGCCTTGGACAACAACACTTTCTGCGTACTGACGGTTGCCGTCGGAAACGGCAACGGCTGATCGGGATAGAACTTCAGCGCGAACGTGACCAACCCACCGTCCTGGCGGGTGTGGGTCATGTCGCACTCGCCGACCTTGACTTGCACGCGTCCGAGCCATGGATGCACCAGCTCACCGCTACCCGCCTCCAGCGCCTTGAGCAATTTGTCGCGCTGCTCCAGGCAATCGGCGCCGACGATAAATGCCGTCACCTCATGAGTCCGGGCCTGCTGGCCGAGATCCTCGAAAAAAGGCAGGTCACGCTGCGGATATTCATGCAACTGACCTTTGCGACCGACCGGGGTTTTCGCCTGATCGATCCAGAACCCGACACCGCGAAAGGATGCCGGCAACAAGCGGTCACGCCAGTTCATTGGAACCTCCTGCCGACAGTGAGCGATAGCCGATGCGCGACGACAGCGCCAGGCCCGGTTGATTGGTTTGCGGTTGATCGGTACGCAGCCCGGCCGGCGCGTTTTCGAAGCGCACGGTGAGGCCGCCCTCGAGTTGCGTGCGGTTGTTGGCGGCGCTTTGCTGGATCAGCGTGTTGGAGGTTTGCGACAGAGAGCCGGCCTGTAGGGCCGGTTTTTCCGGCGTAGTTCCGGGTGCCGCCAACGGGCTCGGTGACGACTCCACGGCGCCTTTGAAAAACACCGGCGCCAGTTCGCCTTTACCTTCAGCGTTGGTTTTCAATTGGGCTTGAGTGAAAACATCCACCCTGGCCTTGGCATCAGCGATCAGCTCGCCGAAACCGCCGTTGAAAAACGCCTTGATCGGTGCGATGGCGTCCTGAAACTTCTGCGCCCACTTTTCGATCCAGGCAGTAACAGGTGCCCAGTTCTCGATGATTTTTTCCAGCGGTGACCAGCCCAGTTGCTCGCGAATAACCGCGTACATCGCCACAAACGGCAGTTTGATGTAATCCCAGATCGCGGTGAACACACTGACCACCCCGCCCCAGACTGCCTGGATTACTTCCAGCGGCGACCAATCAAAGAAGCCTTGCAGGAAAGTCTGCACAGGCACCGAGACCGCCCTGAGCAAATCCCAGATCGAAGAGAACAGCCCGACCAATGGCCCCCAGTTATTCACGACCAGCCCATGAGGCGAATAGTTGAACCAGGTCTTGAAGAACTCCATCACCGGCGCCGCGACAGCCTTGACGCCCTCCCATAACGCCGCGAAAAAAGCCGTGACCGGTCCCCAGTTACTGATCAATTGCCCCAGCGGGGTGTAACCGAACATCGTCTCGAAAAACTCGGCCATCGGAATGACAACCGGCGCAATTTTCTGCCAGAGCCCGATGAAAAACGTCGAGACCGGTTTCCAGTTGGCCACGATCAAACCGGCAGCCAAGGCAATGCCAGCGGCAATCAGCATGATCGGGTTGGCCTTCATCACCATGCTCATCACGTCGAACACCTGGGTCGCGCCGGCCACAGCGGTTTGCATCGCCGAGAAAGCGATAGCCCCCGCCGCCAGGCCTTCGACCAGTTGCGGGTTGTCGGCGAGGATACCGCTGACCTGAGTGAGCATCGGCTCAAGTCCGACGACCAATGCACCGACAGCGGGCACCAGCGCGGCATCAATTGCGCCCGTGACCTTTTCCATCGACGCACTGAACACGTTCATGTTCTGCGCCGCGACTTTCGGTGCGGCGGGCAGGTCGACGGTTTTTGCCGTCGCGCTGACCTCGGTCAATTTGCCCTGAAACGCCGCCGCCGACTTGATCCCATCCACGAACGGCGTAATCACGCTGCCGCCCTTGAACAGACCACTGATGTCCAGTTTGCCGAGACCGGTCTGCTCAAGGTTTTTCTTGAAACTCTCGACATTGGCTCGAAGGGCGCCGAGTTTGGGCGACAGTTCATCGATGCCCGTGATCAGCACCGGTGTTTTCAATTTCTTTTCTTCGTCTGCCATCACTGCACCTGCTGCATCGCATTGATCCGTTGCGCGTGCTCCAGCGATTCGCGGAGCACATCCAGTGGCCTGGCCATCATCTGTTCGGGGTCAACCTTCCAGAACCAGGCCAGGTCATAGGCGACTGCGATCAGGTCGGTGATGGCGCCGACGCCGCACTCATGAAAAAACTCGCAACGGCCCAGCTCAGCGCATTGAGGTCAGCCAGATCCAGCTGGTTGACCGACGACGGCGGAATGCCGGCGCACACGGCGATGTATTTGGCCGCGACGTCCATGTCGAGGCTGACTTCTTCGCTCTTGTCGATCTTGTACGGCAGCGCCTTGATCGCTCGCACTTCCTGCACCGTCGGACGGCGCAGGACGAGTTCGGTCAGGGGCTCGCCGTGAGCTTCGATCGCAACCTGAAGCTTCACGGCGCCGCTCATTGCCAGGTCCCCTTGATGCCTTCGAATTTCAGTTCGATGGTCGCGTCATCGCCTTTGGAGACTGGCTCTTCGACCAGGTAAGCGCCGGCCAGCACATAGACTTTGCCGTTGCTGAATTCGCAGGTGACGGTGATATCGGTGCCGTCGATCAGCTTCTTCAGCGGGAAGTCGGGGGTGTGCAGCGCAGTCACTTTGAACGACGGTGCGATGTCGGTTTCCTTGTAGAAACCGGGTACGACGGTTTCGCGTTTGACCGCCATCAACGGGGCTTCGCAGCCGCCATTGATAGTCAGTTGTGCGCCGTCGACCTTGACGTAGCAGGTGCCTGCAATCAGTTGACCCATGGTGTTACTCCCTTTCATAAAAAAGCCCACGCGAGGTGGGCTGAATGCTTGACGTCAAACGCTGCGATCAGGCTGCGTCGTCGTATTGCAGGCGGAATTGGTTGAGCAGTGCGAACACGCGCAGACCGTTGATGTAATCCGGCGGGAACAGTACGTTCACGCGGCTCGGGTCCTGCACGTCGCGCTCGACGATCAGGTGCTCGGCGAACAGTTCGGCGTTCTCAACGTGGCCTTCCAGTTCGAGCTTGGCGTACTGGGCGATCAGCTCACCGCGAATGGTGCTCGGGGTGACGATTGGCTGGCCGGCGCCGAAACGGGTGCCGTCGGAAGCCAGTTTGTGCCGGCCGTACTTGCTGGTGATCACGCTTTGCAGACGACGCACGATGAACGCCGACTGGTGCATGGTTTCGCTGTCCAGGTAGGAGTTGTCAGCCTGGCCGTAAGCGTTTTTCTGGTAGGTGGTGATCGAACGCTGGATGCGCACGTAGCCGCCTTCGTAGTACGCGGTGGCGATGCCGTAGTTGAGCAGCGACTGACGCTCGGTCAGGGTGAAGCGCTCGCTCGCCGGCGCCGGATCGACACCCGGCAGGCTGCCGCTTTGGGTCGGACGGCTGGCGTCGGCGGAGATGAACACCGAGGTGCGTGCAGCCAGTGCGGCGGCTTGTACCCAGACCGGTTGCGGTACGCCCGGCTCCAGCGCCTGAATGGTCATATGCTGATCGTTACGCGCCTGGCCTGCAGCGACCAGAGTGCCGACGGTGCCGCGTTTGGCGCTGTAGACGTGACCGAACAGTTGCTTGGCCCAGGACCAGCGACCGGTGCTGTCATCCATGACCGCTTGCCAGGTGTTGAGGGTGGCCAGATCCGACCACGGCAGTGCGATGAACTCGAACGGCTCGTCACCCAGTGCCGCGAAAGCAGCGATCTGATCGGGCACGCCGGCGCCGCCGGTCATGGCGGTGACTGCGCTGGTCAGGCCAGCCGGGGTTTCTTCGCCGTTGCTCTTGCCCAGGCGATTGAATTGCAGGCTGATGTCATTGCCGCTGTCGCCAGTCCATTTGGCAGACAGGGTGACCACACCTTCGGCCGCTGCCGCACTCACCGGGAGATCGGCACTGGCATTGATTTTCTGCGCCAGCGCAGTGGCTGCCTGAGCAGCGGTTGCACCGTTGACCACGGTGGCTTGTACACGCACGCCGCCAACATACAGGTTGAGCAGACCCGCCTGAGTCGCGGTGCCGGTCAGGGTCAGCACGCCTTTGGCGACGGCGCCTTCAGTGTTGTGCAGCGGCAGGCACCAGATCTCGCCAATCGGGTCGGCCTTGCGGAAGGTCTCGTACATCGAGGCGAGCATCGAGCCCTGACCACCAATGCTTTTCGCCAGTGCAACGCTGGAGACCAGCACCAGTTTGCCGACCTCGCTCGGGGCGACGTTATCGTTGACCTGGGCGACGATCAAACGGCGCATGGTCGAGCTCGCGCTATTGGCGGCCGAGTTGTCCATTTCGGCATAGAACAGCGGTACACGAATGTCCGCGGGGATGTTGCTGAATCCGATCGCCATTATTTGGCTCCCTGTGGTTTAGCCGCTTTTGCGGTTTTGAGTGTGATATCGCCGTCGGCCAGACGTCGGCGCCACCAGGCGCTGTCCAGCACTTCACGGCCTTCGAGGGGCAGCAGATCGCCCGCCTCCGGGTCAGGTACGGCACGGCCAGCGGCCGGCAGTACGGTGATGCGATTGCTCATGGGGTTACCTCTGCAGAGAAAGTCAGTTCCACGCGCCCATCGGGGCCCGGGCGTTTCAGGTTGGGGTCGGCGGGGTCGATCGCATCGACTCGCACGGTGGCCCCGGTAAAGGACGACAAACCGTCCAGTTCACGTTCGTGCCAGCTCTGCGCAGGTTGACCGGGCAGATTGCGACCGAGCTGGAACTCGGCAAAAAAGCGCAGCCGATAGAAGGCCCGGCTGCTGTTGATCGAGATCATTTCGCCGCCGTCGTAGACGATGGCGCTGTAGTCGGTGCCCGGCTTGAACCCCACCAGCGCGCGCCACAGTTCGGCGCGCAGGTCGTGCAACAGATCCAGCGCTTTTGTAGCGTCGGTGGCGTCAAGCGCGAGGACGATGTCGAAGCGGTCGCGGATTGGTTGGGTGGTGAGGTTTTGTGCGGTGCTGTTGCTGGCCATATCGGCCAGCGGTGTGACGTGGGCCGAAGGTGTCGGCAGATCAGGGTTGCCTTGCAGCAACGCCAGATCGACACCCACTGCAATGTGATTGGCCAGGCTGGGGCATTGCGCACGCAACTGCGTGAGGATCGGGGTGATCTTCATGGTGGTGTTCCGGAATTAGGGGGAGTTAACGCAGAGCCCAATGTAGGAGCGAGCCTGCTCGCGAAAGCGGTGGATCAGTCGCCATCAAAGTTGAAGGTGCCGGCCTCTTCGCGAGCAGGCTCGCTCCCACGGGGTGTTGTGCAGGGATCAGGCTTTGGGATCGAGGCCGGTTGCCTCGATCAGACAGCGATAGCTTTCCTCGCGCTTGCCGCTGGCGGTGACTTTTTCGATCGACCAGCGACCGCGCATGAAGTCTGGCCAGGTGTCATCGAGCACCAACAGGCCTTCGGCAGCCAGCAGCGGATCGCCCGGGCAGGTGACCTTCAGCTTGTATTTCTCGCGCAGCATCTTGCGCACTTCGGCTTCGCCGATGGCTTTGGCTTCTTCTTCACTGGCCTGTTTCTGGCGAATGACCTTGTAGGGTGCGGAACCGGTTATCACCTCGCGCAGTTTGCCGGCGGCGATGTCCCAGAAGCAGGTCTTGCAACCCTGATTCTGGGTGCGGGCAGTCTCTTCCAGTGTGGCGCTGATGAAGGCGTGATCACCCGGTCGATTGTTGCGGGTCACCGACAGCCTGACGTCCGGTATCACTTGGCCCGACAGGTTTTTCAGTTGCGCCGGTTTCGCCAGCACGTAGAGGTCGTTGAACGGTTTGGCCACCGCGTCGTACTTCTTTGCCAGTCGCGTGATAAAGCCCATGTCGGTTTCGTTCGACTGATCAACATGAGCAATCCGGATCAGCGCCAGTTCGGGATCGACGCGCGGCGAAAAACCGTGCGGCGAGACCAACTGGCGAAACAGTGCGCCAAGGGTGGTGGGGCCATGACTGGCCGTGCGCCGTTCCTTGAATCGGGTCTCATCCTTGCCGCTGAAAGGCGCTGCGGTCGCCACCAGCGTCAGGCGCAAAGGGAACAGCGTCGGGGTCAGTCGAGTCACCTTGAACTGGCCCTTTTCGACCAGCCCGGACTCCAGATAGCCCACCCGCAGGCCGATGGTTCCGCCCAGGGTCGGCAAGCCTTCAAGGCCTTCCAGGTCGATCACCAATGTCAGTTGATCGGACTCCATCCCGGCAGCATCAATGTGTTCCCAACTGATCAGGCGCTGGTTCAGCAAGGCCTGGTTGGCGCCGTAGATTTCGATTGCCGGTGTAAATCCCTGTGCCATGCAACCTCCTTAGTCCCAAGCCAAAACCGGTTTGATTGCGGCGGGTCGGCTGTCGAGTTCCGGCAGCGTCACCCAAATGCCCGCCGGCAAAACGGGGCCGTGTTCGGCCAGGGTCGCATTAAGTTGCCACAACGCTTCTTCGGCCTGATCGTCTGAGCGACCCGATTCGCGGTAGAGCAGCAGATTGACCGAATCACCGGCCACGCTTCGGACCTTACGCATTGTTGAACTCCGCTAATTCGAGTACCCACTTGATCACCATCGCGGTGCCGTCATCGATGACCTCGCTCTGGTTTTCCTGAACGCTGTTGATCCGCCACAACCCCCAGTTGCGACCGATGCCGTCGATCAACGGCAGCGGTGCTCTCAAGGCTTGCAGCGCACGCAGTTCATTGAGCCGTTCCATGGCCACGGCGTACATCGCGGTGCCGCCGATGGTCAGGGTTTCGGGCTTCTGTCCGGTCTGATGGGATTTGGGTTTACTGGTGAGGATCTGCAATTCAGTCCAGCCACCGTCGGATTTGCGCGCCAGCGTGCTGTAAGCAAACTCGCGGGACAGGCCGAAGATGAAACTGCCGAGTGCCATTTGTTGTTTCATCAGGCGACTCCATCGCTGAGGGCTGCGTCGCGGCGGGTGGCGAGGGGGTTGGTGCTTATCAAAGGCGTAAAGTCAGAAGTGAAATGTGACTGCATGACCTGCGCGACCATGGCGGTCACTTTTTCAGCGCTCACCAGATCGCCGCCACTGAAGTTAAAAGCGGGCGCGTAGGTGACATTCTGGCTCTGCTGATTTTGCGTCTGCACACTGCTCAGGCCGGCGCTGACTTCTGACGGTGGAGCAAGCCGATCAGGCGCGGGTGTCGCAAGCTTTTCACCCAGCGCTTCCCCTTCCTGACTGCCGTAAAAACTGCCGATAGCACCGCCCAATGCACCACCGATTAACGTACCGATGCCGGGCAGAATGAAAGTACCGATCGTGGCGCCGATACTCGCGCCGGCATAGCCACCGGCCAGGCCGCCCGCTGCCATGCCTACGCCACCAGCGACTTTTTTCGTATCGCCCTCGGCCACGCCTTCGACGACTTTCATACCGGCTCCGACCATCGTCAACGGCATGCTCAATGGACCTGCCACCCGGCCGACCCGGGCGCCCTGACTGATCAGACTGCGGCCTGGAGCGGAGACCAGAAATCTGGCCCGATTCAGGGCGGCGGTACCGAGGGCGCCGGCACTGGCCGTGAGACTGCCCAAGCCGGATCTGATGCCGGCCATGACGGGGCCTGTCCACGTGGCGGCTTGGGACGCCAATGCGCCCAACGGCTTGCCGCCCTTCATTCCGGCAGCCATCAGGATCAGCGCGCCAGCGAGTGCCGGGGCTTTTTCCGCCACCTCACTTAAACCATCGGCTGCACCTCCGACTTTTTCCACCAGGTAATCAAAAACTGGCAGCACGGTATCGCCGGCGGATGAATAGAGCCGGTCCTTCTGGGCGCCGAAGATGTTCCAGCGTGCCTGCGAAGTATCCGCGAGTGTCAGGGCAGTCTGATCAACCGCCCCTGTGTACTGTTTTTTATCCTTTTCATCCTTTTTACCCGCCACCAGTGCAAAGGCGCGCTGCACGTCAGCGGTGTTCTCGAGCATTTGCCGCACCGGTTGGGCGACCGAGAACAACGTTGTCGACAACGCGGATTGCTCATTCGGGGATTGCTTTTTCAGCGCCTCCAGCAACTCCAAGATCGCGCCGGGAGCATTGCCTTTCATTTTCTCGGCCAAGGCCTTGGGGTCGAGCTGCAGCTGAGCGAACGCCGCTTTCTGGCTTGCAGAAGCTTTATCCCCGAGTGCCAGGGTCGTCGTGATTTTTTCGAACGCTACGCCCGCATCGGCCTTGTTTACCCCGGCGTTAAGCAACGCCGCAGAAAATGCCGCGGCTTGCTCGGGCGCCATTCCGGCGCCTTTTGCCGATGTGCCGTAAGTGCCCAGAATCGAACCGATATCAGCGGCAGAAGCGGCCAATCGACTGTCGAGCAAACTGGTCGCGTCAGCGAGATCGAGGGTTTGCGCGCGATTGAGGCTCATCGAGGTACGCCAGCCGATCAACAGGTCCGCGGCATCCAGCGGTTTCATCTTGAACGCGGTCGCCGTGACCGCTGTGTCTCTGGTGAAATCCATCAGGTCGTTTTGCCTGCCGGCTTGATCGATATTGCCTTCGGCATCCAACCGATCATTGCCGACCCCGGCCTTGGCGCCAGCGTAGCCGATGCTTGCCAGCTCAACCGCAGTTGTACCGCCGGCAGCCACCTTCGCCTCGGTGGCCATCTTCTCCAGCGCGACCTGCAACGTTTTGCGTTGGTCGCCTTCAAGCCCGACGACCAGATCAAGCCTCGCCATCGCGGCGTCGAGATTGATGGCCGGTTGCAAAGGCTGATATGGCGCCGTGGCGGCATTCTCACTCGGCGTTTTTTGCCCGGCGTCAAGGGCCATTCCGCCCATTTGTGATTGTCGGTCGTTCAGTGCCTGTTGCAGCGAGTGCTGTGACATCAGCACCGTGTGTATCGACCCCAGCACATCCCTGAGCTGAACCTGTTCGGCCGTCAACTGACGCAGCTCGGCGGTGGCATCTGCCAGCGCCAGGCTCAGCCCGGCAAACCCGCCATCCGCTTTCAACATCGGCTCCACACCTGCCGAACCGATGTCTCGCGCAGACATCACTGGAGACTTCAGCGTGGCCGTGGTGTGTGCCGTTCGGGTCTCTTGATTGACATTCGCGAACGTCAACGCATAGTTATCGTCTGCCATGCCGCTCTACTCCTGTTTCACGCCAAGGCGAGTGATCGCTATGTCGTAGCGGCGCAACGCCTTTTCGGCGTCCCATTCCAGAATTTCCGCCTCACTTACCGGGTAAATGAGCGGCACGATATCGAGGATTACTTCGATGTCGCGTTCCGAAAGTAGGCCGCCGGCTGGTTTAAAAAATCGTCTATGCGCACCTGCAATTGTGTCCAGTCCGGGACGCTCAACAGGGCCAGATCGGGGATCATCAGGCCGGTGCAATGGGCGGTGATGAACTCGGCGCGTTCCTTGGCCGTTTTCAGTTTCTTCATCACTTTGGTGGCGCGCAGTGCGGGCATTTCCAGGCTCAGCGACGTCACAGTGCGGCCGGTGATGGCGAGCGGTTGCAGCAGTTGGATTTGATCGGGATCGTCGGACTTTTCCGCGTTTTCAACCTGATCGAGAAAGTACGACGCCGGACGGGTCGACATTTCGTGCACGTACTGGGCGATGCTCACGTAGTCCGGGCGTTTGAGCTGGTCGAGTTCCTTGACCGACAGGCCGGTGGCCAGCAACGCGAGTTCGAAGAACTGATCGTCTTCGTCATCGCCGGCACGTTCCAGCGCATCTTTCTGCGCGGCGTAGAACAGCGGCTTGAGCTGGATCGTTTCGATCTGCGAGCCGTCGTCACCGGTAATCGGCGACAACAGGTCATGCTTGGGTGGCATCCACGACATGAATGAATTCCTTGGTGATTCTTGGGGGTTACTCAATTTTTCTGCCAGTCACGCTGGCCCACTGTGGGAGCGAGCCTGCTCGCGAAAGCGGTCGTTCAGTCACATTGATGTTGAATGTGCTCAAGCCTTCGCGAGCAGGCTCGCTCCCACAGGTTTTTGCTCTGCGCCGGGTTACGGCATCAACACCGCACGCCGCGCATCACCGAGGATGTCGACGCCGTTGAGCACAAACTTCTGCGTGCGCACGTCGATGTCGATCACCGGTACGCCGTTTTCCAGACGGTTGTAGGTGCGGCAGGACAACTCCAGATTGGTCTTGGGTTTTTCGCCCATTTTCACCGCCGTTTCCTCAAGGGATTTCAGCTTGCCGCCGACGGTGTGGTAGGTGAACCAGGTGTTGCCATCCTGATCCTGACCGGCTTCACGCACGTTCAGCAGAATGTCGTCGCCAAGGTTCACACCCAGCGCCAGCATCACTTCTGTACCCATGCCTTGCAGGGTCAACTTGGCGTTGAGGGCTTTGCCACCTTTGACCATTTCTTCAACAATGAAGCGGCCACCGCGCATCTCTTCCACGTCGAATTCGATCTTCGGCGGAGTAAATTCTTCCACGGTCGCCGACAGCGGCAGGCCTTGCAGAGTGGCCGCGATGGCCTGGCGATTACGGTTGGTAAACATTAGAGAACGTCCTCCAGGAACTGCTCGATGATTTCATCGCGGGCGTTGAGTTGATAAACCATGTGTTCGTTCGGCGCGTAGCGGCCGTAGTCGATGACCACGTACCAGGTGCCGTTCTTGTACTTCTCGACGCTGTTGAGTTCCGGGTGCAGGTACACGCTGCCGCCGGGAATGGTTTCGTCGGCGACCAGGGTTTGCAGCCAGTCGTTGATGCGCTTGACCTCCTGATCCATGAAGGACTTGGTCAGGTTCTTGGCCATGGCTTTCTGGCCGGCCTTGACCAGTTTGCGGCTGATCGCATCTTCGAGGCCGACGTAGCTGATGAACTTGCCGGTGATCGAGCGGTTACCCAGCAGCGAGAAGCCGCCGAGCACGGTGCGGGCGTAGTAGCTGACGCCATAGCGGTTGAGCAGATCGCCTTCGGTGGAGGTGTCGAGGATGTTGTATTCGACGACCCGCGATACATCTTCGGCGTAGGTCACCTGGTTGCCCGGGCTTTCCCATTGCTTGACCTTGGCCAGCGCGGCGATCGCCAGGCTGGAGGGCGACAGGAAGACGTTTTTCTTCGCCGCTTTGGAGTAAACGGCGGGCATGTTGTGCACCACCAGGCAACGGTCGAAACCGAGATCGGCGCCGCCGAGTTCCTGGCTGTAAGCCACTTGATCAGCGACCGAGGCGTCCTTGCCATCCAGTACCACACGGGCCTTGATGCGCTTGCCGAACGAGGCGAACTCGCTGGCCACCGCTTTGGTGCCGGTGAAGCCCGGCGCGCCGATGATGGTCAGGTCTTCCGGGACACTGCCCAGCGCAGCCAGACCAAGCTTGCGGCCAGTCGCCGGCTCAACGCCGCCGATCACTGCATTGACGGTATCAGCCGGGGTCGCACCCGCTTCGACGATCACGACATACACCGGCACCTTGACCACTTTGAGGATCTGGTAAACCGCGTGGTACAGGGTGCCCTCTTCCGAACCGGTCGGATCGAGCAGTGCATGGGTGGTGAAGCTGTTGATGCGGAACGGTGCGTTACGCGGAATCAGCGGATCAGCCTTCGGCGCGGTGCCGACCAGACCGATGACGTTGTCACCCAGGCCACCCATGGCCTCGGGGGATTCAGTGGCATTGACGGTAATGCCGTTGTGCTCGAAGTTCAGAACCTCAGCCATGTTTAGTCAGCCTTCTTGGCAGCGGCCTTTTTGGCCTGAGTGGAGGGTGTTTTCAGTTCAAGTCGACCAGCGATGTGCAGCGCACTGGCCTCGACGTCGAGCAGATCAAGGTCTTGACCGACGCTCGACCAGTGCCCACCGCCGGTGGGGAATGGGACGAGCACGATGTAGGTTTGGCGGGTTGCCATTTTTCGTTTCTCCATAAACGGGAAAGCCCCTCGGGGAGGGGCTTTGGCGGGTGTAGGTTTTTTTAGGCAGATAAGAAAACGCCTCGGGGTTCGGGGCGTTTATTGCAGATTTGCGGATTCAGGCGGCGATGAATCCGGCCAGCCTTCGGCGAGCATCTCATCGCGATACTCGCCCGCCTCGATTGCACGTAACAAGCTCAGCTCACGGTCAAAACAGGCTTGTACGTGTGCCCGAACGGCTTTGGCAATGACGATGATCTGCGCTGATCCGATCTCGACGAAACCGGTCAGGGTTTTGAAATTGCAGCGGTAATTGGTGTCGAGGACGGCAGCCAATCCGGTACTCGCAATGAGCGCCTGGCTATCGCGGGTTGTTTCGATGTGTAGGCCTTCGACAACGACCCCCGTAGCCTCGCGCTTGTAACGTTCAGCAGCGACTACCTGCTTATAGTCCGGAACCACTGCCGGGAAAGGTTGTTTGACAATATCGTCACCCTCCCGTCGCCAGATTCCGTCAGTTTCCTGGGTGATCTGGAAAAACAACGATTCGCTCAGTTTTACAGCAGAGTCCGGAATGACGTGTAGACCATCGATCAGGCAGGTTTGCAGCGTCGAGTCATCGTTAAATACAGCGTATTTCATATGTCCCCCCCCTTAATGACCAATGGCGATGTAGCGGGCAGAGGATGCTCCTTGCCCGTCTGTGCCGTTTGTTCTGACTGTCAGCGTTGTTTTGGATGTCATACCGGAAGCGGTTGCGTAGAGGGTTATGCCAGGCATTACGCCAGTCGTTTTATCCCCCATGCTTACGACGGCTTGAAAGACCCCGTTGGGGAACGCAATTGGATATGGCGCCGACTGATCTCCGATTGTGCCGTTGACAGTGCCCCACTGAATGATCACCCCCCCCAACCAACTCGGGAAAACGATATAGCCATTCGTGGCCTTTTGGATCTGAACCCCCCAGCGTAGCTTTTTCGGGGTCACGATCGTGGCGTCGTCAGTCCCTTCTACCATTTGAGTCTGGGTGGCAACCTTCGCCGTACCCTGATTGCTTTCCGATGCTTGCTGCGCTAGAACGGTCAGCGGTGCAATGTCGATGTTTCCCTGATTGACCGGGGCGTTCCAGGCTTTGATGCACCACATGACGGCGAGGTTGCGAGGCCGGGTTTCAGCGGAAGTGCGCGCTACCCTGGAAGCATCGAAGGTAACGGCGTGATAGGCCTCCTTCTGATTAAGCGGATACGGAGCGGTGTTCAGATTCGACTTTTCAAAAACACCACTGGCCGAAGTGATGTCCAGATAGCCGTCAAAGACGCCGGTAATGTTCTGCAAGCTGTCTAGCTGAGTGCTGCCGATTGCGCGTCCTGCATCCACACCCCGCCCATGATCCCAACCGCGTAAAAACTCCCCACGCGCCTCAGGCAATCGAAAATTCCCAACACCCTCATTACCCTTGTTGAACTTGCCGCCCAGATAAGCGCTCAAGTCCGGGTAGGTCGCACTGCTTCTGACGCTGTTATCCAGCTCAAGAAACCCCGGCGGTGCCGCATCAACCGGGAACGCAACAATCGAACCCACCGGCAATGCCGACGTCTTGGCAATCAGCGCTTCAACTTCAGCCTTGGTGTAAGAGTCCTTGATGCCAAACCCTGCCAACGTCTCAGGATTTGCCCCAGCAGTCGCCCGTCCATATTCATCAACGGTCAGACTCTTGTAAGTCCCGGCAGCAATCCCGGTGCGCCCTGCCAGCATCTTGAACGTCAGCGCAGTTGTACCGAGAGTAATCGGCGCATTGGTAGTCAGGTGCCACAGCGAATCACCATTGGCAGTACCCTCCTCCACCATGACCGTCAAGCCCGGCGTCACCTTGGCACTGGTGCTGGCATCGTTCGCTCGAACCCAGTCACCGTTGGCAACAATCCACAGGCCGTTGTCCTTGGCCAAAGCCTGGTTCGCCAGCAGCACTCGATCACCAGCAATTACCGCCACACCGTCAATCTGCTGCGGGCCTTTCATCACCACGTTGCCAGTTGCCGCAACGCGTACCGATTGCTTGCCATCCAGTTTGCCGAGTTCTTCGGCGAGGTAACTCATGACCCACGCACGCGTCGCTTTCACCACCGTGTCATCAATCAACAACGTCACCAGCGACGCGTTACTGGTCTCGAAAATCGAGCGGATGTAGAACTCTTTACCCGACCCCGAGTTGGCCAGAATCGGCTTGAACGACTCCGGGTACTTGACGATGGCGTAGAGAACACCGGTGTCAGTCCACAACCCCGCTTCGCGCACATACCAACCGCCAACATCCGGCGGGATGGTTACTTCAGCGAGCAGCCAACTCGGATTTTTCTCGTCCTGGAACAGCGCATTGAGCGGCCCGCGCCAGACTTCGCGTTTGAGCGCGGTGGCGGTCGCGGCCGGGTTGTAGACCCCGCCCTCGCCGCCGTCACCGACGGAAATCTGCGTCAACTTGATCGGCGTGCCCGCGGCCTTGCACGCCGTTTCGTAGGCAATCCCTGCGTTGGTGAGCAGGGTGTAATAGTCAGCCATTCAGGCCCCCTGAGGATAAATAGTGGATGTTTCGACGGAGTACATACCGGCAGCCATGAATGCCTCTCCCGAGGTTTCAAGCCCTTCGATGAACACCGGATAAACCGTGGTCAGTTCGCCGCAGAAGGTCGCGGCGCCGATGTAATGGCTGCCGAATGCGCTCAGCCCGACCGACACCGACAGAATGTCCCGTTCGCTCTTGGCATCCGCCAGACGGCGGTCGAGACGAGCATCGATTGCTGCGCTGTAGGGTTGGTCGCTGAAGGCGCGCACGGAAAAACTGTACGGCGCGCCAGGCGGTGTCTGTTCGTACCAGGCGCGGATTTCCGGGCGCAGTTGCAAACCCTTGGCGGCGTTCTCCAGCGCTTTGCGAGTGCCGGCCTGGCGCGCGGTGGGCCAGGCGAGTTCGACGGTCAGGCGCTTTTCCGCTTCCGGTGCAGTCGTGCTCCATTCGGCGACGCCGCGATCCGCCGCCAGATACGGCAGGAACGCGACCGGCGTTTCGCTCGGATTCATCAGTTCGGGAAACGGCGGCGCGATGCGATCAAGCAGTGCGCCGAAGCCCAGATCCAGCCCTCGTTCCAGTGCCGAACTGTTCGCCGGCAGCAACGTCGGGCGCTGAGTTTGATCGCTCATATTGTCAGCACCTCGACTTCGACCGCCGTGCAGTACGGTGCTTGAAACGCGCTGGAGATGATCGAATCCACCGGCTCAAGAATTTGCAGTTGCACGGCGCCGGCGCTGTGCAGCGTGTAGTCGATCCAGCTCGGATCGACCCGCCCTTCAAGGCGATGACAACTGTCGGCGTAGGCCTGCAATTGTTGTTGCGCAGCGACTTTGGTCAGACCCGAATCGGGGCCAGAGTTGATCTTGGCGACGACACGGATTTTGTAGCGCTGAATGTCGGCAGCCTTGACCGTGACCCGATCTGTTTCCGGGCGGACATCGGGCCGGGCAAAGTGTTGGCGAACGCCATTGAGCAATGCCTCGGAAGGCGTGCCGTCACCATCGCGGGAAAGCACAGTGACCTGCACTTCGCCGGGCGCTGTGCGGCGGCCGTTGCCATCCTTGACCTGCGCGGCGAGGCCGTCGGGGTTGAAGGTGTAAGTGACGTTCACCACGCCCGCATCGGCCGACTCTACTTTCACCGTCGGCCGCTCGCCGAGGGTGAACACTTCGCGGCGATACTGCATCCGCGAACCCGCCGCCGGGGCGTGGGGCGCGAGGTAATAACGCAGCCGCGCATCATCGTCGCTTTCATAAATTGCCGGCACTGGCGGGAAGGCTGCCGGATCGCCCGGATCGAGCAACTGCCGCTCCAGGCCCATGTCGGCCAGCCGTGCATCGAGGTTGCTGCCGGTCGCCCACCACGCCAGCATCTGCTTGATACGGGCGTTGTATTTGCGTTCGTGGGTTTGCAGCCGGACGCAAAACGCTTCAAGCGCAAGCGTCAGCAATTCGCTTTCGTTTTCCAGGCTGCTCTTGAGTTTCGCTGCGCTGTCCGGTGCTCGGGCGCCGACGTATTCGACGACGAAGGTCTTGAACTCGGCGAGCAAATCTTCGAAGGCTTCGACGGTAATCAGCGAAGGTTCGGCCAATTGGTTCTGGCCGGGGATCAACATGCTCATGTCACTACCTCGAAAGTCTGTTGACGGTTTTTCCAGGTGCCGGCGAAACGCAGCAACAAACCGGCGCCCTGACGGCTGGCGACAATCACTTGCGGCTGAAAATCATCGATGCCGTTTTGCTTGTTGTAGAACGCCTGCGCCGCGTGGCTCTGGGCCAGAAGCAGCACGTCGTCACCGAGGTTCTGCCCCAGCAGCGTGGGGATCAGCGAGCCATAGAGGGGCCTTTTTTGCCGGGTGCCCAGCGGCGTGGTCAGGGCTCGGGTCGCGCGCTGCACAAACTGCAGCCAGTCGTCGACCGTGGCCCCACTGTCTCTGTCGATTCCGATCATGGGAGGCTCTTGAATCAGGGGCTGATGACGCGACCCTGGTGATCCACCAATGGGCCGCTGAAGTGAACGCCCGAAGCGTCGATGGTCAGGCCGACGGCGCCCAGTTGCAGGTTGATCACCTGCGGGGTCAGCGTCAGTCGCGCCGGGCCGATGCTCAGTTCAAGCGATTCGCGAGACCCGTTGAAAGCCGCCGGGCCGTTAAGCCAATTCAGTGTGTGCGTGGCGTCGTCATAACCGCTTTCGCTGCCGTCCTGATGCACGCGGCGCGTCAGCGTCGGTACGGTCGAGGTGGGCGGAAAACGATCACTGTTCAAGCCGAACAACGCCACGCTCTGCGCGCCGCTTTCACCGCTGCCGTAATTGAACAGCAGGCACTGCTCACCCACCGTCGGTATCCGCGATTCGCTTTGAGCGCCAGCGCTGGGGTTGAAGAACTTGATCGATGGCGTCAGCAATCCACCGTGGCTGACCTTGCAGGTGTTGCTCGCCGCGTCGGCTTCCTGACAGACGCCGATGCGGCAGAAACTTTCGGCGCGTCGGTGCAGGTCTTCGATCTCCGCTTCCATCTCGGCCAGCCGTTCAATGATCGGGCCCAGCTGCATGCGCAGTAATGCGTCAAACATCGGTCAGGCCTCCAGCGTGGTGTATTGGTCGGGGTCGTCGATGTTGCTGACCTCCCAGGTGCGGGCGAATTTCGGGATGCCGAGCGGGTCGTCGAGCAAGGTCGGACCGAGGTAAAGAGTCTGGTTGAATGACAACGTCCAGGCTTTGTATGGTTGCTCTGTGCGGATGAGCAATGACGGCAAGCCATCGATGTTCATCGGCAGATCGCATTGATCGCCGGGCAGGTTCCAGCGGTTGTCGGTGATCAGGTTTTTCAACACGGCAATCAGATCGCAGGCTGCAAAAGCACTCGCGGAAAGCGCCGGGATGACTTGCAGTGACAACGTCAACACATGGGCAATACGCCCGTTGGCGGCGCGCTCTCCCGGTGCATTACGTTCGATGTCGATCAGTACCCAGGCTTGTTCGCCGGGTGCAGTGAAATCGTCGTGATTGCCGACATTGATATTGAGCGCGGCGGTGTTGCGCAGCGTCGTCGCGATGGCTGTAAACAGTTGCGACGGCTGCTGGATCGGTGTGGGCATGCATGACCTCCTTTTCAATCGTCCACGCGCAGCCCTGCCGCCAAAATGGCGGCACGGAGAAACAGTCGGGGTTAAGGCTGGTCGCGCGGTGGAACTTCGCAGACGCCGATGCGCTTGGCGGCCCAGCGTTCGTATAGACCGATGGCCACGTCGGCGCCGGCCATTGCCGTCAGGCAACCGAACGCGCCGGCGGCCCAGATCGACAGCCCTGCGGCATACAGCAGCATGATCGCCGACACGCCGCAGATCATGCAGGCGCCGGAGCGCAGGGCCAGGCGCCGCAGCAGTGACCAGCCACGGGCGCCCTCTTTATCGGCACGCCACATTTCGCCGGACACCCCGCCCACTACGGCAAGGAGGATGACCAGCCAGATCGGCATTTCTGCCAGCGCTTGTTGCTCGCTTGTCATGTCACGCCTCCTGGTGTGATGGATGAGTGGTATGTGTTGGGTTCAATCGTTTTCTCTTGAGGTAGGCATTCCAAAAAGCCCGGCCATTCGCCGGGCTTTTCAGTAATGCGCTCCTTCGCCTTCCTTTAAATCCTGTGTTCAAAAAAGGAAGCTGACTTTTCGGCGCTACTGGCGCGGTACGAGTCCATTCAAATTGTTTTTCCGACCGCGGTCCCTGCCCGCCGGATAACTGCTTGTGGTGCTTTACGCTGCACACCCGGGTCAGTTGCCAACCCTCTGAACCGTTGAGGCCGGTTCATCGCTGCCTGTTCTTGTGGAACTAAAGAGCTTTCGTTTCCAGCCGCTTTGTCGAGCGGCTTGGTGGCAATAATATGCATGGATGCATATACAGTCAATGCGTAAATGCATTTATTTATGCGCGATAAATGCATAGACGCATGGAAGCCGCATGGATCAAGGTTCCAAGGGTTTTTGACGGGCGAAAAAAAACCCGCCGATGGCGGGTTTTATCTGAAAGCGTTGTGATTACCGGGCGTACATGCCCCACCAGAAGACGTGACCGAGGATGACGATTTGCTCCTCCTGGATTTCCTGGAAGCTGTAGTCCTCGTCAGGGTGCTCGTCACGATTGAAGCTGCGCAGTCGAATCCCGGTAGGCAAGCGATAGAGCTGCTTCACCCGCAACTGGCCGTTGTGGTTGATCGCGTACAGATCACCATCAATGATGTCGCCGATGCCGCACTTGCCCGCGTTCACACCCACGGTTGCGCCGTCACGCAGTACCGGCAACATGCTGTTGCCGCGCACGGTCACGCATTTGGCCTGGTCGAACTGCACGCCGTTATGGCGCAGGCTGCGCTTGCCGAAGCGCAGGCTAGAGCGCTCGCTCTCTTCGATGACGAATCTTCCTGATCCTGCTGCCAATTCAACCTCGCGAAGAAACGGCACCGACACCTCGTCGTCATCGACAGGTGTGTCGTCGTCCCACAGCATTATGTCCTTGAGTTCTGCGTGTACGTCACCGCGCCCGGCACCCGCCGACGGCGCGACATCCGCGCGCCCGCGCAACTGATCGGTGCTCACGGCGAAGTACTCGGCGATCTTCGAAATATGTTTATCCGAAGGATCGACGATCTTCCCGCTGAGAATCCGCGAGAGAGTGGATTGAGGCACGCCGGTGCGACGGTGGAGCTCCGTGGGGGAGATCCCGTGCTGATCGAGCAGTGCTCTTAAGACGGAGGATACGTTGCGTTTTTGCATAACGCGCATAATGCTTGAAGTTATTCGCCAAGACAAATGCTGATTTGCATAATCAATGCATATAGCGTCTTTTCGACGAAGGAAATACACAGCGACCTGCGACGCCTGCGTCGAGCAGACTCCCCATGGTAACCTTGCGCCCATCGCGGAAAAGCCCGGCCGTTGTCCCCGCTTTTGCCCTACATCTTTTAACGAGTTGCCTGACAATCCGATGAATAAAGCCGTCTCCGATCTGTCCTCCCACACCCCGATGATGCAGCAGTACTGGCGCCTGAAGAATCAGCACCCGGATCAGCTGATGTTCTACCGCATGGGTGACTTCTACGAGATCTTCTATGAAGACGCGAAGAAGGCCGCCAAGCTGCTCGACATCACGCTGACTGCGCGCGGGCAATCGGCGGGACAGGCGATTCCTATGTGCGGGATTCCTTACCACGCCGCAGAAGGTTACCTGGCGAAACTGGTCAAGCTTGGCGAGTCCGTGGTGATCTGCGAGCAGGTTGGCGATCCGGCCACCAGTAAAGGGCCGGTTGATCGTCAGGTGGTGCGAATCATCACGCCGGGCACGGTCAGTGACGAGGCACTGCTCGATGAGCGCCGCGACAACCTGATCGCCGCTGTACTGGGTGACGAGCGCCTGTTTGGTCTGGCGGTGCTGGACATCACCAGCGGCAACTTCACCGTGCTGGAAATCAAGGGCTGGGAAAATCTGCTGGCCGAGCTGGAGCGGGTCAACCCGGTGGAACTGATGATCCCGGATGACTGGCCGAGGGATCTGCCGGCGGAAAAACGCCGTGGCGTGCGGCGTCGTGCGCCGTGGGATTTTGAGCGTGATTCGGCGCTGAAAAGTCTCTGTCAGCAATTTTCCACCCAGGATCTGAAAGGCTTCGGTTGCGAAAACCTGACACTGGCCATCGGCGCTGCCGGTTGCCTGCTGGCCTATGCCAAGGAAACCCAGCGCACCGCCCTGCCCCATCTGCGCAGCCTGCGCCACGAACGTCTCGATGACACCGTTGTGCTCGACGGCGCGAGCCGGCGCAATCTGGAGCTCGACACCAACCTGGCCGGGGGCCGCGACAACACCCTGCAATCGGTGGTCGATCGCTGCCAGACCGCCATGGGCAGCCGTTTGCTGACCCGTTGGCTGAACCGTCCGCTGCGTGATCTGACCGTACTGCTGGCGCGTCAGACATCGATCACTTGCCTGCTCGACCGCTATCGTTTCGAAAAACTGCAGCCGCAGCTCAAGGAAATCGGCGACATCGAGCGGATTCTCGCGCGAATCGGCCTGCGCAATGCGCGTCCGCGTGACCTTGCGCGCCTGCGCGATGCCCTTGGTGCGCTGCCTGAACTGCAAGTAGCGATGACCGATCTGGAAGCGCCGCACCTGCAAAGTCTGGCGACGACCACCAGCACTTACCCGGAACTGGCGGCACTGCTGGAAAAAGCCATTATCGACAACCCGCCTGCGGTGATCCGTGACGGCGGCGTGTTGAAGACCGGTTACGATAGCGAACTCGACGAGTTGCAATCGCTAAGCGAAAACGCCGGCCAGTTCCTGATCGATCTGGAAGCCCGGGAAAAGGCTCGCACCGGGCTGTCCCACCTGAAAGTCGGCTACAACCGTATTCACGGCTACTTCATCGAATTGCCGAGCAAGCAAGCCGAATCGGCACCGGCGGATTACATCCGTCGCCAGACCTTGAAAGGTGCCGAGCGTTTCATTACGCCAGAGCTGAAAGAGTTCGAAGACAAGGCGCTGTCGGCCAAGAGCCGCGCCCTCGCTCGCGAAAAGATGCTTTATGAGGCGCTGCTGGAAGATCTGATCAGCCAGTTGCCACCGCTGCAGGACACTGCCAGCGCGCTGGCCGAGCTGGACGTGCTGAGCAACCTCGCCGAACGCGCACTGAATCTGGATCTGAACTGCCCGCGCTTCGTCAGCGAGCCGTGCATGCGCATCACTCAGGGTCGTCACCCGGTGGTCGAGCAAGTCCTGACCACGCCGTTCGTGGCCAATGACCTGAGTCTGGATGACAACACGCGGATGCTGGTGATCACCGGCCCGAACATGGGCGGTAAATCCACCTACATGCGTCAAACTGCTTTGATCGTGCTGCTGGCACACATCGGCAGCTTCGTGCCGGCGGCCAGTTGCGAACTGTCGTTGGTTGACCGGATCTTCACCCGGATCGGTTCCAGTGATGACCTGGCCGGTGGCCGCTCGACCTTCATGGTGGAAATGAGCGAAACCGCCAACATCCTGCACAACGCCACCGAACGCAGTCTGGTGCTGATGGACGAAGTCGGACGCGGTACGAGCACCTTCGACGGCCTGTCGCTGGCCTGGGCTGCTGCCGAGCGCTTGGCGCATCTGCGCGCCTACACGCTGTTCGCCACGCACTATTTCGAACTGACCGTGTTGCCGGAAGCCGAGCCGTTGGTGGCCAACGTCCACCTCAACGCGACCGAACATAACGAGCGCATCGTGTTCCTGCACCATGTGCTGCCAGGGCCTGCAAGTCAGAGCTACGGCCTGGCGGTCGCGCAACTGGCGGGCGTACCGAGCGAAGTCATCGTACGGGCGCGGGAACATCTGAGTCGACTGGAAGAGACCGCGCTGCCCCATGAAGCGCCGAAACCGGTCAAGGGAAAACCCGCAGCGCCGCAACAAAGCGATATGTTCGCCAGTTTGCCGCACCCGGTGTTGGATGAGCTGGCTAAACTGGACATTGACGACATGACGCCGCGTCGTGCTCTGGAAATGCTCTATGCGCTGAAGAACCGGATATAAGCACTGAAGAAGCGGATATAACGCAAACGGCTTCAAGCTGTTAGAATCTCGCGCGGTTTGGGATGCTGCTGGCTAATAGCCTGGCCAGCAGACATCGCTCCCGAACCTGGCGACCCCAACCGTGAAGGGGCAACGCTGCCGCCGCCTGAGGAGAGAACTAGAAATGACCTTCGTCGTCACCGACAACTGCATCAAGTGCAAGTACACCGACTGCGTAGAAGTCTGTCCGGTGGACTGCTTTTACGAAGGCCCGAACTTCCTGGTGATTCACCCGGATGAGTGCATCGACTGCGCCCTGTGCGAACCAGAATGCCCGGCCGTAGCCATTTTCTCCGAGGATGAAGTTCCGGAAGAGATGCAGGAATTCATCCAGCTGAACGTTGAGTTGGCGGAAATCTGGCCGAACATCACCGAGAAGAAAGAATCGCTGCCGGATGCCGAAGAGTGGGATGGCGTCAAAGGCAAGATCAAAGATCTCGAACGCTGATCTGTAACGCGCTCGAAAAAAGGCCCCTTGCGGGCCTTTTTGCTTTTGCGGTTTTTACTTTTTTGCAGACAAAAAAAGGGGCGGTTTGACCCGCCCACATTTTTCCCTATTCCCTGTGTTCCCTTTCATCGTCCTGATGAATCGCATCCTGCGATGTCCATTCCCCTCTTCCTTGAAGGGCGTGTCTGTCCGTCGACACAACCCCGATACTAGAGAATTTCCCGGCAAGAGCAATGCGTCCTGAGCGCTCAAACGGTCCGTCACAAACGCTTCATATTAAAAAATAATCATATTAATCAATAGGTTAAAAACAGCCCATTAAAAAACAGACGCCTTCGACCGTGTAAAAATAACGAACACTTACGAAACAGTAAGAAAAGGCTTACAGAGCGAGACTACAAATCTCGACCGATAGCTTTTGTAGGAGCTGCCGAAGGCTCGGGCCGAGATTCGACGCGAACTCCAGGCAACAAAAAACCCCGAACCAGTCGGGGCTTTTTGCGGGTGGTCGTTTGAAGCGCTTACTGAAACAGCGACTCGCTCGACAGGCCATTCTTTTCAAGGATTTCGCGAAGGCGCTTGAGGCCTTCTACCTGGATCTGTCTTACCCGTTCCCGGGTCAGGCCGATCTCCAGGCCTACATCTTCCAGCGTGCTGCTCTCGTGGCCGCGCAGGCCGAAGCGGCGAATGACCACCTCGCGCTGCTTGTCGGTCAGTTCCGACAGCCATTGATCGATGCTCTGCGACAGGTCATCGTCCTGCAGCAGTTCGCATGGATCGGTCGGACGATCATCGGTAAGTGTGTCCAGCAGGGTTTTATCCGAATCCGGACCCAGCGAGACGTCGACCGAAGAAACGCGCTCGTTCAGGCCCAGCATGCGCTTGACCTCACCTACCGGTTTTTCCAGCAGGTTGGCGATTTCTTCGGGTGAAGGTTCGTGGTCGA
Organism: Pseudomonas sp. MF6776; assembly: GCF_016613125.1. Taxonomy (NCBI): domain Bacteria; kingdom Pseudomonadati; phylum Pseudomonadota; class Gammaproteobacteria; order Pseudomonadales; family Pseudomonadaceae; genus Pseudomonas; species Pseudomonas sp. MF6776. The sequence goes on from NZ_JAENSQ010000007.1 coordinate 162,791, forward strand.
GTTTCTGCGTCAACTCCCGTGCAGCCCGCAGGTACACATTGAGCTCCTTGACCACATGGATCGGCAACCGGATGGTCCGGGTCTGATTCATGATCGCGCGCTCGATGGTCTGACGAATCCACCAGGTCGCGTAGGTCGAGAAGCGGAAGCCGCGCTCGGGGTCGAACTTTTCTACCGCGCGGATCAAGCCGAGGTTGCCCTCTTCAATCAGATCCAGCAACGACAGCCCCCGATTGACGTAACGCCGGGCGATTTTCACCACCAGCCGCAGGTTACTTTCAATCATGCGCTTGCGCCCGGCCGGATCGCCACTTTGCGACAAGCGCGCAAAATGAACTTCTTCCTCGGGGGAGAGCAATGGGGAAAAGCCGATTTCGTTGAGATACAACTGCGTGGCATCAAGTGCCCGAGTGTAATCGATGTATTTATGTTGTTTGAGTGAAGCAGATTGTTTGGATTTGGAACGAACGGAAGGTGGAGCAGCCCCTTCATCATTCGACATCGAAGATTCCGAATCGATGCCGGCCTCCATAAGGAGAACCTCATCGTCGATGTCAAACTCCGGCACTTCTTTACTGAGAGCCATTGTTATAGTCCTTTGGTGAGTTCGACCCCAAGCTCAAGCGACGCCTCTATCCTTGGCAACGCTGGAGCCTGTCCCCTCTACGCGACGGAACAGGCTGGATTGCAAATCAACGCCTTGGCAGGAACTGCAGCGGATCTACTGGTTTACCTTGTCGGCGAATCTCAAAATGCAGTTTCACCCGGTCTGTACCCGTTGACCCCATTTCGGCAATTGTCTGTCCGACTTTGACCTGCTGTCCCTCCCGAACCAACAGCCTGCGGTTATGTCCGTAAGCACTGACGTAGGTTTCGCTGTGTTTGATGATGACTAATTCGCCGTAGCCCCTTAAGCCACTCCCGGCGTAAACCACCGTCCCATCAGACGCAGCTAAAACAGGCTGTCCCAAATCTCCGGCGATATCAATTCCTTTATTCAAACTACCGTTTGAAGAGAATTTACCAATCAGAATGCCATTAGATGGCCATCCCCAGCCGTTCGGGGCTGGGCCGGCTGGAGGCATTGGAGCCGGGGTTTGCTTGTTGGCGACGGACGGTACAGCACCCGCAGAACCGCGGGTTGTGGTGGTCGTTGTGCCATTTGCCTGGCGCCGGATTACCGTGGTTTTGCTGGACGATGATGGCGAAGAACTGGCGCTGCTCACCACGGCAGTCGACGTTGAACCGGTACGCCCGTCGAAGCGAATTGTCTGACCCGGATGGATCGTATACGGCGTAGGAATATTGTTCCGCGCCGCGAGGGCTTTGTAGTCCCAGCCGTAGCGAAATGCGATGGAAAACATCGTATCGCCCGGACGGACTACATATTGACCGGTCGTCACGGTAGGACGCTGTGCGGCCGCGCCGTTGCGATCGACTACCCGGACACTGCTCGATTTGGTGCTGGAGCAACCCACCAGCAAGGTGCTCAAGACAAGGCCAGTCACCAGGCGCTGAAAGCTCGTGTTACCCATACGCTGCGCAATGACAGTGAGACTCACCCGCCGCTCCCTTTGTGGTGGCTGAAAAATTCGAATGCCGAACTCCGGCATGAGGTGTCGCAAGTATAACGGGCCGAATCGGCTTTACCTTTAATGAAGCGAATTCGCTTCACGCACACGTTTGCAAGCTGACAATCTGCTGCGTTTAAACGATCGCCGCCGGTGTAAGACCAAGGCCAGCGAAAGGAATTCAGCGCCGTTGAACAAATGCTCAGGCCAGTGGACCATTGAGCAATGGCACAAAACGCACGGCGCCTAAAACGCGTCGAGAAAAACCATTTTCTTCGCGCACGATCAGCATCAATTGCTGCACTTCTCCGGAACCGACCGGGATCACCAATCGCCCGCCCGGTGCCAGTTGATCAAGCAACGCTTGCGGCACATCGGTGGCCACGGCAGTCACAATAATGCCGTTGTACGGTGCCAGCGCCGGCCAGCCTTCCCAACCGTCCCCCCAACGAAACACCACGTTGCGCAGATTGAGTTCGACCAGACGCTCCTTGGCCCGATCCTGCAAGACCTTAATGCGCTCGACCGAGAACACCCGCTCAACCAGTTGCGACAACACGGCAGTCTGGTAACCGGAACCGGTGCCGATCTCCAGCACCTTGTCCAAGGGGCCCGCCTCCAACAGCAGCTCGCTCATGCGCGCCACCATATAAGGCTGGGAGATGGTCTGGTTATGGCCGATCGGCAGCGCAGTATCTTCATAAGCGCGGTGCGCCAACGCTTCGTCGACGAACAGGTGACGCGGCGTGCGCCGGATGACTTCCAGCACCTTGGCGTTGGACAGTCCTTCTTCATACAGACGCTGGATCAAACGCTCCCGCGTGCGCTGGGACGTCATGCCGATGCCGCTGCGCATTCTGTCTTCGTGTTCACGAGCCATCAGCGCAGTCCCTCCAGCCAGCCATCGAGACTTCTGAAGGCATCGTTGAAGGTGCGATCGAGCTGCAGTGGCGTGATGGAAACATAGCCCTGCATCACCGCATGAAAGTCAGTGCCCGGGCCGCCATCTTCGGCATCGCCGGCGGCAGCAATCCAGTAACCGGCCTTGCCACGCGGGTCGACCACTTTCATCGGCGCCGCCGCCCGGGCACGGTGCCCCAGTCGGGTCAGCTGGATGCCGCGAATGTGGTCGATCGGCAGATTGGGAATGTTCACGTTGAGCACCGTGCGCGGCGGCAAATCGAGCCCGGCGTGGGCTTCGACCAGTTTGCGCGCAAAGTAGGTCGCTGTAGGAAGATTATCGACCTGGCGTGAGACCAGCGAGAAGGCGAACGATGGGCGCTCGAGGAAACGTCCTTCAAGGGCCGCCGCCACCGTCCCGGAATACAACACGTCATCGCCAAGGTTGGCGCCGAGATTGATCCCGGAAACCACCATGTCCGGCTGGCGCTCCAGCAACCCGTTCAGGCCCAGATGTACGCAGTCGGTTGGCGTGCCGTTGAGGCTGATAAAGCCGTTGGCCAGGTATTGCGGGTGCAACGGACGGTCGAGCGTCAGCGAACTGCTGGCGCCGCTTTTGTCCTGCTCAGGGGCGATAACCACGCACTCGGTGTAATCCGCCAGCGCAGCATAAAGCGCGGCGAGACCGGGTGCGGTTACCCCATCATCGTTAGAAATCAGAATACGCATGGGCTGTCCGTCTGCCCCACCGGCACCAGATCAACGAGCTCGCGCACCAATACAGTGGCGAAGCATCCGGCCGGGAGGACGAATTCCAGTTGCAGAATGTCAGGCTGGGGATAATGCCACGTCAACCCGCCAATGGGCAGCCGCAGGATGCGACGTTCGTGACTCATGCCGGCGTTGATCAACCAATCGCGCAGATCCGCTTCACGCGCGGCAATCCCCTGCTCCAGATCATGGACAGCGCCAGCGGCCGGAGAGTCACCTTCACCCCACTGCGGGCCGGTCGGATGCAGATCGAGAATCGCCAGACGCGGGTCGCTCAATTCAGCTTCACCGGCCGGGAAGAAACTACGGCTATCGGTGAAAGCCAGCAGATCGCCAACCAGCGCGCGCTGCCAGGTGCCATCCGCCACACGTGCAGCCAACACCTGGTTAAACAGAAAACTGCGCGCCGTCGACAGCAGTCGCGAGCGTACATTGCGCTGCTCCGGCAAGGCCTTGCGCGCCGCCCACGATCGGGCATCGACGACGTTGCCGCCGTCATGGCCGAAACGCTGGGCGCCGAAATAATTGGGAATACCTTGTTTGACGATCAGTTGCAGGCGCTCTTCAATCGCGGCTTTGTCGCCGGCGAACTGCGTCAGGCGCAACGTGAAACCATTCGCCGAATGCGCGCCGCGTTGCAGCTTGCGCTTGTGGCGAGTGGTCTTGAGGATTTTCAACGTGTCGTTTTCCGCCGCCGACAGATCAGGATCTGCCTTGCCCGGCAGTTGCACACTGAACCACTGACGGGTCAGCGCCTGACGATCCTTGAGACCGGCGTAGCTGACAGTGCGCAGCGGCACACCGGCAGCCTTGGCGATACGCCGTGCGGCTTCCTCGGTGTTCAGGCCACGTTTTTCCACCCAGATCCACAGGTGTTCGCCGTCGCCACTGAACGGGATATCCAGCACTTCATCCACCTGAAAATCTTCAGCGATGGCTTTCAGTACCGCAGTGCCGAGGGGTTCGCCATAGGCGCGCGGGCCGAGCAATTGCAGTTCATTCATGCGCGCAGCAACAAGGCAACGGAGTGCACGGCGATGCCTTCTTCGCGACCGACAAAGCCAAGCTTTTCGGTGGTGGTAGCTTTCACGTTCACTTGATCCAACTCAACTTGAAGATCCGCGGCGATCAGTGCGCGCATCGATTCGATATGCGGGGCCATTTTCGGCGCCTGGGCAACGATGGTGTTATCGACGTTACCGACTTTCCAGCCCTTGGCGTGGATCAGACCGACCACATGACGCAACAACGCACGGCTGTCGGCGCCCTTGAATTGTGGGTCGGTATCCGGGAAATGTTTGCCGATATCGCCCAGCGCAGCCGCGCCGAGCAAGGCATCGCTCAAGGCGTGCAGCAGGACGTCACCGTCGGAATGAGCGAGCAGCCCGAAGCTGTGTGCAATGCGCACGCCGCCCAGAGTAATGAAATCGCCTTCAGCGAAACGGTGCACATCATAGCCGTGGCCAATACGCATAAAAAAAACGCCCCGATTTTTGTCAGGGCGTGATTCTACCTGCATTAGCCCCGAAGGGCTTGTGCGTGATGCTGCAAGTGGTCGTCTATAAAGCTTGAGATGAAGAAATAGCTGTGGTCGTAGCCCGGTTGCAGGCGCAGCGTCAGCGGATGACCCGCTTGTTTGGCCGCTTGTTGCAGGGCTTCGGGTTTAAGCTGAGTCGCGAGGAAGTCATCGCGATCACCTTGATCGACCAACAGCGGGAGCTTCTCGTCAGCCTCGGCGATCAGCGCACAGGCATCCCACTCTTTCCACTTCGAACGGTCTTCACCCAGATAACGCGAAAATGCCTTCTGCCCCCACGGACAATCCATCGGGTTGTTGATCGGCGAAAAGGCCGACACCGACTGATAACGTCCCGGATTGCGCAAGGCACATACCAACGCACCGTGGCCACCCATGGAGTGGCCGCTGATGCTGCGTTTATCCGAGGCCGGGAAATGCGCTTCAACCAGTGAAGGCAATTCCTGCACGACATAGTCATGCATCCGATAGTGCCGCGACCAGGGTTCCTGCGTGGCATTCAGATAAAACCCGGCACCGAGGCCAAAGTCCCACGCACCATCCGGATCGCCCGGCACATCAGGGCCGCGCGGGCTGGTGTCCGGTGCGACAATGATCAGGCCGAGTTCAGCAGCCATGCGCAACGCGCCGGCCTTGTGCATGAAATTCTCGTCGGTACAGGTCAGCCCCGACAGCCAGTACAACACCGGCAGCTTGCCGCCTTGCTCCGCCTGCGGTGGCAGGTACACGGCAAATACCATGTCGCAGCCCAGCACGTCGGAACGGTGACGATAACGCTTGTGCCAACCGCCAAAACTCTTCTGACAGGAGATATTTTCCAGGCTCATGTAAAGACTCCTACGCGGTCACGGCCACAAGCCTTCAAGACTTGTAGCCATGACATCACGATTGATCAGAAATGGATGACGGTACGAATGCTCTTGCCTTCGTGCATCAGGTCGAACGCCTTGTTGATATCTTCCAGGCCCATGGTGTGGGTGATGAAGGTATCCAGCGGAATTTCACCGCTCTGGGCCATGTCGACATAGCTTGGCAATTCGCTGCGGCCACGTACGCCGCCGAATGCCGAACCGCGCCAGACGCGACCGGTGACCAACTGGAACGGACGGGTAGCGATTTCCTGACCGGCACCGGCGACACCGATGATGACCGACTCGCCCCAGCCTTTATGGCAGCACTCGAGGGCGGCGCGCATCAGTTGCACGTTGCCGATGCACTCGAAGGAAAAGTCGACGCCGCCATCGGTCATGTCGACGATGACTTCCTGAATCGGACGGTCGAAGTCTTTCGGGTTTACGCAATCAGTCGCACCCAGCTGCTTGGCGATTTCGAACTTGGCCGGGTTGATGTCGATGGCGATGATGCGCGCGGCGTTGGCCTTCACTGCACCGATAACAGCCGACAGACCGATGCCGCCCAAACCGAAAATGGCCACGGTGTCGCCCGGTTTGACCTTGGCGGTGTTGAGCACTGCACCGATACCGGTGGTGACGCCGCAACCGAGCAGGCAGACTTTTTCCAGCGGCGCGTCTTTAGCGATTTTGGCCACGGAGATTTCCGGCAACACGGTGTATTCCGAGAAGGTCGAAGTACCCATGTAGTGGAAAATCGTTTCGCCCTTGTAGGAAAAACGCGAAGTGCCATCCGGCATCAGGCCTTTGCCCTGGGTCGCACGAATGGCCTGACACAGATTGGTCTTGCCCGACTTGCAGAATTTGCACTGGCCACACTCCGGGGTGTAGAGCGGGATAACGTGATCGCCGACAGCAACCGATGTCACGCCTTCGCCGATCGCCTCAACGATGGCGCCGCCCTCGTGGCCGAGGATCGAAGGGAAGATCCCTTCCGGGTCAGCGCCGGACAAGGTGTAGGCGTCAGTATGGCAAACACCGGAAGCGACTACCCGCAGCAGCACTTCGCCAGCCTTGGGCATGGCGACATCAACTTCTACGATTTCCAGCGGCTTCTTGGCCTCGAAGGCAACGGCGGCGCGCGACTTGATCATGCTGACTCTCCCGTGAATCCATTAAATAAAAAAGCAGACAAGGAGTGTAATACATGGCCTGACGATGAATAATCAGGCCAAAAGCAAAACATTATTGCCATACAGGGATAATCCTGATGTCCGAAAACCGCTGGGAAGGCATCGACGAGTTTGTCGCCGTCGCTGAATGCAGCCAATTCACCGCCGCTGCCGAACGTCTCGGGGCTTCTTCCTCGCACATCAGTCGACAAATCGTACGACTGGAAGAGCGTTTGCAGACGCGCCTGCTCTATCGCAGTACCCGCAGGGTGACGCTGACCGAAGCCGGGCAGACATTCCTGCAACACTGCCAGCGCTTGCAGGACGGACGCGAAGAAGCCCTGCGCGCGGTTGGCGATCTGACCAGCGAACCCAAAGGCATGCTGCGCATGACGTGCGCTGTTGCCTATGGCGAGCGATTTATCGTGCCGCTAGTGACACGGTTCATGGGGCTCTACCCGCAACTGCGCATCGATATTGAGCTGAGCAATCGTCAACTCGATCTGGTGCATGAGGGACTGGATCTGGCGATTCGATTGGGACGATTGCAAGATTCACGACTGGTCGCGACGCGCCTGGCGCCACGGCGCATGTACCTCTGCGCGTCTCCGTCCTACCTGGAACGGTATGGACGACCACACAGCCTGTCGGAACTGAGCCGGCATAATTGCCTGATCGGCAGCACGGACATCTGGCAGCTTGAGCAAAATGGGCGGGAATTTTCCCAGCGAGTGCAGGGAAACTGGCGTTGCAACAGTGGGCAAGCGGTGCTGGATGCAGCTTTACAAGGGGTCGGTTTGTGTCAGTTGCCGGACTACTACGTGCTGGAGCACTTGCACAGCGGCGCATTGATTTCGTTGTTGGAGGCGCATCAGCCGCCGAATACTGCGGTGTGGGCGCTGTATCCGCAACAGCGACATTTGTCGCCGAAGGTGCGCAAGTTGGTGGACTTTCTTAAGGAAGGGTTGGCCGAACGGCCAGAGTATCGGATTTAAGATCAAAAGATCGCAGCCTGCGGCAGCTCCTACGGTGGTTTTTGTCGCGGCAAATCCCCTTGTAGGAGCTGCCGCAGGCTGCGATCTTTTAGCGACGGTTAGCCCAACGCTGACGCAACCACTCCAGATCTTCCGGGCGGGTCACCTTGAGGTTATCCGCACGCCCTTCGATCAGACGGGGTGCCTGCCCCGCCCACTCCATCGCCGAAGCTTCATCGGTAATCACCGCATCCGCCACCAGGCTGTCCGCCAATGCGCGATGCAGTGCACCGAGGCGGAACATCTGCGGCGTGTAAGCCTGCCAGATCACGCTGCGGTCAACGGTTTCAACCACACGACCGTGCTTGTCGATCCGTTTCAGGGTGTCGCGCGCGGGCACCGCCAGCAAACCACCCACCGGGTCATCCGCCAGTTCAGCGAGTAATTTGTCGAGATCATCGCGACTCAGATTGGGCCGCGCCGCATCGTGCACCAGCACCCAGTCCTCATCGTCCGCACCTTGCGCGTGCAGATGCAGCAAGGCATTGAGCACCGAACCGGAACGCTCGGCACCGCCGTCAACGCGCTGAATACGCGAATCGTTGACGCATGCCAGGCTCGGCCAATAAGGATCATCAACAGCAACACTGACCACCAAACCCTTGAGGCTCGGGTGATCGAGGAAACAGCCGAGGCTGTGTTCGAGAATTGTGCGCCCGCCCAGTTGCAGATATTGCTTGGGACGGTCCGCGGCCATTCGGGCACCGACGCCCGCGGCAGGAATCACGGCCCAGAAGGCCGGCAGGGAATTGATCATTGAGCCAACTGGTAAAGGGTTTCGCCGTCCTTGACCATGCCCAACTCGTGACGAGCCCGCTCTTCAACGGTCTCCATGCCTTTCTTCAACTCGCTGACCTCAGCGTCCATCACCCGGTTACGCTCCAGCAAACCTTCGTTCTCGGCATGTTGATCAGCAATCTGCTGATTCAGCTCGGCGACTTGCGCCAGACTGCCATTGCCCACCCACAGGCGGTACTGCAGACCGGCCAGCAGCAGGAGCAAAACGAGAAACAACCAGTAAGGACTGCGCATCGAATATCAGGTATCCAGTGAAAAAAGACAGCCACGCCAAAACTTTGCAGCGTCTGATAGCACGAAGCCTGGAAAATCCAGGCTTGTGCTGTTAAGGCATCAGATTAGTGGCAAATCCATCGCTGTCACGACTTTTTCGACACAATCCGGTGTCCTTTTATCAGTTTCAGCTTAACCGCGGAACTCGCTACGACCGTTGTACTTGGCTTTGCCATTCAACTGCTCTTCGATACGCAGCAGTTGGTTGTACTTGGAAACGCGGTCGGAACGGCACAGCGAACCGGTCTTGATCTGGCCAGCCGAGGTGCCCACAGCCAGGTCGGCAATGGTCGAATCTTCGGTTTCGCCGGAACGGTGCGAGATCACTGCGGTGTAACCGGCAGCCTTGGCCATCTGGATGGCTTCCAGGGTTTCGGTCAGGGTGCCGATCTGGTTGAACTTGATCAGGATCGAGTTGGCGATCTTTTTATCGATGCCTTCTTTCAGGATCTTGGTGTTGGTCACGAACAGATCGTCGCCCACCAGCTGCACTTTCTCGCCGATTTTGTCGGTGAGAATTTTCCAGCCAGCCCAGTCGGACTCGTCCAGACCGTCTTCGATGGAGATGATCGGGTAACGCTCGGTCAGACCTTTGAGGTAGTCGGCGAAACCTTCAGCAGTGAACACCTGGCCTTCGCCGGACAGGTTGTACTTGCCGTCTTCGTAGAATTCGCTGGCTGCGCAGTCCAGGGCCAGGGTCACGTCGGTGCCCAGCTTGTAACCGGCGTTGTCCACAGCTTCGGAAATCACTTTCAGCGCGTCTTCGTTGGAAGCCAGGTTAGGCGCAAAACCACCTTCGTCGCCGACAGCAGTGCTCAGGCCACGGGCCTTCAGCACAGCTTTGAGGTGATGGAAAATCTCGGTGCCCATGCGCAGACCTTCCGAGAAAGACTTGGCGCCAACCGGCTGAACCATGAATTCCTGAATGTCGACGTTGTTATCGGCGTGCTCGCCACCGTTGATGATGTTCATCATCGGAACCGGCATCGAGTACACACCCGGGGTGCCGTTCAGGTTGGCGATGTGAGCGTACAGCGGCAGGTCCTGATCCTGTGCAGCAGCCTTGGCCGCAGCCAGGGACACGGCGAGAATGGCGTTGGCGCCCAGGGTCGCTTTGTTTTCGGTACCGTCGAGCTTGATCATCGCGTGATCGAGGGCTTTCTGATCGCTTGGGTCAGTGCCCAGCAGCAGATCGCGGATCGGGCCATTGATGTTGGCTACCGCTTTAAGCACGCCCTTGCCCAGGTAACGGCTCTTGTCGCCATCACGCAGCTCGAGCGCTTCACGCGAGCCAGTGGATGCACCGGACGGCGCGCATGCGCTGCCGATGATGCCGTTGTCGAGAAGCACGTCCGCTTCCACGGTGGGATTGCCACGGGAGTCGAGAACTTCACGACCTTTGATGTCGACGATTTTTGCCATTGTTGTAAACACTCCAAAGTTGACGAAAACGACGCAGCTAGAGGAAATCTTTTTACCGTCGGCAAGGGGGTGCAGCGGGCAGATTTGCAGACGATAACGCTCATGCCCGAGGGCATGAGCGACAAATCGTGCGGTACTTTACCGGAGAATTGAGGTTTACGCGGTTTCTACCGTCGGAAAACTCTTAACCAGTTCGTCCAAGGCTTTGAGCTGGGCCAAGAATGGCTCCAGTTTGTCCAGACGCAAGGCGCAAGGGCCGTCGCATTTGGCGTTGTCCGGATCCGGGTGAGCTTCGAGGAACAGACCTGCCAGACCTTGGCTCATGCCAGCCTTGGCGAGGTCCAGGACCTGTGCACGGCGACCGCCGGCGGAGTCGGAACGACCGCCAGGCATTTGCAGCGAATGGGTCACGTCGAAGAATACCGGGTACTCGAACTGCTTCATGATGCCGAAGCCGAGCATGTCGACCACGAGGTTGTTATAGCCGAAGCTCGAACCACGCTCGCAGAGGATCAGTTGATCATTACCCGCTTCAACGCACTTGTTCAGGATGTGTTTCATTTCCTGAGGGGCGAGGAACTGGGCTTTCTTGATGTTGATGATCGCGTTGGTCTTGGCCATCGCCACGACCAGATCGGTCTGGCGCGACAGGAAGGCCGGCAACTGGATGATGTCGCAGATCTCGGCGACGACCGCGGCCTGTTCAGGCTCGTGGACGTCGGTGATGATCGGCACGCCAAAAGCCTGCTTGATGTCCTGGAAGATGCGCATGCCCTCTTCCAGTCCAGGACCGCGATACGAGGTCACAGAAGAACGGTTGGCCTTGTCGAAACTGGCCTTGAACACGTAAGGGATACCGAGTTTTTCGGTGACCTTCACATACTCTTCGCAAACCTGCATGGCCATGTCACGGCTTTCCAGCACGTTCATGCCGCCGAACAGCACCATGGGTTTGTCGTTGGCAATCTCGATGTCGCCGACGCGGATGATCTTCTGTGCCATCGGGGTTACGCCTTCTTCTGGTGTTGAGCCAACGCTGCTTTGACGAAGCCGCTGAACAGCGGATGGCCATCACGTGGTGTCGAGGTGAACTCTGGGTGGAACTGGCAAGCGACGAACCATGGATGATCCGGTGCTTCAACCACTTCAACCAGGGCTGCATCAGCGGAGCGACCGGAAATCTTCAGGCCGGCCTCGATGATTTGCGGCAGCAGGTTGTTGTTCACTTCGTAACGGTGACGGTGACGCTCGACGATCACGTCCTTGCCGTAGCAATCGTGCACTTTGGAGCCGGTTTCGAGCAGGCATTCCTGAGCGCCGAGGCGCATGGTGCCGCCCAGATCGGAGGCTTCAGTACGCACTTCTACGGCACCGGTGGCGTCTTCCCACTCGGTGATCAGGCCGACAACCGGGTGGCCGCTGGCGCGATCGAACTCGGTGGAGTTGGCGTCTTTCCAGCCCATGACGTTACGAGCGAACTCGATGACCGCCACTTGCATGCCCAGGCAGATACCCAGGTACGGAACCTTGTTTTCGCGAGCGTACTGAACGGCAGTGATCTTGCCTTCCACGCCGCGCAGACCGAAACCGCCCGGAACGAGGATGGCGTCTACGCCTTCCAGCAGCGCAGTGCCCTGGTTTTCGATGTCTTCGGAATCGATGTAGCGCAGGTTGACCTTGGTACGGTTGCTGATGCCCGCATGGCTCATCGCTTCGATCAGCGACTTGTAGGCGTCCAGCAGTTCCATGTACTTGCCGACCATGGCGATGGTGACTTCGTGTTCCGGGTTCAGCTTGGCATCAACCACAGCTTCCCACTCGGACAGATCGGCACCGCCGCACTGCAGACCGAAACGCTCGACGACGAAATCGTCCAGACCCTGCGAATGCAGAATGCCCGGGATCTTGTAGATGGTGTCGGCGTCTTCCAGAGCGATGACCGCACGCTCTTCAACGTTGGTGAATTGCGCGATCTTGCGACGCGACGAGATGTCGATCGGGTGATCGGAGCGGCAAACCAGCACGTCAGGCTGCAGGCCGATGGAACGCAGTTCCTTGACCGAGTGCTGGGTTGGCTTGGTTTTGGTTTCGCCGGCGGTGGCGATGTACGGCACCAGCGTCAGGTGCATCAGCATCGCGCGCTTGGCGCCGACTTCGAATCGCAGCTGACGGATGGCTTCGAGGAACGGTTGCGACTCGATGTCACCCACGGTGCCACCGATTTCGACCATCGCCACGTCGGCATCGCCTGCACCCTTGATGATGCGGCGCTTGATTTCGTCGGTAATGTGCGGAATCACCTGGATGGTTGCACCCAAGTAGTCACCACGGCGCTCTTTGCGCAGCACGTGTTCGTAAACACGGCCGGTGGTGAAGTTGTTGTTCTGAGTCATGGTCGTGCGGATGAACCGCTCGTAGTGGCCCAGGTCCAGGTCGGTCTCGGCGCCGTCGTGGGTGACGAACACTTCACCATGCTGGAACGGGCTCATGGTGCCCGGGTCGACGTTGATGTACGGATCCAGCTTAAGCATGGTGACCTTAAGCCCCCGCGCCTCCAGGATAGCCGCCAATGAAGCCGAGGCAATGCCTTTCCCCAATGAAGAAACAACACCGCCCGTGACGAATATGTAGCGCGTCATGAAAAACCCTAGAAGTCTGCGTTAAAGCGGTACGAGCCGCCGGGGAAAGCGAAGGAAGGCCGAAGCCCCCGATCACCTGCATTAATCACAGTGCACCTTTCAAAAAAACCGCCGCGTTGGGACAGACCGGCAGATGAAACACCGGTACGTTGCTCGCTACACATTTTTTGGAATCGCCCAGCAAAGACTGCTTGGTAATCGGCAACTCCTGCAATTCAGGCGAATCCACAGAAGTTGTATCAAGAAGGGAGCGTAGTCTACCGGAATGCCCCTTTCATCTCAAACCTTGATCTTCGTCTGTTGGCTGCCAATGCAATTTCCAGCCGTCCTGCGCATTGCCATCAAGGCCCGGCAGGTTCGCCACCGCGAGCAATTCTTCACCGCGAAACAGCAGCGGCAATCTGCCACGCACGAAGGCCGGCACCGCACGCTCGTTGAGCAACCGTTTGAGATCACGATGGCCACGATCGGCCAGATGCATCAATTCCCCGCCCTGACGGTAAGCAATGCGCAACGGCCCGCAAGGCGCCTGGCCACTGAACACGACGACCCCGTTACCGGACAAGCGTAGCGGTGATGTCGGGGTGTGCCACTCGCCGCCGATCACTGGTGCACGCAGCCAGTCGCCGCTCAGCCACCAGAGACGACCGGCGCTGCGGTGCAACTCGCCATCGGCCAAACGCCAGACCGGCGATGCATCGTTGGCGGCATCGCACAAATCCGTCCAACCCGACCAATGGTCAGTATCAGGCAGCCGGGTGAGTGGTTCGAGCCAGTGGCTCAATGCATTTCGCTGACGGGCCACGGACAACGCCGCCAACGGTGCCAATTCCAGCGACGGCACACCCAGCCAGTCGAAATCAGTCGAGGCTTTGGCGTGCGCCAGATCGATCTGTGCCAGCTCATCCAGCAAGCCTTGCGCCTCACGCAAATGCGCGGCGCTGCGGGCCATGTTGGCTTGCGCTTGCGGCCAGCGCCCGGTCAGCAGCGGCACGATCTGATGACGCAGGTAATTGCGCGAAAACTGCCGATCTTCGTTTGAAGGGTCTTCGATCCATTGCAACTGGTGCGCCGCGGCGTAGGCTTCAAGTTCGGCGCGAGTGACGTCGAGCAAAGGCCGAACCAACGTGCCCTGCCCCAAGGGACGTTGTGCCGGCATTGCCGAAAGCCCACGCACGCCGGCACCGCGCAACAGACGAAACAACAGGGTTTCGGCCTGATCGTCGCGGTGCTGACCGGTCAGCAAAACGTCGTTGGACTGGTTTACCGAACCGAACACCGCATAACGCGCATCCCGCGCCGCCCGCTCAAGACTCGCGCCCGGTTGCACCTTCACCCGCTCCACTTGCAATGGAATGCTCAACGCATCGCAGACCGCCTGGCAATGTTCCGGCCACGCATCGGCTGCAGCCTGAAGGCCGTGATGGATGTGGATGGCGCTTAGCGTCGGGAGGGACTCGGTTTTGGCGAGATGGGCCAGCAGATGCAGGAGGACAGTGGAATCGAGGCCGCCGGAGAAAGCGACGCGCCAGTTCCTGGCATTGCGCCAGGCTGCAAGATTAAGCAAAAGCCGGGAAGGCAAATCAATCATGGACTGCCCCATATCGTTCTCTTTGCCTCAATCAAATGTGGGAGCGAGCCTGTTCGCGAAGACGGTTTAACATTCAACACATTCGTCGATTGTCATACCGCTTTCGCGAGCAGGCTCGCTCCCACATCAGGTATCGCGTTTCGACTTAGAGACCGTAGCTCATCAGTCGATCATAACGGCGCTTGAGCAGCGCTTCGTTGTCGAACTTCTTCAGCATCGCCAGCTGCGAGCTCAGCTCGGCACGGATCGACGCCGCAGCAGCTGCCGGGTCACGATGCGCGCCGCCCAGAGGCTCGCCGATAACCTTGTCGACAATGCCCAGGCCTTTCAGACGCTCGGCAGTGATGCCCATCGCTTCGGCGGCATCCGGCGCTTTCTCGGCGGTTTTCCACAGAATCGAGGCGCAACCTTCCGGCGAAATCACCGCGTAGGTCGAGTACTGCAACATGTTCAACTGATCGCACACGCCGATCGCCAATGCGCCACCGGAACCACCTTCACCGATGACGGTGGCGATGATCGGAGTTTTCAGGCGCGACATGACACGCAGGTTCCAGGCGATCGCTTCGCTCTGGTTGCGCTCTTCAGCGTCGATGCCAGGGTAGGCGCCCGGCGTGTCGATGAACGTCAGGATCGGCATTTTGAAACGCTCGGCCATCTCCATCAGACGGCAAGCCTTACGGTAGCCTTCCGGACGCGGCATGCCGAAGTTGCGGCGAACCTTCTCGCGTACTTCGCGGCCCTTCTGGTGACCGATGATCATCACTGGCTGGTCGTCCAGACGGGCAATACCGCCAACGATTGCAGCGTCGTCGGAGAAATGACGATCGCCGTGCAGTTCGTCGAACTCGGTGAAGATGTGCTCGATGTAGTCCAGGGTGTACGGACGTTTCGGGTGACGTGCCAGACGTGCGATCTGCCAGCTGGTCAGCTTGCCGAAGATGTCTTCGGTCAGCGTTTTGCTCTTGTCCTGCAGGCGGGAGATCTCATCGCCGATATTCAGCGAATTGTCATTACCGACCAAGCGCAACTCTTCGATCTTGGCTTGCAGGTCGGCGATCGGCTGTTCGAAATCTAGAAAATTCGGGTTCATAGGCGTCCGTCTTGGGTCGTGTCCCAAATGAGCTTGGGCCGGCCGGTTGTCTATTCGCGCCCTACCTTAAGGGAGAGGCGCGCTGAGGTCGAGATTAAAAATTCAGGTTGCGGGCAAGTGCAATGATGGCACCTGCCGGTCAACGGTATTGGAGGAAGACGTTGTCTCGCCCGAACTGGTCACGCAGGGCTTGAATCAAGGCATCCGCCGGGTCGATTCGCCAAGTCTCGCCGAACTGCAGCAAGGTCTTCGCATCAGGGCTGGTGTACTCCATTGTGATCGGGCACGCCCCGCGATGACGCTTGAGCAGATCACCCAACCAGCGTAGCTGATCGCCTTTGAGATCCTGCGTCTGCAACTTCAGACGCAGGCTCTCGGCGAGGTTGGTACGCGCATCTTCCATGCTCATCACCCGCTTGACCCGCAGGCGCAGGCCACCGGAGAAGTCGTCGTTACTGACTTCACCTTCGACCACCACCATCGCGTCGGTCTGCAGCAGCGACTGCGCCGAGTGGAACGCCTCGGCAAACAGCGACGCCTCGATCCGCCCGGAGCGGTCGTCGAGGGTGATGAAACCCATCTTGTCGCCCTTCTTGTTCTTCATCACCCGCAGGGCAATGATCATCCCCGCCACGGTTTGCGTATCGCGCGCCGGTTTCAGGTCGATGATGCGCTGACGGGCGAAACGACGAATTTCGCCTTCGTATTCGTCGATCGGGTGGCCGGTAAGGTAAAGGCCCAAGGTGTCTTTCTCACCCTTGAGACGTTCCTTGAGAGTCAGCTCCTTGGCCTTGCGATGCACCGCATACACATCGGCGTCTTCCTCGACGAACAACCCGCCAAACAGGTCGGCGTGGCCACTGTCGCGGGTACGGGCGGTCTGTTCGGCTGATTTGATTGCCTCTTCCATCGCCGCCAGCAGCACGGCGCGGTTGCGATCGATGTTGGCCTGATAAGCCTTCTGTTCGTCGTGGAAATACGGACCGAGACGATCCAGCGCACCGCTGCGGATCAAGCCATCAAGGGTGCGCTTGTTGATGCGTTTGAGGTCGACGCGGGCGCAGAAGTCGAACAGATCCTTGAACGGTCCCGCCTGACGCGCCTCGGTGATCGCTTCCACCGGGCCTTCGCCGACGCCTTTGATTGCGCCGAGGCCATAGACGATGCGGCCGTCGTCGTTCACCGTGAACTTGAACTCCGAATTATTCACATCCGGCGCGTCGAGACGCAGCTTCATGGTGCGAATTTCTTCGATCAAGGTCACGACCTTGTCGGTGTTGTGCATATCCGCCGACAGTACCGCCGCCATGAACGGCGCCGGGTAATGCGTCTTCAGCCAAGCGGTCTGATACGACACCAGGCCGTAAGCGGCAGAGTGAGACTTGTTGAAGCCGTAACCGGCGAACTTTTCCACCAGGTCGAAAATGTTACCGGCCAGGTCCGCGTCGATATTGTTGGTCTTGCAACCTTCAATGAAACCGCCGCGCTGCTTGGCCATTTCTTCGGGTTTTTTCTTACCCATGGCCCGACGCAGCATGTCCGCACCACCAAGGGTGTAACCGGCCATGACCTGGGCAATCTGCATCACCTGTTCCTGATACAGGATGATGCCGTAAGTCGGCGCCAATAAAGGCTTGAGGCCTTCGTACTGGTAGTCCGAGTGCGGGTACGCGAGTTCGGCTCGACCGTGCTTACGGTTGATGAAGTCGTCAACCATGCCTGACTGCAGCGGGCCCGGACGGAACAGGGCCACCAGTGCAATAAGGTCTTCCAGGCAGTCGGGCTTGAGCTTTTTGATCAGCTCTTTCATACCGCGCGACTCGAGCTGGAACACCGCCGTGGTTTCGGCTTTTTGCAGTAGCTGATAGGTCGGCTTGTCGTCCAGCGGGATGAACGCGATGTCCAGCGGCGGCTGATCGACCTTGGCACGGTCGCGGTTGATGGTCTTCAGCGCCCAGTCGATGACCGTCAGGGTTCGCAGGCCGAGGAAGTCGAACTTCACCAGTCCGGCGGCTTCAACGTCGTCCTTGTCAAACTGGGTCACCAGACCGTCGCCGGCCTCGTCGCAATAGATAGGCGAGAAGTCAGTCAGCTTGGTCGGCGCGATTACTACACCACCGGCGTGCTTGCCGACGTTACGCACAACACCTTCGAGCTTGCGCGCCATCTCCCAGATTTCCGCGGCTTCTTCATCGACCTTGATGAAATCACGCAGGATCTCTTCCTGTTCGTAAGCTTTTTCCAGGGTCATGCCGACTTCGAACGGAATCATCTTCGACAGACGATCCGCCAGGCCATAGGACTTGCCCTGCACCCGCGCCACGTCACGCACCACAGCCTTGGCAGCCATGGAGCCGAACGTGATGATCTGGCTTACCGCGTTGCGGCCGTACTTCTCGGCAACGTAGTCGATGACCCGGTCACGCCCGTCCATGCAGAAGTCGACGTCGAAGTCGGGCATGGAAACCCGTTCCGGGTTAAGGAAACGTTCGAACAGCAGGTCGTATTCCAGCGGATCAAGGTCGGTGATCTTCTGCACATAGGCCACCAGCGAGCCGGCACCCGACCCACGGCCCGGGCCTACCGGTACTCCGTTGCTCTTGGCCCACTGGATGAAGTCCATAACGATCAGGAAGTAACCGGGAAAACCCATCTGGATAATGATATCCAGCTCGAAATTCAACCGGTCGACATAGACCTGACGCTTGGCGTCGTAATCTTCGGTGGTGTCTTTTGGCAACAAAACTGCCAGCCGCTCCTCCAGACCATCGAAGGACACCTTGCGGAAATACTCGTCGATGGTCATGCCATCGGGAATCGGGAAGTTGGGCAAAAAGTGTGTGCCCAGTTTTACTTCGATGTTGCAGCGCTTGGCGATCTCGACGGTGTTTTCGATTGCGTCGGGAATGTCGCTGAACAGCTCGGCCATTTCCTCGGCGCTTTTGAGGTATTGCTGATCGCTGTAATTCTTCGAGCGCCGAGGATCGTCGAGGGCACGGCCCTCACCGATGCACACCCGGGTTTCGTGGGCGGCGAAGTCTTCCTGCTTGATGAAACGCACATCGTTGCTCGCCACCAGCGGCGCGCCGAGCTTGTCGGCCAGGGCCACGGCGCCGTGCAACTGCTCTTCATCGTTAGGGCGACTGGTGCGCTGGATTTCCAGATAGAAGCGGTCCGGGAACACCGACATCCACTCACGCGTCAGGGCCTCGGCTTCGGCCGGGTTGCCACTGATCAGCGCCATGCCGATCTCGCCCTCTTTGGCGGCGGACAGCATGATCAGGCCTTCATTCGCCTCGGCAACCCACTCACGCTCGATGATGATCATGCCGTTGCGCTGGCCTTCGATGAAGCCGCGCGAGATCAACTCGGTGAGGTTGCGATAGCCCTTGGCGTTCATCACCAACAGGCTGAGCCGGCTCAGGGGCGCGTCCGGGTCCTTGTTCGACAGCCACAGGTCGGCGCCGCAGATCGGCTTGATGCCTGCGCCCATGGTGTTTTTATAGAATTTGACCAGGGAACACATGTTGTTCTGATCAGTGACCGCAACCGCCGGCATGTTCATGGCGGTCAGCGCCTTGACCAGCGGCTTGATCCGCACCAGCCCGTCGACCAGGGAGTATTCAGTGTGCAGGCGTAGATGAACGAATGAAGCCGGCATAGTGATCCTGTCCAGTTACAGAGAGACAACAAGGCCCGGATTGTACCGGGCCTCGAACAAAACATCAGCCTTGCGACTAAACCTGCGTCAGACCTTCAAGCGCCTCATAAGCCTGACGCACCGGGGCGAACGAGCGCCGGTGAATCGGCGTCGGGCCCAAACGGACCAACGCTTCCAGATGAACGGGCGTCGGGTAGCCTTTATGGCCGCCGATACCGTAACCCGGATAGATCAATTCGAATGCGGCCATTTCGCGGTCACGACTGACCTTAGCCAGAATCGATGCCGCTGCAATGGCTGGAACCTTGCCATCGCCCTGCACCACCGCTTCGGCGCGCATGGGCAAGTGCGGGCAGCGATTGCCGTCGATCATCGCCAGTTTCGGCTGAATGTGCAGCCCGGCCACCGCGCGCTGCATGGCCAGCATGGTCGCGTGCAGAATGTTCAGCTCGTCGATTTCTTCGACTTCGGCACGGGCGATGCACCAGCTCAGGGACTTCTCGATGATCTCGTCGTAAAGCTTTTCACGCTTGGCTTCGGTGAGTTTCTTCGAGTCATTGAGACCGAGAATCGGCCGATTCGGATCGAGGATCACCGCCGCCGTCACCACCGCACCGCACAACGGGCCACGACCGACTTCATCGACACCGGCGACCAGTTCTTCAACTTCGGCAACCAGAGTGAAATCCAGGCCCATCTGCATATCTTTCTTGCTCATCGTGTTTGACCGACCAGGTTCAGCACGGCATCCGCCGCTTGGTTGGAAGCATCCAGCCGCAGGGTGCGATGGATCTCGTCGAAACCACGGGTCTGCTCTTCGCCGCCCTCGATCAATGGCGACAGGGTCTGAGCCAGCGCCTCGACTGTCGCATCGTCCTGCAACAATTCCGGCACCAACAGGCGCTGGGCCAGGAGGTTCGGCAGGGACACGTACGGACTCTTGACCATGCGTTTGAGAATCCAGAACGTCAGCGGTGCCAGGCGATAGGCAACCACCATCGGCCGCTTGTACAACAGCGCTTCAAGGGTCGCCGTGCCGGAAGCGATCAGCACCGCATTGCACGCAGCCAGAGCCAAGTGGGATTTGCCATCGAGCAACGTCACCGGCAGATCACGGCCGGCGAGCAGTTCTTCAAGTTGCACACGGCGCTCCGGACTGGCGCACGGCATGACAAAACGCACACCCGGACGCAGGGCTCGCAGGCGCTGGGCAGTATCGAGAAACAGCGCGCCGAGACGACCGACTTCACCGCCACGGCTGCCGGGCATCAACGCGACCAGCGGCCCGTCTGGCAGGCCCAGCTCGGCACGTGCAGCGGCGCGATCGGCTTGCAGCGGTATGGCGTCGGCCAGCGAGTGACCGACGAACCGCACCGGCACGCCTTTCTCTTCGTAGAATTTGGCTTCGAACGGGAAAAGCGTGAGCATCAGATCGCAACCTTCGCGAATCTTCAGCACGCGCTTCTGCCGCCATGCCCACACCGACGGGCTGACGTAATGCACGGTTTTGATCCCGGCCTGACGCAGCTTGAGTTCGATATTGAGGTTGAAGTCCGGGGCATCGATGCCGATGAACGCGTCAGGCTTCTCGGCAATCAGTGTGGCAATCAGCTTTTTGCGACGCTTGAGCAACTCGCGCAGTCGGCCGAGAACCTCAACCAGCCCCATGACCGACAAGCGCTCCATGGGGAAGTAGGAAGTCAGGCCTTCGGCCTGCATCAACGGACCGCCGACACCGATGAACTCGACTGACGGGTGTTGTGCCTTGAGGGCACGCATGAGGCCGGCACCGAGGATGTCACCGGAAGCCTCCCCCGCCACCAGCGCAATACGCAGACTGGCCATGATCAGCGGGTGATGCCGCGAGTCGACGACTCGATGGAGTCGCGAAACACCGCAACTTCCGGGAACTGAGCAGCAGGTCCTGCCAGGTCGGCCAAGGCCTGATCAACTGTCAGCCCTTGGCGATAAACGGTTTTATAAGCACGGCGCAGCGCGTGGATAGCGTCTTCGCTGAACCCGCGACGGCGCATACCCTCGAAGTTCATGCTGCGCGCTTCGGCCGGGTTGCCAAATACCGTGACAAATGCCGGAACATCTTTGCCGATCGCCGTGCCCATACCGGAAAAACTGTGGGCGCCGATGTGGCAATACTGGTGAACCAGGGTGAACCCGGAGAGGATCGCCCAGTCATCGACGTGCACGTGGCCAGCCAACGCGGTGTTGTTGACCAGAATGCAGTTATTGCCGATGACGCTGTCGTGACCGATGTGGGCATAGGCCATGATCAGGTTGTGATCGCCCAGCGTGGTTTCCGAACGGTCCTGAACGGTGCCACGGTGAATCGTCACGCCTTCACGGATGACGTTGTGGTCACCGATCACCAGGCGGGTTTCTTCGCCCTTGTACTTCAAGTCGGGCGTGTCTTCGCCTACCGAAGAAAACTGGTAGATGCGATTGTGTTTACCGATGCGGGTCGGACCTTTGAGGATCACATGCGGCCCGATCACGGTACCCTCGCCGATTTCCACACCTGCGCCGATGATCGACCACGGGCCGACCTCGACGCCGTCAGCCAGAACGGCCGACGGATCGATGATTGCGCGAGGGTCAATCAAACTCATACTTTTTGTTCCGCGCAGATGATCTCGGCCGAGCAGACCGGCTTGCCATCGACCGAAGCCTGGCATTCGAATTTCCAG
The DNA here is from genome assembly GCF_016613125.1 of Pseudomonas sp. MF6776. Classification (NCBI taxonomy): domain Bacteria; kingdom Pseudomonadati; phylum Pseudomonadota; class Gammaproteobacteria; order Pseudomonadales; family Pseudomonadaceae; genus Pseudomonas; species Pseudomonas sp. MF6776. The sequence goes on from NZ_JAENSQ010000007.1 coordinate 184,806, forward strand.
ATCTTGCGTTTGCAGCTGATGAACGTGGCTTCAAGAATCAACTGGTCGCCCGGCTTGACTGGCTGACGGAAGCGCAGTTTGTCCGAACCAACGAAGTAATACAGAGTGCCGTCGGCCGGTTTGACGTCGAGCATTTTGAAACCGAGGATCCCGGCAGCCTGAGCCATGGCTTCGATGATCAGCACGCCCGGCATGATTGGGTGCGCAGGGAAGTGACCATTGAAGAACGGCTCATTGATGCTGACATTCTTGTAGGCGCGAATTCGCTTGCCTTCAGTGTCCAGATCCACCACCCGGTCCACCAGCAGGAACGGGTAACGGTGAGGCAGGTATTCGCGAATCTCGTTGATGTCCATCATTTCGGGGGGAAGCCTATGTAAAGATTGGGAGCGCGACTGACGCGCACTCCTCTAGCAAATCAAGGAGGCAGTCTAGAGGCTGTGCACACTTGATATGGAAATGGTATCAGCCATCTGATGAAGCATTGCCGTCAGGGGTCACTTCCCCTACGCGCTTTTCCAGCTGTTTCAAACGTCGCGCGATGTCATCGAGCTGACGAATGCGTGCCGCGCTTTTGCGCCATTCGGCAGCCGGTTGCATGGCTGTGCCGGAAGAATAGGCACCCGGCTCGGTAATCGAGTGGGTCACCATGGTCATCCCGGTCAGGAAAACGTTGTCGCAAATATCAATGTGCCCGACCAGACCGACACCGCCGGCCAGCATGCAGTGCTTGCCGATTTTGGTGCTGCCGGAGATGCCCACGCACGCAGCCATCGCGGTGTGATCACCGACCTGGACGTTGTGAGCAATCTGGATCTGATTGTCGAGTTTTACACCATTGCCGATAACGGTATCGGCCAGCGCACCGCGGTCGATGGCGGTATTCACGCCGATCTCCACATCGTCACCGATGGTCACACCACCAATCTGGGCGATTTTCTGCCAGATACCCTTCTCGTTGGCAAAGCCGAAGCCTTCACCACCGAGTACGGCTCCGGACTGGATAACCACACGTTTGCCGATGCGCACATCGTGATACAGCGTCACCCGTGGAGCGAGCCAGCCGCCCTCACCGATTTCACTGCGTGCACCGATAACACAATGGGCACCCAGAGTGACCTGCGCACCAATCCGCGCACCCGCCTCGATCACCACAAACGCACCGATGCTGGCGGTTGGATCAACCACCGCATCAGCCGCAATCACCGCCGAAGGATGGATACCCGCAGTGGCTTTTGGCTTGGGATCGAACAAGTGAGAGATGCGTGCATAGGCCAGATAAGGATCCGGCACCACCAATGCATTACCGGCAAAACCCTCGGCGTCCGCTTCTTTGAGCAGCAACGCTGCTGCCTGAGAACCGGCAAGGAATTTGCGATATTGCGGATTTGCCAGAAAGCTCAACTGAGCTGGGCCAGCCTCTTGCAAAGTGGCTAGCCCAGTAATTTGCTTCTCCGCGTCGCCACGCAGGGTGGCGCCGAGGAACTCGGACAACTGGCCGAGCTTGATAGTCACGGTCATGGGTTACTTCAGCTGATTCATGCGCTCGATAACCTGGCGCGTGATGTCGTACTGAGGCTTGACATCGATGACTGCGCCACGCTCGAACACCAGGTCAAAACCACCTTTCTTGATGACTTCTTCCACGGCGCCATCCAGTTTAGGCTTCAGTTGCTTGAGCATTTCGCGGTCGGCAACGGCTTTGGCTTCGTTCAGTTCCTTGGACTGGAACTGGAAATCACGGGCCTTCTGCTTGAATTCAAGTTCCAGACGCTCACGCTCACCTTGCTGCATCTTGTCGCCACCGGCCATCAGACGATCCTGAATGCCTTTGGCGCTGCTTTCCAGAGTCTTCAGTTTGGTCAGTTGCGGACCGAACTTCTTCTCGGCATCCACGGCGTACTTCTTCGCCGCGTCGGATTCCAGCAAGGCCATCTGATAGTTCAGGACAGCGATTTTCATGTCGGCGAACGCCGGGCCTGCCACCAGTACGGAGGCCAGGAGAACCAATTGAGTCAACTTACGCACGATGCACTCCTACAAAATCCATTGTCGTTATCTTGGGTCAGACGCTTAGAACGTCTGGCCGAGGGAGAATTGGAACACTTGAGTTTCAGCGTCATCCGGTTTCTTGATCGGCATGGCCAACGCGAAGCTCAGAGGACCCAGCGCGGTGACCCAGGTCACGCCCACACCGACGGAACTTGCCATGTTGCTCAGGCTGATGTCGTTGCACTTAGTGGCGGAAGTCGAACCGACGGTAGCGTTGGTAGTCTTCTCGCACTTGGAGTCAAATACGTTACCCACGTCCCAAAATACCGAAGTACGCAGGGAGCGCTGATCTTTGACAAACGGCAGCGGGAACAGCAGTTCAACACCACCCTGGATCAACACGTTACCGCCAAATGGCAGCGGATCCTGATCCGGGTCGGCCAGCGTACCGGTGTTACCGGTCTTATCTGCGCCACGACTCGGCGTGCTTCGCGGGCCAAGCGTACTGTCCTTGAAACCACGAACCGAGTTGAAACCACCAGCATAGTAGTTTTCATAGAACGGCAAGCCGTCAGTCGAACCGTAACCGTCGCCATAACCGAGTTCGGTGTGCAGACGCATGGTGTAGTTTTCGCTCAGCGGCTGGAACAACTGACCACGGTAATCAAGTTTGAAGAATGATAGGTCGCTGCCCGGAATGGTGCTCTCCAGGGTCAGGCTCTGGGAACGGCCACGGGTCGGCAAAACGCCTTTGTTCAGGGTCGATTCGGACCAGCCGGCCGAAGCCTTGAAGTTCAGATAGCTGTCACCTTCCTTTTTGACGAAGTCAAAAATCTCGTCAACGGTGTATTTACCTGTATTGATCGTGTCTTGCTGAGCAGACAGGCCGAAGGTCAGTCGCGAAGTCTCGCTGATCGGGTAGCCAACGTTGACACCGGCGCCCAGGCTGTCTACGGAGTAGCTCGAGATATCGGCATCGAGTTCATCGTAGTCAGTGGTGCGGTAGAACGCGTTGTAACCCAGGCTCACGCCATCGGCGGTCCAGTACGGGTCAACGTAGCCGAAGTTGTAGCGGCTCTGGTATTCGCTTCGGGTCAGACCGATGCTGACGCGGTTACCGGTGCCGAGGAAGTTGTTCTGGGTGATCGAACCACCGAGGATCAGACCGGCACTCTGGGCGAAACCGACACTGGCGGTAATCGAACCCGACGCCTGCTCTTCAACGCTGTAGTTCACATCAACCTGGTCATCGACACCCGGAACGGCCGGGGTTTCGACGTTGACTTCTTTAAAGAAGCCCAGACGCTCAAGACGGGTCTTGGACTGGTCAATCAGGTAAGTCGAAGCCCAGCCACCTTCCATCTGACGCATTTCACGACGCAACACTTCATCTTCCGACTTGGTGTTACCACGGAAGTTGATGCGGTTGACGTAGGCACGCTTGCCCGGATCGACGGCAAACAGGATGTCCACGGTGTTGTCATCATCGTGCGGCTGAGGCACGCCGTTGACGTTGGCGAAGGTGTAACCCTCGTTACCCAGACGACGGGTGATCAGTTCAGAGGTGGTGGTCATCAGCTTGCGCGAGAACACCTGGCCTTTCTGCACCAGCAACAAGGACTTGATCTGGTCTTCAGGAACTTTGAGGTCACCGCTGAGTTTGACGTCGCGAACGGTGTACTTCTCGCCTTCGGTCACGTTGACAGTGATGTAGACGTGCTTCTTGTCCGGGGTGATGGACACCTGGGTCGAAGCGATATCCATGTTGATATAGCCGCGGTCCAGATAGTAGGAGCGCAGACGCTCCAGGTCACCGGACAGTTTTTCACGGGCATATTTGTCATCGTTCTTGAAGAACGACAGCCAGTTGGTGGTCTTCAGCTCGAACAGGTCGGTCAGGTCATCCTCAGGGAAAACCGTGTTACCCACCACGTTGATGTGCTGAATGGCCGCAACGGTGCCTTCGTTGATCTTCACTTTCAGGCCGACGCGGTTACGCGGCTGCGATACCACTTCGGTATCGACCGTAGCCGAATAGCGACCTTGCGCGACGTACTGGCGCTGCAGTTCGTTACGCACACCTTCGAGGGTGGCACGCTGGAAGATTTCGCCTTCGGCCAGACCGGACTGCTTAAGGCCTTTCATCAAGTCTTCAGTGGAGATCGCCTTGTTGCCCTCGATCTCGATACTGGCAACCGACGGACGTTCGACGACCGTGATCACCAGAACGTTGCCTTCGCGGCCCAGCTGGATATCTTGAAAGAAACCGGTTTTGAACAACGCACGAGTGGATTCCACCAGGCGACGATCATCCGCCTGCTCGCCGACGTTCAACGGCAAGGCACCAAAGACACTACCCGCGGAGACCCGCTGGAGGCCATTGACGCGAATATCAGAGATGGTGAAGGACTCGGCGTGAACTTCGGCGATCATCAATACGGTGAGAACCGCAGTTAGCAGCAGACGTTTCATGAAGTCCTTTCTTATTCCAACTGGCAATAAACAAACTGCCGCAAAATGCGGCAGATTCGCAATTCAGCGAAGCGTTACAGTCGACCCAGATCGTTGACCAGAGCAAGCAACATCACCCCGACCACCAAACTGATACCGATCTGTATCCCCCAACCTTGCACCCGATCCGACAAGGGACGACCACGCGCCCACTCGATCAGATAAAACAACAAATGCCCCCCATCCAGTACAGGAATGGGCAGCAAATTCAGAACACCCAGGCTAATACTCAGATAAGCAAGGAAATTCAGGAAATCAGCGACACCCGACTGGGCAGAAGCGCCCGCCACTTTAGCAATGGTTATCGGTCCACTCAAGTTTTTTACCGAGAGCTCGCCGAACAGCATTTTCTTGAGCGAATCCAGCGTCAGGATGCTCATGGTCCAAGTACGACGGGCGCCCTCGCCAATCGCGGCTAACGGACCATAACTGACTTCGCGGATCATCTCCGGCGGCCAGTCGATCGCTTTGACACCTGCGCCCAGATAACCGCTTGGCGCCTTGCTTTCACCGCGCGCTGCCAAAGTGACAGGGACGTCGATTTGAGCACCATCGCGCTCGACCCGCAGCAAGATTTTGGTATCAGGACGCGTACGAACGGTATCGACCACCTGCTGCCAGTCATTGAGCGCCTGACCGTCAAGAGACACCAGGCGATCACCGGTTTTCAGGCCAGCGGCCTGGGCCGGGCCTTTTGGATCAAGCTCGGCGAGCACAGGTGGCAGGGCAGGACGCCATGGACGAATCCCCAGAGAGCGGATCGGATCCGGCTCATCAGCCCCCTTGAGCCATTTGTCCAGCGTCAGCTCACGCGGCGAATCCGCCGTAGAGCCCTGCTCGCGCACCAGCACCTGCAGCGAGCCGCTTTCGCCGAGCCGGCGAACCAGCTGCAAATTGACGGCGGCCCAGCCGGAAGTCGGCTCGCCATCAATCGCCACGATCTCCTGACCTGCACCCAGACCAGCCTTCGCGGCGATGCTGCCGGATTCGACCGCACCGATTACCGGGCGGACCTGCTCACTACCGAGCATCGCCAATACCCAGAAGAACACCAGGGCCAGAAGAAAGTTGGCGATAGGGCCAGCCGCGACAATAGCAATACGCTGGCGAACGGACTTGCGGTTGAACGACTGATCGAGCTGATCAACCGGGACGTCGCCTTCGCGCTCGTCGAGCATCTTGACGTAGCCACCCAGCGGAATCGCAGCGATGACGAACTCAGTACCTTGCTTGTCGTGCCAGCGCAGCAGTGGCATGCCAAAGCCTACGGAAAAGCGCAGAACCTTGACGCCACAGCGACGCGCGACCCAGAAGTGGCCGAATTCGTGAAAGGTGACCAGCACACCCAAGGCGATCAGGGTGCCGGCAATCATATAGAGCGCGCTCATCTACTTTCTCCGCAATCCTGTTCAGTGCTGCTTGAAACTATTGTGTTGCAAAACCTATCGGTCGTGACGAGCCAGCCATTGCTCGGCCAGAACTCGCGCCTTCGCGTCCGCCGTGAACACAGCATCGAGATCATCCAGCGCTACGACCGGCTCGAGGTTCAAGACCTCCTCGATGATACTCGCGATTTCCAGGTAACGAACCCGTCCGTCGAGAAACGCTGCCACCGCCACTTCGTTGGCCGCATTGAGCATCGCCGGTGCGCTGTCGCCCACCTCGGCCGCTTGCCGCGCCAGACGCAGGCACGGGAAGCGCTCTTCATCCGGCGCTTCGAAGTCAAGACGTGCGATCGCAAACAGATCCAGCGGCGCGACGCCGGAGTCGATACGCTCCGGCCAGGCCAGCGCGCTGGCGATCGGAGTGCGCATGTCAGGATTGCCCAACTGAGCCAGGACCGAACCGTCGACATAATCGACCAGCGAGTGAATCACGCTTTGCGGATGAATCACCACCTCGACCTGCGCTGGTTTTGCATCAAACAACCAGCAGGCCTCGATCAGTTCGAGACCTTTGTTCATCATGCTGGCCGAATCCACGGAAATCTTGCGACCCATTGACCAGTTCGGATGCGCACACGCCTGCTCAGGCGAAACATGCGCCAACTCACTCATGGGCGTCTGCCGGAACGGTCCACCAGAAGCTGTCAGTAAAATCCGACGGACTCCGACCTTGCTTAATCCACTGGCGAAATCCTGTGGCATGCACTGGAAAATCGCATTGTGCTCGCTGTCGATTGGCAGCAGCACCGAACCACTCTTGCGCACAGCCTGCATGAACAAGGCGCCGGACATGACCAGCGCCTCCTTGTTAGCCAGGAGAATCTTCTTGCCTGCTTCGACAGCCGCCAGCGTCGGACGCAGGCCTGCGGCGCCGACGATCGCCGCCATGACCGCATCGACTTCCGGCGCAGAAGCGACCTGACACAAGCCAGCCTCACCCACCAGCACACGGGTCGTCAGACCGGCTGCACGCAAATCGTCCTGCAAACCGCGAGCTGCAGCGACTTCCGGCACCACGGCAAATTGCGGCACGTGACGTATGCACAAGGCCAACAGTTCGCTGAGGCGCGTGAAACCGCTCAACGCGAACACCTGATAACGCTCAGGATGACGCGCAATCACATCAAGGGTGCTCAGACCAATCGAGCCGGTAGCACCCAGTACGGTAATCAGTTGCGGGCGGCTCACGGCGCAGCCATCCACAGCAACACGGCAAACACTGGAATGGCCGCGGTCAGACTGTCGATGCGATCAAGCACGCCGCCATGACCGGGCAGCAGGTTACTGCTGTCCTTGATGCCGGACTGACGCTTGAACATGCTTTCGGTGAGGTCTCCCACGACCGAGATAAAAACGATCAGCGCAGCGCCAATCAGACCCTTGAGCAACTCGGCCACCGTCCAGTCACGCACCAAGCCAACAATCGCGGTGATCACCAGGCTTAGCGCCAGACCACCGTAAACGCCTTCCCAGCTCTTACCGGGGCTGACTTGAGGAGCCAACTTGCGCTTGCCAAATTTACGGCCAGAGAAATAGGCACCAATATCTGCGCCCCAGACCAACACCATGACCGCCATGATCAGCCAGTTACCCAACGGGTACTGCTTGATCTGTACCAGACCTTGCCAGGCCGGCAGCAAAATCAGCAAGCCGATCACCAGTTTGGTGGCCGCACTGGACCAATGCTCGCTGGAACGTGGATAGGTCAGCACCAGATACGTCGCGACCACCCACCACAGCACCGAAGCACCGAGCACCCAAGGTGCGAGACCGGGCAGCACATACATGACGAACAGCATCAACGCGACGACGGCGGCAAAACCGACGCGGAACGATTGTGCAGTGAAGCCCGCGAGTCGCGCCCATTCCCAGGCGCCCAGGCTCACGACCAGACCGATGAACAGCGCAAAACCGGAACCTTCAAGCAGGAAAAACCCGCACAAGGCGATCGGCAGCAGGATCAGCGCGGTGATGATTCGTTGTTTAAGCATTAAACCCGGGCTCCAGCTTCGACCTGTTCGCTCGTTTTACCGAAGCGACGTTGGCGCGAAGCGAAATCGGCCAGCGCATTGCGCATGGCATCGTGTTTGAAGTCCGGCCAAAACAGGTCGGAGAAGTACAACTCGGCGTAAGCCAGTTGCCACAACAGGAAGTTGCTGATGCGGTGCTCGCCACCGGTGCGGATGCACAAGTCCGGCAACGGCAGATCGCCGGTTGCCAGACACGTTTGCAGCAGATCCGGGGTGATGTCTTCCGGACGCAGATGCCCGGCCTGAACCTCACGTGCAAGACGCTGTGCAGCTTGTGCGATATCCCACTGACCGCCGTAATTGGCGGCAATTTGCAGGATGAAACGGTTGGCACCCGCGGTCATGGCCTCGGCTTCGCGCATCGCGACCTGAAGCTCCGGATGAAAGCGCGAGCGATCACCGATGATGCGCAAGCTGATGTTGTTGTCGTTAAGGCGCTTGGCCTCACGACGCAGCGCCTTGAAGAACAGGTCCATCAAAGCGCTGACCTCATCGGCCGGGCGCTGCCAGTTTTCACTGGAGAAAGCGAACAGGGTGAGCACCTCGACCTTGGCCTCGGCACACACCTCGATTACCGCACGAACCGCATCCACGCCCGCCTTATGCCCGGCGACACCCGGCATAAAGCGTTTTTTCGCCCAGCGATTGTTGCCATCCATGATGATCGCGACATGGCGCGGCACCGCGGACGGCGCAGTCTGCTTGGTCTTGTCCATTAAAAACTCGACCCTTATACGGCCATCAAATCCGCTTCTTTCTGCTTGGTAGCCGCGTCGATATCAGCCTCAGCCTTGTCGGTGAGTTTCTGGATATCGGCTGCAGCGCGACGCTCTTCGTCTTCGCTGATTTCTTTGTCTTTAACCAGCTTCTTCAAATCGCCCAGCGCATCGCGACGGATGTTGCGCACGGCAACACGAGCGTCTTCAGCGGCACTGCGTGCCTGCTTGGTGAAGCCCTTGCGGGTTTCTTCGGTCAGGGCAGGCATGGAGATCAGCAACAACTCGCCCAGGTTGGTCGGGTTGAGGTTCAGGCCAGCGCTCTGGATCGCCTTGTCGACAGCCGCGAGCATGTTGCGCTCGAAAGCCACGACTTGCAGGGTGCGCGAGTCTTTTACGGTGATGTTGGCCACTTGGGTAATGGAGGTATCAGCGCCGTAGTACGGCACCATTACGCTGCCCAGAATGCTTGGGTGAGCCTTGCCGGTACGAATCTGACCAAATGCGTGGGCCAGAGAGTCCAGGGATTTCTGCATACGCTCTTGAGCGTCTTTCTTGATTTCGTTGATCATTGTTGACCTTCCTCGATCAGGGTGCCTTCAGCGCCGCCATGCACGATGTTCAGCAGGGCGCCGGGCTTGTTCATGTTGAATACACGCAGCGGCATCTTGTGGTCGCGGCACAGGCAAATAGCTGTCAGGTCCATTACACCCAGCTTGCGATCCAGTACTTCATCATAAGTCAGATGATCGAACTTCTCGGCATGCGGGTCTTTGAACGGATCTGCGGTGTAGACGCCATCGACCTTGGTCGCCTTGAGGACGACATCGGCATCGATTTCGATTGCACGCAGGCAGGCTGCCGAATCCGTGGTAAAGAACGGATTGCCGGTACCGGCTGCGAAAATCACGACGTCTTTGGAGTTCAGGTGACGCATGGCTTTGCGGCGATCATAGTGATCGGTCACGCCCACCATCGAAATGGCCGACATGACGATTGCCGAGATATTCGCACGTTCCAGCGCGTCGCGCATGGCCAGGGCGTTCATCACAGTGGCCAGCATGCCCATGTGGTCGCCTGTCACCCGATCCATACCGGCTTTGCTCAAGGCTTCGCCGCGGAACAGGTTGCCACCGCCGATCACCAGACCGACCTGTACGCCGATGCCGACCAGTTGGCCGACTTCCAGCGCCATCCGATCCAGCACTTTTGGATCGATCCCGAACTCTTCCGAGCCCATCAGGGCCTCGCCGCTAAGCTTGAGTAGAATGCGTTTATAGCGAGCCTGATAACCACTGCCCTGCTGAGCCATTGCGAATCTCTCCTGCGGCGTATTTAAAATTCTTTGCGAGCTGTTTTCAGCTGGCGTTCACTCTAGCTTGGCGCTGCTTCAGCGCCATCGGAACATGGCTTTGTAAGTCAGTTCCAAGTGGAAACCAATAAATAATTGGTTACCCCATCTGAAAAGAGGCTGCGCGCGTGAGCGGGCAGCCTCTTTCGGGCGACAGTTGAAAACCGTCTTACTGCTTGGCGGCAGCCAGCTGGGCAGCAACTTCTTCAGCGAAGTTGTCGACCGGCTTCTCGATGCCTTCGCCTACTTTGAAGTAGGTGAAGGAAACGATTTCAGCACCGGCTTTCTTGGCCAGGTCGCCGACCTTGATTTCAGGGTTCTTGACGAACGCCTGCTCAACCAGGCTCGCTTCAGCCAGGAACTTGCTGATACGGCCTTTGATCATGTTTTCAACGATGTTTTCTGGCTTGCCAGCGATCTTGTCAGCGTTCAGGCTCAGGAAAACGCCCTTCTCACGCTCAACCGCTTCAGCGGAAACTTCCGATGGCAGCAGGAATTCAGGGTTGGTCGCCGCTACGTGCATAGCGATGTCCTTGGCCAGCTCAACGTCGCCGCCTTTCAGAACAACTGCAACACCGATCTTGTTGCCGTGCAGGTAACCACCAACAACATCACCTTCAACGCGAACCAGACGACGGATGTTGACGTTTTCGCCAACCTTGCCGACCAGTACCAGGCGATCAGCTTCCTGCGATTCGATCAGAGGCTCAACGGTAGTGAGCTTCTCGTCGAATGCTTTTTTGACGCTGGCAGCAACGAATGCCTTGAAGTCGTCTTGCAGAGCCAGGAAGTCGGTCTGCGAGTTCACTTCCAGCAGAACGGCAGACTTGCCGTCTTCAACCAGAGCGATCGCGCCTTCAGCAGCGACGTTGCCGGCTTTCTTGGCGGCCTTGATGGCGCCCGAAGCACGCATGTCGTCGATGGCTTTTTCGATGTCGCCGCCGGCCTTGGTCAAGGCCTTTTTGCAATCCATCATGCCTTCGCCAGTACGCTCACGCAGTTCTTTAACCAACGCTGCAGTAATCTCTGCCATTTTCAAATTCCTCTTGGATAGGTTTTCAACCATTCCACCCGATCGAACGGGCGTTCAATTCTTCCCGAAACACCCTTGTTAGCCGCTGCACGTTACAGATGCTGTAGCTGCGCTGTTAACAAATGGTTTTCGAGGTGGCAAAAAGGGGGCCAAGCCCCCTTTTTGCTTACTGAGTCAACGCCAGGGCGTCAATTACTCAGCTGCAGCTGCCGGAGCTTCTTCAGCTGCGAACTCTACAGTGCCGCCGCCAACATTGCTGCGACCACGGATAACAGCGTCAGCCATCGAACCCATGTACAGCTGGATAGCGCGGATTGCGTCATCGTTGCCTGGGATGATGTAGTCAACGCCTTCCGGGCTGCTGTTGGTATCGACAACGCCGATTACCGGGATGCCCAGCTTGTTGGCTTCGGTGATCGCGATGCGCTCGTGGTCAACGTCGATCACGAACAGTGCGTCTGGCAGACCGCCCATGTCCTTGATGCCGCCCAGGGAGCGATCCAGCTTCTCAAGATCACGAGTGCGCATCAGCGCTTCTTTCTTGGTCAGCTTGGCGAAAGTACCGTCTTCGGCTTGAACTTCAAGGTCACGCAGACGCTTGATGGAAGCACGAATGGTTTTGAAGTTGGTCAGCATGCCGCCCAACCAGCGGTGATCGACGTACGGCGAACCGCAACGTGCTGCTTCTTCAGCAACGATCTTGCCAGCGGAACGCTTGGTGCCGACGAACAGAATCTTGTTTTTGCCCTGGGCCAGACGCTCTACGAAAGTCAGAGCTTCGTTGAACATTGGCAGGGTTTTTTCAAGGTTGATGATGTGAATCTTGTTACGCGCGCCGAAAATGTATTTACCCATTTTCGGGTTCCAGTAACGGGTTTGGTGACCGAAGTGCACACCGGCCTTCAGCATATCGCGCATATTGACTTGGGACATGATAGTTCCTTAATAAGTCGGGTTTGGCCTCCACGTATCCCAATGACCAACCAGTGGCTTAACGCCAAAAGCACCCAGGTCATCGTGTCGACACGTGTGTGGATTTAAGCCTTTTGGGGTATCCCCGGAAAGCGGCGCATTTTATATCACAAGGAAGGCAGAAACGGAACTCGAAATCTGCAATCACACCAAGGACATGGGCTCAGCCCTCTTGGAATCGGCGCCGCGGGCACCATTGTATAGACAGAAGCGATGCATGCAGGCGCGGATTTGCTCCTCTCGTCTGTTAGAATCGCGTTTTTCAGGGTCGCAAAAAACTCACACCTGCCACCCTATCCGTAACAGCAAGCGCCGCCGAGCGCAAAGAGAGCCTGTATGACCGTTAACCTCAAAACTCCCGAGGACATCGCTGGCATGCGTGTCGCCGGCAAACTGGCCGCCGATGTGCTGGAAATGATTGCCGAACACGTCAAACCGGGCGTTACCACCGATCAACTGAACCAGATCTGCCACGACTACATCGTCGACGTGCAGCAGGCCATCCCTGCCCCGCTCAACTACAAGGGCTACCCGAAGTCGATCTGCACCTCGATCAACCACGTCGTCTGCCACGGCATCCCGAATGACAAGCCGCTGAAAAACGGCGACACCCTGAACATCGACGTCACCGTGATCAAGGACGGTTACCACGGCGATACCAGCCGCATGTTCCATGTCGGTGAAGTGCCGGTGTGGGCTGAGCGTCTGTCGCAGATCACTCAGGAATGCATGTACAAGGCGATCGAGATCGTCAAACCTGGCTGCCGGCTCGGGGACATCGGTGAAGTTATCCAGAAACACGCGGAAAAGAACGGCTTCTCGGTGGTTCGCGAGTTCTGTGGCCACGGCATCGGCAAGGTGTTCCACGAAGAGCCGCAGATCCTGCACTACGGCCGCGCCGGTACTGGCATGGAACTGAAGGCCGGCATGACCTTCACCATCGAGCCGATGATCAATCAGGGCAAGGCCGACACCAAGGTATTGGGCGACGGCTGGACCGCGATCACCAAGGACCGCAAGCTCTCGGCCCAGTGGGAACACACCCTGTTGGTCACCGACACCGGCTACGAGATCTTTACCCTGCGTGCCGATGACACCATTCCACGCATCTCGGCCTGATCCACAAACGCTCCCAGCCTTATAGAAGGAAAGCCAATCGATGCCGCAGGTGGATCCCGAACTCTTCGACCGTGGCCAGTTCCAGGCTGAGCTGGCCCTGAAAGCGAGCCCCATCGCCGCCTTCAAGAAGGCGATTCGCCAGGCCCGCGACGTGCTCGACGCACGTTTTCGCAGCGGTCGTGATATTCGTCGGCTGATCGAAGACCGTGCCTGGTTCGTCGACAATATCCTGCAAAAGGCCTGGGAGCAGTTCAACTGGAGCGAAGACGCGGACATCGCACTGGTCGCGGTCGGCGGCTACGGCCGGGGCGAATTGCACCCTTACTCGGACATCGATTTGCTGATCCTGCTGGACAGCGCCGACCACGAGGTTTTCCGCGATTCCATCGAGCGTTTTCTCACATTGTTGTGGGACATCGGCCTGGAAGTCGGTCAGAGCGTTCGCTCGGTGGACGAATGCGCGCAAGAGGCGCGCGCTGACCTGACCGTGGTCACCAATCTCATGGAAAGCCGCACCATCAGCGGCCCCGAGCGTTTGCGCCAACGCATGCTCGACGTCACCAGCACTGCGCACATGTGGCCGGCCAAGGAGTTTTTCCTGGCCAAACGCGCCGAGCAGAAAGCTCGCCACCACAAGTACAACGATACCGAATACAACCTGGAACCCAACGTCAAAGGCTCGCCCGGCGGACTACGGGATATTCAGACGATTCTGTGGGTTGCCCGTCGTCAGTACGGCACGCTGAATTTGCGTGCACTCGCCGGCGAAGGTTTTCTGGTGGAGAGCGAGAATGCGTTGCTCGCGTCCTCTCAGGAATTCCTCTGGAAGGTGCGCTACGCCCTGCACATGCTCGCCGGGCGCTCCGAAGACCGCCTGCTGTTCGATCATCAGCGTTCGATTGCGACGTTGCTGGGGTTCGAAGGCGATGACGCCAAGCACAGCATCGAAAACTTCATGCAGCAGTATTATCGGGTGGTGATGAGCATCGCCCAGTTGAGCGACCTGATCATCCAGCACTTCGAGGAAGTCATCCTCGCGCCGGAAGACGAAGCGCCGCCGCAGCCGATCAATTCGCGCTTCCAGCTACATGACGGCTACATCGAAGCGCGCAACGACAATGTGTTCCGCCGCACCCCATTCGCCATGCTCGAGATATTCGTGCTGATGGCCCAGCAGCCGGAAATCAAAGGCGTGCGCGCCGACACCGTTCGTTTGCTGCGCGAACATCGTCATCTGATCGACGACGACTTTCGCAACGACATCCGCAACACCAGCCTGTTTATCGAGCTGTTCAAATGCAAGATCGGCATTCATCGCAATCTGCGACGGATGAACCGTTACGGCATTCTCGGGCGCTACCTGCCGGAGTTCGGTTTTATCGTCGGGCAGATGCAACACGACCTGTTCCACATCTATACGGTCGATGCACACACGCTGAACCTGATCAAACACCTGCGTAAGCTCCAGTACACCCAGGTGTCGGAAAAATTCCCGCTGGCCAGCAAGCTCATGGCCAAGCTGCCGAAACCCGAGCTGATTTATCTCGCAGGCCTGTATCACGACATCGGCAAGGGCCGTCATGGCGACCACTCGGAGATCGGCGCGATCGATGCCGAGGCGTTCTGTCAGCGCCATCAGTTGCCAGTGTGGGATAGCCGCCTGATTGTCTGGCTGGTGCAGAACCACCTGGTGATGTCGACCACCGCCCAGCGCAAGGACTTGTCCGACCCGCAGGTGATCCACGATTTCGCGCAGGCGGTCGGCGATGAAACCCGTCTCGACTATCTGTACGTACTGACCGTGGCCGACATCAACGCGACCAACCCGACGCTGTGGAATTCGTGGCGTGCCAGCCTGTTGCGCCAGCTCTACACCGAAACCAAGCGGGCATTGCGTCGCGGTCTGGAGAACCCGGTGGATCGCGAAGAGCAGATCCGCCAGACCCAGAGCGCGGCACTCGACATCCTCGTGCGCGGCGGCACCGATCCGGACGACGTCGAACAATTGTGGGCGCAACTGGGCGACGACTATTTCCTGCGCCACACCGCCGGCGACGTGGCCTGGCACAGCGATGCGATCCTCCAGCAACCCGTCGATGGCGGGCCGCTGGTACTGATCAAGGAAACCACCCAGCGCGAGTTCGAGGGCGGCACACAGATCTTCATTTATGCGCCGGATCAGCACGACTTCTTCGCGGTGACCGTGGCGGCGATGGATCAGCTCAACCTGAACATTCACGACGCCCGGGTTATCACCTCGAGCAGCCAGTTCACCCTCGACACCTACATCGTGCTCGACAACGATGGCGAATCCATCGGCGACAACCCTGTCCGGATCAAGCAGATCCGCGACGGTTTGACCGACGCTCTGCGCAATCCGGACGACTACCCGACGATCATTCAGCGCCGGGTGCCGCGCCAGCTCAAGCATTTCGCGTTCGCGCCACAGGTCACTATCCACAACGACGCGCAACGCCCGGTCACCGTACTGGAATTGACCGCGCCTGACCGACCAGGTCTGCTGGCGCGGATCGGCGGCATCTTTCTGGAGTTTGACCTGTCGCTGCAAAACGCCAAGATTGCAACGTTGGGCGAACGAGTGGAGGACGTGTTCTTTATTACTGATGCGAAAAATCAGCCCTTGTCCGATCCGCTGCTGTGCAGCCGCTTGCAGGATGCGATTGTCGAGCAGTTGAGCGTCAGCCATGAACCCGATATCAATCTTTCGCGCATCAGTATTTGAATGCGCGACCTGATTTAACCGCTTTGCACGAGACCCCGCACCGATGAACAACGCTCTGAACCAGCTCCAGCCCTACCCGTTCGAGAAGCTCCGCGCCCTGCTCGGCACCGCGACCCCGAACCCGGACAAGCGCCCGATCGCGCTGTCCATCGGTGAGCCGAAACACCGTTCGCCAAGCTTTGTCGCCGAGACATTGGCAAACAGTCTGGATCAGATGGCGGTGTATCCAACCACGCTCGGCATCCCGGCCCTGCGCGAAGCCATCGCCGGCTGGTGCGAACGCCGCTTCGGCGTTCCGAGCGGCTGGATCGACCCGGCCCGCAACGTGTTACCGGTCAATGGCACCCGTGAAGCGCTGTTCGCCTTCACCCAGACCGTGGTCAATCGTGGTGATGATGCGCTGGTGGTCAGCCCGAACCCGTTCTATCAGATCTACGAAGGCGCGGCGTTCCTGGCCGGCGCCAAGCCACATTACCTGCCTTGTCTGGACGATAACGGCTTCAACCCTGATTTCGACGCTGTTTCAGCGGACATCTGGAAGCGCTGTCAGATTCTTTTCCTTTGCTCGCCGGGTAACCCGACAGGCGCGCTGATTCCGGTCGACACCCTGAAAAAACTCATCGCCCTGGCGGATGAACACGACTTCGTAATCGCCGCCGACGAGTGCTACAGCGAGCTTTACTTCGACGAGCAGACACCCCCGCCGGGCCTGCTCAGCGCGTGCGTCGAACTGGGTCGCAAGGATTTCAAGCGCTGCGTGGTGTTCCATAGCCTGTCCAAGCGCTCGAACCTGCCCGGTTTGCGTTCCGGCTTCGTTGCCGGCGATGCCGAGATCCTCAAGGGTTTCCTGCTGTATCGCACCTATCAAGGCTGTGCGATGCCGGTTCAAACCCAACTGGCCAGCGTTGCCGCCTGGAATGACGAAGAACATGTGCGCGCCAACCGCACTTTGTATCGCGAAAAATTCGACGCGGTACTGGAAATCCTCAGCCCGGTAATGGACGTGCAGCGTCCCGATGGCAGCTTTTATTTGTGGCCAAACGTGAAAGGTGACGACGCGGCATTCTGCCGTGACCTGTTTGCCGAAGAACACGTGACCGTAGTGCCAGGTTCGTACTTGTCCCGCGAAGTGGACGGCGTCAATCCGGGCGCAGGCCGGGTACGGATGGCGCTGGTTGCACCACTTGCCGAATGCGTTGAGGCGGCACAGCGGATCCGCGCGTTCATTACTCGCCAACAGTAATCATGGCCCGCACCGGGCAATCCGGTGCGGGTATCAACCGTCGTGATATAAGCGTTTACAACGAGCACATTTACTCTTCTCCCTGCTCGGTCTAATTTCCCCCTTGAAACGCTGGCCACTGTAGAGCGACTTTAATCGCGCGAACTTCTACTAAAACCGAGCCTGCCGAAAACCAAAACCCTATTACCCTCAAATATAAAAATTTTGACGCCAGCTGAATCAAGGCGACACTTTGGCAATCAATAAGGATATTGACCGTGCACAACTATAACCTCGTAAGAATGGCAAAACCGACAGACAACTTCGAGCGGCTCCCGGAAAACCATAACGACGCGCCGGCAGTGCGCCGTAAACGTTCCTTGGGTTACACAACCAAGTTCTGGGAGAATGCCAGCACTATTACGTTCTCTTTCATGCATGACGTGTCCGACGAACTGAAATATCGAATCGAACTAGGCATCCGGAAGTGGGAACCTTTCGTCAGCCTGGCCTTTGAATTGGTCGAAAACGTGCCAGGGATGATTCGGATCGCCCTGCAAGGAAAGGACAGCTATTCGTTTATAGGGATCGACGCAATGAAAGTGGATGTCAACGAACCCACAATGGTTTTGGGCACCACGCCGGACTCACCGCTTTTCGACCACACGGTCCAGCATGAATTTGGCCACGCCCTGGGCTTCCACCACGCCCATTTGCACCCGGAGGCGCGCATCCCGTGGAACAAGGAAGCGGCCTATGAGTTCCTGGGCAAGCAACATGGCTGGACAAGGGAGGACGTAGACAGCAACCTTTTCGAGCTGGAGTCTCCGCACGCTGCTGTCTTCGGCGACTACGACAAACTCTCGATCATGCATTACCCAACTACCAACCTGATCTACGGAAATGACGCGGTTGGCCTCAATTTGACGCTTAGCGACAAGGACAAGGCCTTCGCCAGAAAAATCTACCCTGCCCTCAACTATGGGCAGTTGCCTGCCTGAGCATGTCAGCGCCAACCCGGCAATTTCAAGTGACGCGCAACTGTGGTGTCCTGCTCGCACTTGCTTGAAACATTCAAAAACCAAGTAACATCCCATATAACTGTGTAACGCACTTGTCTGTCGGCCAAGTACTAGTCTTGAATTGCACTATTCGCAGCATCTGAATAACTGCCGACTCTTAATTTCAAGGATGAAATCCACCATGCACGAACTGACAGATTGCCAACTTATACAATGGCCTGACGACCAAGAAGCTTACGCGGCAGCCATCAATGAAAATCCGGCCAATGCCGGCACGACGAAAAGCGCAACTACCGGCAACCGCCGTAAACGCTCGGTATTTAATTATTCAAAGCTATGGGCAAACGGCCGCACCTTGAAGATTGCCTTCATGGACGAACTCGAAGCGGATCACAAAGACAAAATCATCAAGGCAGCCAGTCAATGGTTGCCGTATATCAACCTGAAATTCGAGTTCGTTGATGACCTCGTGGGTGACATACGCATCGCCACTACCAATAACTTCAACAGCTCAATGCTCGGCACCGACGCGTTGTTGATTCATCCTGATGACAGAACCATGGACCTGGGTGTAAAACCGGATCATCCAGACTTCGAAGTCATCGTGACTCATGAGTTTGGTCACGCCCTTGGCGCGATGCATGAACACCAGCACCCGCAGGCGAAAATCCCTTGGGATAAGCCAAAGGTCTACGAGTTCTATCAGAATCGCGAAATGGGTCCGCTCACGCCCGCGCAAGTCGACCACAACCTGTTTACCCCTTTCGACACGCTGGAAGCGATTTACACGGCCTACGACAAAAGGTCGATCATGCATCACCCGGTGGCGAACGATCTGACAGTGGGTGACTGGGAAGTCCCCATCAACCGCAAGATCAGCAAAAAAGACAAACAACTGATGAAATTACTTTATCCGAGGTAAGCCAACTCGAACCGGGTGATTCCTTCACTTCACTACCCCCAGATTGGCCTCACTCAGATCCAGTTCACCCAACACTTCTCGCAGTACGTCATCGCCAATCTGGTGATGACGGCTGAGGCTATATAACTCCAGTCGTTGCGCCCGCAACGCTTTGAGGCGCAATCGGCGTTCCAGCAGATCCATCTGGAACGCCAGCGCCTGGGCTTCCGCCGAATCGTTGAACACGTCCAGTTGATGGCGGTATTCGGACATGATCCGCGCCTTCAGTTCCGCCGCCAGCGCAGCTTGCGCGGCGTCCTGCTGATTGGCCTCTTCGGTTTCGAGCGCATGAATCGCGGCCTCGGCCGTCTTGCGCCAGGCATCGCGAACCTCTTGACGACGCTTGTCATCAGGGCTTTTTTCGATGCCGCGCAGCAACAACGGCAAGGCGATGCACGCCGACACCAGCGACAACAGGATCACCCCCGCAGCAATAAAGATCAGCAGATCACGCTCGGGAAAGGCGTCCGCCCCCATCAACATTGGCACCGACATCACACCCGCCAGTGTCACCGCACCGCGCACGCCGCCGACGGTCAGCAGCCAGCAGGATCGCGCAGTCGGCACTTGCGTCAGCGCACCTTTACCACGCAACCGCCGTAACAACACCGATAAGCGCCAGATGCTCTGTACCCAGATAAACCGCAACAGCACCAGCGCGAGGAAAATCGCGATCACATCGAGGCAGCGGTAAAACAACGCCGGCCACAACGTCGGTTCATGGCTGACCACCGCTTTGATGATGTCCGGCAATTGCAGACCGAGCAGAAGGAAAATCAAGCCATTGAAAGCGAATTCCAGCAGCGACCAAACGCTGCGATTGAGCAATCGTGTGCTGGTCTGGCGCGGCAGCAGATCGAGCCAGCTCTGCATCATCCCCGCCGCCACCGCCGACAGAATGCCCGAGGCGCCAAGCCGTTCAGCCAACACATAAGCCGCAAACGGCAGCAGCAACATGAAGACCACGTGGGTCGCCGGATCATCCCACCCGCGAGCGATCATCCACGACCGCAAACGCCCGACCAGCCAACTCAGCGCCACACCAACGGCCAGGCCGCCGACCGCCACCAATACAAACGTCAAACTGGCGGTGGCCAGCGAGAACACGCCCGTTACCGCAGCGGCCAAAGCAAACTTGAACGTCACCAGGCCCGACGCATCGTTCATCAGCGCCTCGCCTTGCAGCATGTGCATCAAGGGGGTCGGCAAGCGGTTTTGCGAGATCGCCGAGACGGCCACGGCATCAGTCGGCGACAGCACTGCCGCCAACGCGAACGCCACCGGCAGCGGAATCGTCGGCAATAACCAGTGAATGAAGTACCCGGCGCCGACCACCGTGAACAGCACCAGCCCCACAGCCAGTGTCAGGATCGGGCCACGCAGGTGCCAGAGTTCGCGTTTGGGCATGCGCCAGCCGTCGGAGAACAGCAGCGGCGGCAGGAACAGGAACAGAAACAACTCGGGATCCAGCGCCACGTGCAAACCAAGGGTCGGCCAGGCCAGCAAGGCGCCGGCAGCAATTTGCACAAGTGGCAGCGGCAGTGGGATAACCCGTCCGACCAGACGCGAAACGCTGACCAGCATCAGCAGGATCAGGACGGTGTAAGCGGATTGCATAAATCAAAATCTCGGACAATCGACAGCGTTGAACTGCCATATTAGCCGTTTAGGCTGCGCCTGACCGTTGCACCTATGTCGCACGCCGACACTGATCCCCGTGCAGGAGCTGCGGCACGCTGCGATCTTTTGATGTTTAAAAACAGAATCAAAAGATCGCGGCCTCGCTTCACTCGACAGCTCCTGCAGGGATTTGGTGCAGGGTAATGAAGCCGGGCGCCCGAAACCCTTTGGTCATGGCATAATCCGACACCATTTTTTTCCAGCACCTGTAAAGGGGGCAATTCCTTGACCGTTTCAAGTAAAACGTTGCACCTTTTCGGCATCAAAGCCTGCGACACCATGAAAAAGGCGCGCACCTGGCTTGATGAACACGCTGTCGCCTATGACTTTCACGACTACAAAACCGCCGGTATCGACCGTGAACACCTGACCCAATGGTGTGACGAGCACGGCTGGCAAACGGTGTTGAACCGCGCAGGCACGACCTTTCGCAAACTCGACGACGAACGTAAAGCCGATCTCGACCAAGCAAAAGCCATCGAACTGATGCTCGCCCAACCCTCGATGATCAAGCGCCCGGTGCTCGATCTCGGTGACCGAACCCTGATTGGCTTCAAGCCAGATATCTACGCGGCCGCTCTGAAGTAAGCAGCCCGTCACTCTTTGTAGAGGTATTCACATGTCCAACTCTCTGTTCAGCATCGCCTTCGGTGTCGGCACGCAAAACCGTCAGGGCGCCTGGCTCGAAGTGTTTTACGCACAGCCACTGCTCAACCCTTCGGCCGAACTGGTCGCTGCTGTTGCGCCGATCCTCGGTTACACCGAAGGCAACCAGGCCATCACCTTCACCACCGCACAAGCGGCGCAACTGGCTGAAGCAGTCAAAGGTATCGACGCTGTTCAAGGCAAACTGCTGACCCGTCTGGCCGAGAGCCACAAGCCACTGGTCGCCACTTTGCTGGCTGAAGACGCGCAACTGACTTCCACGCCAGAGGCGTACTTGAAGCTGCATCTGCTGTCGCACCGTCTGGTCAAGCCGCACGGCGTGAGCCTGGCCGGGATCTTCCCGCTGCTGCCGAACGTTGCATGGACCAGCCAGGGCGCAATCGACCTGAGCGAGCTGGCGGAAATGCAACTCGAAGCGCGTCTGCGTGGCGAGTTGCTGGAAGTGTTCTCGGTGGACAAGTTCCCGAAAATGACCGACTACGTGGTACCGGCCGGCGTGCGTATCGCTGACGCCGCGCGTCTGCGTCTGGGCGCTTACGTGGGCGAAGGCACCACCGTGATGCACGAAGGTTTCATCAACTTCAACGCCGGCACCGAAGGCCCGGGCATGATCGAAGGCCGCGTGTCGGCTGGCGTCTTCGTCGGCAAGGGTTCGGACCTGGGCGGCGGTTGCTCGACCATGGGCACCCTGTCGGGCGGCGGCAACATCGTGATCAAGGTTGGCGAAGGCTGCCTGATCGGCGCCAACGCCGGTATCGGTATTCCGTTGGGCGACCGCAACACCGTCGAGTCGGGCCTGTACGTGACCGCCGGCACCAAAGTCGCGCTGCTGGATGAGCACAATAATCTGGTTAAAGTTGTGAAGGCCCGTGAACTGGCCGGCCAGACTGACCTGCTGTTCCGTCGCAATTCGGAAACCGGTGCGGTGGAATGCAAAACCCACAAATCGGCGATCGAGCTGAACGAAGCGCTGCACGCTCACAACTAAGCAGCACATTGATCACCTGTGGGAGCGAGCTTGCTCGCGAAGGCGTCCTTGAAGTCGCCAAAAGCTTCGCGAGCAAGCTCGCTCCCACAGGGTCAGGCGTATAACCCATGATGATTCCTTCTCCCTGGCGCGCCGATTTCCCGGCCATCGCCGCCCTGCAACGGCAAGACCAGACCTATCTGGATAACGCCGCCACCACCCAAAAACCCCAAGCCCTGCTCGACGCGCTGACGCATTACTACGCCAACGGCGCGGCCAATGTGCACCGCGCACAACACTTGCCCGGGGCCCATGCCACCCAGGCGTTCGAAGACAGTCGGCTGAAAGTTGCGCAATGGCTCAATGCCGGTGACAGCGGACAGATCATCTTTACCCACGGCGCCACCAGCGCGCTGAATCTCCTGGCTTATGGCCTGGAACATCTTTTCCAGCCGGGCGATGAAATTGTCATCAGCGCCCTGGAGCATCACGCCAACCTGCTGCCGTGGCAGCAACTGGCACAACGTCGTCAACTGAAACTGGTGATCCTGCCACTGGACGCCGACGGTTTGATCGACCTCGCCGCCGCTGTGCACCTGATCGGCCCGCGTACGCGCTTGCTGGCGGTCAGTCAGTTGTCCAACGTGCTCGGCGCCTGGCAACCCTTGCCGGCGCTGCTGGGCATGGCCAAGGCGCACAACGCGCTGACCGTGGTCGATGGCGCGCAAGGTGTGGTTCACGGTCGGCATGACGTGCAGGCACTGGGTTGCGACTTCTACGTGTTTTCCAGTCACAAGCTGTACGGCCCCGATGGCCTCGGCGTGCTATTTGGGCGCAACACTGCGCTCGAACAGCTGAAGCCGTGGCAGTTCGGTGGCGAAATGGTCCTGGAAGCCAACTATCACGACGCACGCTTCCGCCCTGCTCCGCTGGGTTTTGAGGCGGGCACGCCGCCGATTGCCAGCGTGATCGGCCTCGGTGCGACCCTCGACTATCTGGCCGGGCTGGATCAGGACGCGGTATCGGCGCACGAAGCGGCATTGCATGACTATCTGTTGCGTGGCCTCGCGGCGCGTAACGGCATTCGCCTGCTGGGCAAACCGCAACTGGCGCTGGCCAGTTTTGTCGTAGAAGGCGTGCACAACGCGGATCTCGCGCACCTGCTGACCGAGCAAGGCATTGCCGTGCGCGCGGGTCATCACTGCGCGATGCCACTGCTGAAGCGTTTCGAGTTGGCAGGGGCGATTCGGGTGTCGCTGGCGCTGTACAACGATTCCGAGGATCTGGAACGGTTCTTTGAAGCGCTGGATCAGGCGCTGGAGTTGTTGCGATGAGCTTGCCGGTAGAGGCTGCCGAGGCGCTGCAAACGTTTCAGAATGCCGCCGGTTGGGAACAGCGGGCGCGGTTGTTGATGCAGTTTGGTGATCGTCTGCCGCCGTTGAATGACGCAGACAAGTGCGACGCCAACCGGGTACATGGCTGTGAAAGCCAGGTGTGGCTGGTCGGCGCGTTACAGGATGGCCACTGGCAGTTCGCAGCGAGCAGCGATGCACGGATGATTCGTGGATTGGTGGCGTTGCTGCTGTTGCGAGTCAATGGCCTGACCGCTAATGAGTTGCAGCAAGTGGATTTGCCGGACTGGTTCAGTCAGTTGGGGCTGTCGCGACAGTTGTCGCCGTCGCGCAGTAATGGCCTGAATGCTGTGCTCAAGCGAATGAATGAGTTGGCAGGTTGATCGCCTTCGCGAGCAGGCTCGCTCCCACATGTGAACGCATTCCAGTGTGGGAGCGAGCCTGCTCGCGAAGGGGCCATCACTGGCAATCTCAAACCTGAGGTTTGACCCGCTCCGCCGGGCGCCGAACACCCGCCACAATCTTGTCCACCGCCTTGGTCGCCGCAACCATCCCGAACGTCGCCGTGACCATCATCACCGCGCCAAACCCGCCCGCGCAGTCCAGCTTCACACCGTCGCCGACAAAACTTTTCTGCAAACAAATGCTGCCGTCCGGTTTCGGATAGCGCAGTTGTTCGGTGGAGAACACGCACGGCACGCTGTAATGACGGGTCACGGTGCGCGAGAAACCGTAATCACGGCGCAATGTCGAGCGCACTTTCGAAGCCAGCGGATCGTTGAATGTGCGGTTGAGGTCACAGACCTGAATCAGCGTCGGATCAATCTGCCCACCCGCGCCACCGGTGGTGATGATTTGAATCTTGCGGCGCTTGCACCAGGCGATCAGCGCCGCTTTGGCGTTGACCGCGTCGATGCAGTCGATCACGCAGTCGATGTTCGGCGTGATGTATTCGGCCATGGTCTCGCGGGTGACGAAATCCGCCACGGCGTGCACCGTGCAGTCGGGGTTGATCCCGCGCAGACGCTCGGCCATCACCTCGACCTTGGGTTTGCCGACGGTGCTGTCCAGCGCGTGCAACTGGCGGTTGGCGTTGCTGACGCAGACATCATCGAGGTCGAACAGCGAAATCTCGCCCACGCCACAGCGCGCAATGGCTTCCGCCGCCCAGGAACCGACGCCACCAACGCCGACGATCGCCACATGGGCCGCGCACAAGCGCTCCATGCCTTCGATGCCATACAAACGGGCGATGCCTGCAAACCGCGGATCTTCTGTACTCATGACCATTACCCCAAAAACCGGCGCGCATTATAGGGCTACGCAGCCACAAGTTTTAAGCTTCAAGCGACAAGTGTAAGAACTTAAGTCAACGGCACTTGCCCAATGTGAGTAATTTCCCCGTCCGTTGTACGACTGGCGAACTACCGGTGTAGGATGCGCGCCCCTTTGGCGTATAGCCTACCGATCCTTCGTTCCACAGCCTTTGGAACCCGAAACAGCTATGTCATCGCGTAAATTTGGTCTCAACCTGGTGGTGGTTCTGGCAATCGCCGCCCTGTTCACTGGTTTCTGGGCGCTGATCAATCGCCCGGTCTCCGCGCCCAACTGGCCGGAACAGATCTCCGGTTTCTCTTATTCGCCGTTCCAGCAGGGCCAGTACCCACAGAAGGACCAGTATCCGTCTGACGACGAGATGCGCCGCGACCTCGAGATCATGAGCAAGTTGACGGATAACATCCGCATCTACTCGGTCGACGGCTCCCTGCAAGACATTCCGAAACTGGCTGAAGAGTTCGGTCTGCGCGTGACTCTGGGGATCTGGATCAGCCCTGATCAGGAGCGCAACGAGCGCGAAATCACTCGCGCCATCGAACTGGCCAACACGTCGCGCAGTGTGGTGCGCGTGGTGGTCGGTAACGAGGCGATCTTCCGTAAGGAAATCACCGCTGAACAACTCAGCGTATTGCTCGACCGGGTTCGTGCTGCGGTGAAAGTGCCGGTCACCACGTCCGAACAGTGGCACGTCTGGGAAGAACACCCGGAACTGGCCAAGCACGTTGACCTGATCGCCGCGCACGTTCTGCCTTACTGGGAATTCATCCCGGTCGACAAGGCCGGCCAGTTCGTCTTCGACCGTGCCCGCGACCTGAAGAAGATGTTCCCGAAAAAACCGTTGCTGCTGTCTGAAATCGGCTGGCCGAGCAACGGTCGCATGCGCGGTGGCGCTGATGCGTCGCCGGCGGATCAGGCGATCTACCTGCGCACGCTGGTCAACAAGCTCAATCGCCAGGGCTTCAACTACTTCGTGATCGAAGCGTTCGACCAGCCGTGGAAGGCCAGCGACGAAGGTTCGGTCGGCGCCTACTGGGGCGTTTTCAACGCCGCGCGTCAGCAGAAATTCAATTTCGAAGGCCCGGTGGTAGCGATCCCGCAATGGCGCGTGCTGGCAGTCGGTTCGGTGGTGCTGGCGCTGTTGTCGCTGACGTTGCTGATGATCGATGGCTCGGCGCTGCGCCAGCGCGGACGCGTCTTCCTGACCTTTATCGCCTTCCTTTGCGGATCGGTGCTGGTGTGGATCGGTTACGACTACAGCCTGCAATACAGCACGTGGTTCAGTCTGACGGTGGGTTTCCTGCTGGCGCTCGGTGCGTTCGGGGTGTTCATCGTGTTACTCACCGAGGCCCATGAACTGGCCGAAGCGGTGTGGATTCACAAACGTCGACGCGAATTCCTGCCGGTCGTTGGTGATTCGGACTACCGCCCGAAAGTGTCGATCCATGTGCCGTGCTACAACGAGCCGCCGGAGATGGTCAAACAGACACTCGACGCCTTGGCTGCCCTCGATTACCCGGACTACGAAGTCCTGATCATCGACAACAACACCAAGGACCCGGCAGTGTGGGAGCCGGTGCGCGACTACTGCGAAACCCTCGGCCCGCGCTTCAAGTTCTTCCACGTTTCGCCATTGGCCGGCTTCAAGGGCGGCGCGCTGAATTACCTGCTTCCGCACACCGCCAAGGATGCCGAAGTGATCGCGGTTATCGACTCGGACTACTGCGTGGCGCCGAACTGGCTCAAGCACATGGTGCCGCACTTCGCCGACCCGAAAATCGCCGTGGTGCAGTCGCCGCAGGATTACCGCGACCAGAACGAAAGCACCTTCAAGAAGCTCTGCTACGCCGAGTACAAAGGCTTCTTCCATATCGGCATGGTCACCCGCAACGACCGCGACGCGATCATCCAGCACGGCACCATGACCATGACTCGCCGTTCGGTTCTGGAAGAGTTGGGCTGGGCCGACTGGTGTATCTGCGAGGATGCCGAACTCGGTCTGCGCGTATTCGAAAAAGGCCTGTCGGCGGCGTATTACCACGACAGCTATGGCAAGGGCCTGATGCCGGATACGTTCATCGACTTCAAGAAGCAGCGCTTCCGCTGGGCCTACGGTGCGATTCAGATCATCAAGCGCCACACCGGCAGCCTGCTGCGCGGCAAGGACACCGAATTGACTCGCGGTCAGCGCTACCACTTCCTTGCGGGCTGGTTGCCGTGGGTCGCGGACGGCATGAACATCTTCTTCACCGTCGGCGCGCTGCTGTGGTCGGCGGCGATGATCATCGTGCCGCAACGGGTCGATCCGCCGCTGCTGATTTTCGCGATCCCGCCGTTGGCGCTGTTTGTGTTCAAGGTTGGCAAGATCATCTTCCTGTACCGTCGCGCCGTTGGCGTGAACCTCAAGGATGCGTTCTGCGCCGCGCTGGCCGGCCTGGCGTTGTCGCACACCATCGCCAAAGCGGTGTTGTACGGTTTCTTCACCAGCAGCATTCCGTTCTTCCGCACGCCGAAAAACGCTGATAACCACGGTTTCTGGGTGGCGATCTCCGAAGCACGCGAAGAGCTGTTCATCATGCTGCTGTTGTGGGGCGCGGCGCTGGGGATCTATCTGGTCAACGGCATGCCGAGCAACGACATGCGTTTCTGGGTGGTCATGTTGCTGGTGCAGTCGCTGCCGTATCTGGCGGCGTTGATCATGGCGTTCCTGTCGTCGCTGCCAAAACCGGCGGCGGCGCCTGAGCCGGCACCGGCCGTCTAATTCCTTGTCGATGCACTAAACGGCGGCCAATGGTCGCCGTTTTGCTTTAAGATAACCGCCATTTTGCGGGGCTTGGCGTGATAACCGGTCTTACTGACCGAACTCAATCCCCTGTGAGAGCGAGCCTGCTCGCGAAGGCGTTGTAACAATCACCGATTATGTTGACTGACACACCGCATTCGCGAGCAGGCTCGCTCCCACATTGGCCCTTGCCCAATTTCAAGTTTTCGGAGTTTTCCATGACGGCCCACGCCGACCTTTCGCCGACCCTTCAACTCGCCATCGACCTGATCCGCCGTCCGTCCGTGACGCCGGTCGACGCCGACTGCCAGAAGCAGATGATGCAGCGCCTGGGCGATGCCGGTTTCAAACTGGAGCCGATGCGCATTGAAGACGTGGATAACTTCTGGGCCACCCACGGCAACAACGATGGCCCGGTGCTGTGTTTCGCCGGTCACACCGACGTGGTGCCGACCGGTCCGGTGACTGCCTGGCAGATCGACCCGTTCAACGCGCTGATCGATGAACACGGCATGCTTTGCGGCCGTGGCGCGGCGGACATGAAAGGCAGCCTGGCGTCGATGACCGTCGCCGCCGAGCGCTTCGTCACCGACTACCCGAACCACAAAGGCAAGGTCGCGTTCCTGATCACCAGCGACGAAGAAGGCCCGGCGCACCACGGCACCAAGGCTGTGGTTGAGCGTCTGGCCGCACGTAACGAGCGTCTGGACTGGTGCATCGTCGGCGAACCGTCGAGCACCACCCTGGTCGGCGACGTGGTGAAAAACGGCCGTCGCGGCTCGCTGGGTGCCAAGCTCACCGTCAAAGGCATTCAGGGCCACGTGGCCTATCCGCACCTGGCCAAGAACCCGATCCACCTCGCCGCGCCGGCGTTGGCCGAACTGGCCGCCGAGCACTGGGATCACGGCAACGATTTCTTCCCGCCGACCAGTTTCCAGATTTCCAACGTCAATTCCGGCACCGGCGCGACCAACGTGATTCCGGGTGATCTGGTGGCCGTGTTCAACTTCCGCTTTTCCACTGAATCGACTGTTGAAGGCCTGCAGAAACGCGTTGCCGACATCCTCGACAAACATGACCTGGACTGGCACATCGACTGGGCGCTGTCCGGCCTGCCATTCCTCACCGAGCCGGGCGCACTGCTCGACGCGGTGTCGGCGAGCATCAAGGACATCACCGGTCGCCAGACCAAGGCTTCGACCAGCGGCGGCACCTCCGACGGCCGTTTCATCGCGACCATGGGCACGCAAGTGGTTGAACTGGGCCCGGTCAACGCGACCATTCACCAGGTCAACGAGCGTGTGCTGGCGGCCGATCTCGATGTACTGACCGAGATTTACTACCAGACCATGATCAAGTTGCTCGCCTGATGCTCGCGTGCCCGATCTGCAGTGAGCCGCTGAATGCGGTGGATAACGGCGTGGTCTGTCCCGCCGGGCATCGTTTTGACCGTGCGCGGCAGGGTTACCTGAACCTGCTGCCGGTGCAGCACAAAAACAGCCGCGATCCTGGCGACAATCAGGCGATGGTCGAGGCCCGCCGTGATTTCTTGAACGCCGGGCATTACGCGCCGGTGGCCAAGCGTCTGGCCGAACTGGCGGCGAGCTACGCGCCGGCACGCTGGGTCGATATCGGTTGTGGTGAGGGTTACTACACCGCGCAGATCGCCGATGCGCTGCCGGATGCCGATGGCTACGCATTGGACATCTCGCGTGAAGCCGTCAAACGCGCCTGCAAACGCAATCCGCAACTGACCTGGTTGATCGCCAGCATGGCCCGCGTGCCATTGGCCTCGGTCAGCTGCCAGTTTCTCGCCAGCGTCTTCAGTCCATTGGATTGGGAAGAGGCCAAACGCCTGCTGAGCGTCGGCGGCGGATTGATGAAAGTCGGCCCGACCAGCGGACATTTGATGGAACTGCGCGAAAGCCTGTACGACGAAGTGCGTGAATACACCGACGACAAGCATCTGGCCCTGGTGCCGCAAGGCATGGCGCTGGCGCACAGTGAAATCCTGGAATTCAAGCTGACGCTGGACAAGCCGCAGGATCGCGCCAACCTCCTGGCGATGACACCCCACGGCTGGCGCGCCAGTGCCGAGCGTCGTGCAGCAGTGATCGAGCAGGCCGAGCCGTTCGAGACCA
Organism: Pseudomonas sp. MF6776; assembly: GCF_016613125.1. Lineage (NCBI taxonomy): Bacteria > Pseudomonadati > Pseudomonadota > Gammaproteobacteria > Pseudomonadales > Pseudomonadaceae > Pseudomonas > Pseudomonas sp. MF6776. Next base: position 214,846 of record NZ_JAENSQ010000007.1, read on the forward strand.
CCGTGTCGATGCGCTACGATTATTTCATTCTTCAATAACTATTGGTCTCGGGCAAATGCCCGGGGCCGGCTAAATCCGCGAATGGATTTTTCAGACCCGCAGTGAGGACATCCATGCGCCAACCGGACATCGAGATTTACCTGAAAGACGCCGACGTCGACCACAAGGCCATCTCCGCCTGGCTCGGCGCCGCGCTGGGCCCGTGCAGCGACTGGGTACAGAAGGGCCAGACCTACAAGTGCAAGGCCGGCAACGTCCCGGTCACCTGGCTGCCAAAAGCCGTGGGCAAGTGGAACAGCCTGTACCTGGAAAGCGACCAGACCCCGTGGGACGACGACATCGCCTGCGCCCGCGCAGCCTTTGCCGCGCTGAACGTCGAAGTGCGTTGCGCGCCGGGCACGTGGGTCGAGGAAGAAGGTGAGGAGACGGCGGATCGCTGGATGCGCATCAGCGAAGACGGTGAAGAAGAGATCACCTGGAAAACGGCGTAAAAGCAGCTACAAGCTACAAGCTGAAAGCCTCGAGCTGACCGCTTGTAGCTTGTAGCTCAAGCCTACAGCCCGACTACATCCTCAGCCTGCAAACCCTTCTCCCCCGTCACCACGGCGTACTCGACCTGCTGACCTTCCGCCAGCGAGCGGTGCCCTTCGCCGCGAATCGCGCGATAGTGCACGAATACGTCCACCCCGTCGTCGCGCTGAATGAAGCCATAGCCCTTGGCGTCGTTGAACCACTTCACGTTGCCGGTTTCACGTGTTGCCATCTGTTCATACTCCTTTTTTATTATTGGACAGGCTTTTCGCAGGAAAGCCTTTGAGGAACGCCAGCCTGCGTCCGACGGCCATTAAAGGGCCGCGACGACAGACCGCCGAGTATATGACAGGCGCAAAAACTCTCAACAGGAGATTACTTCGCCGCTTTTTTGCCGATTTTCGCCTAATCCGGCACACTAGGGGGCGTTCTTCATGAGTTTTCGCGCCGCGTTGTCGCCTTAAAGCGGACCAGGCAAGGCGCAGGCCGCTGGGAATGGTTGTTCCCTTTCCAAGGCCTGCAACGCAGCCTGGTCCGCTTTAAGGCACAACCCGAAGGGCCGCGCCTGCTGTTGTGCAGGGCTGCGTTGCGCGAAGCTTGTTTGGAATGACCAAACCACGCTTCTCGCGCCTTGCCCTGCACAGCAGCAGGCACGGCGCGGCACGAAAACTCATGAAGAACGCCCCCTGCCCACCCGAGCAAACGCTCGGTTTTATCCACTCACGCAGAAGCCGTATGACCCGTTCCCCGTTCCGCCGTCTTGTGTTTGGCACCTTGCGCCGACTGTTGTATCTCTGGGTTCGCTCGGAGACCATCAACCAGTCGTCGTTCACCCTCAACCTCGACCGCAGTCGTCCGGTGTTCTACGTCCTGCAAAACCCTTCGCTGACCGATCTGGCCGTGCTCGACACCGAGTGCACCAAGGCCGGCCTGCCACGGCCGGTGCTGCCGGTGTCGGTGGGTAATCTGCTGGAGCCGGCCGCGTTCTTCTACCTGACGCCGGACCCGGACTGGCTTGGCCGTCAGGACAAACGCGGCGCGCCGCCGACGCTGACTCGACTTGTCAGCGCCCTCACCCAGAATGCCGCCGAAGACGCGCAGATCATTCCGGTCAGCGTGTTCTGGGGCCAGTCGCCGGACAGCGAATCGAGTCCGTGGAAGCTGTTGTTCGCAGACAGCTGGGCAGTCACCGGGCGCTTGCGTCGACTGCTGAGCATCATGATTCTCGGGCGTAAGACCCGCGTGCAATTCTCCGCGCCAATTCATCTGCGCGAACTGATCGATCACAACAAGGGCCACGAACGCACCGTGCGCATGGCCCAGCGAATCCTTCGCGTGCACTTCCGCAATCTCAAAGCCGCCGTTATCGGCCCGGACATTTCTCACCGGCGTAATCTGGTGAAGGGTTTGCTCAACCAGCCGCTGGTCAAGCAAGCGATCCTCGACGAAGCCGAACGCGAAAACATTTCGCCGGAAAAAGCCAAGGCCCAGGCCCTGCGCTATGGCAACGAGATCGCCTCGGACTACACCTACACCGCAATCCGCTTTCTCGAAGTGGTGCTGAGCTGGTTCTGGAACAAAATCTACGACGGCATCAAGGTCAACCACATCGAAGGCGTACAGAAAGTCGCGCAGGGTCACGAAGTGATCTACGTGCCGTGCCACCGCAGCCACATCGATTACCTGCTGCTCTCGTACTTGCTGTTCCGCAACGGCCTGACCCCGCCGCACATCGCCGCCGGGATCAACCTGAACATGCCGGTGATCGGCAGCCTGCTGCGCCGTGGCGGCGCGTTCTTCATGCGCCGCACGTTCAAGGGCAACCCGCTGTACACCTCGGTGTTCAACGAATACCTGCACACCCTGTTCACCAAAGGTTTCCCGGTCGAATACTTCGTCGAGGGCGGTCGCTCACGCACCGGACGCATGCTGCAACCGAAAACCGGGATGCTCGCGATCACGATGCGCAGTTTCCTGCGCTCGTCGCGGATGCCAATTGTGTTCGTGCCGGTGTACATCGGTTACGAGCGGGTGCTGGAAGGTCGCACCTACCTCGGTGAACTGCGCGGCGCGAGCAAGAAGAAAGAGTCGATCTTCGACATCTTCAAAGTCATCGGCGCACTCAAGCAGCGCTTCGGTCAGGTCGCGGTCAACTTCGGCGAACCGATCAAACTGGCGGAATTCCTCGACAGCGAGCAGCCGGACTGGCGCCAACAGGAACTCGGTCCGCAATTCAAACCGGCGTGGCTCAACGAAACCACCAATCGCCTCGGCGAAAAAGTCGCGCAGCATCTGAACGAAGCGGCGGCGATCAACCCGGTGAATCTGGTCGCGCTCGCCCTCCTGTCGACCACACGCCTGGCGCTGGACGATCGGGCGATGGCACGGGTGCTGGATCTGTACCTGGCGCTGCTGCGCAAGGTTCCCTACTCGCCGCACACCACGCTGCCCGAAGGCGATGGCCGCGCGCTGATCGAGCATGTGAAGGACATGGACCTGCTGTCCGAGCAGAACGATGCGCTGGGCAAGATTCTCTATCTCGACGAGCAAAATGCCGTCCTGATGACCTACTACCGCAACAACGTGCTGCACATTTTCGCGCTGCCGTCGCTGCTGGCGAGCTTCTTCCAGAGCACTTCGCGCATGAGCCGCGAACAGATCCTGCGCTACACCCGCGCCCTGTACCCGTACCTGCAATCGGAGTTGTTCATCCGCTGGACCCTGGACGAACTCGACGCTGTGGTCGATCAGTGGCTGGAAGCGTTTGTCGAGCAAGGTCTGCTGCGCTTCGAGAAAGAGGTGTACATGCGCCCGGCGCCAAGTTCGCGGCACTTCGTGTTGCTGACTCTGCTGTCGAAAAGCATCGCGCAGACCTTGCAGCGCTTCTACATGACCGTGTCGCTGCTGCTCAACGCCGGGCAGAACACCATCAGCGCCGAAGAACTGGAAGACCTGTGCACCGTCATGGCCCAGCGCCTGTCGATCCTGCACGGCCTCAATGCCCCGGAATTCTTCGACAAGAGCCTGTTCCGCCATTTCATCCAGACCCTGCTCGACCTCGACGTTTTGCGCCGCGACGAAGCCGGCAAACTGAGCTACCACGAACTGCTCGGCGAACTGGCCGAAGGCGCGGCCAAACGCGTGCTGCCGGCGGAGATTCGCTTGTCGATCCGTCAGGTGGCGCTGCATCGCAGTGAAGATGCGGCCGATCAAGTCACCGCAGAGCCCGAAGTTTGATGCTTACCTGTAGGAAATCAGTCATGAAAAAACTCACCCTGCTCGCAGCCGCCACCCTATTGAGCGCCTGCCAATCGACCACACCCGCCGGCAAGGCCAGCCTCGACGGTGAGGTGTTCTACCTGCAACGCATCGCCCTGCCACCGAGCGCGACCCTGAGCGTGAGCCTGCAAGACGTATCGCTGGCCGACGCCCCGGCCGTGGTGCTCGATGAACAGAAAGGCCCGGTCAAAGGTCAGGTGCCACTGCCGTTCCACTTGACCTACGATCCGGCGCAAGTCAAACCCGGCCACCGCTACTCGGTCAGCGCACGCATCGAGGTCAACGGTGAACTGATGTTCATCACCACCGAAAACCACGCCGTGCAACTCGACGGCAACGATCCGCAGCCGCTGAAAATCCGCGTCGACGCCATTCGCTAATTGCCTATCAAGGAAGCTGCCATGTTCCGCCCTACCCTTCGCTTCGCCGGCCTGTGCGCGGGCCTGATGATCTCCGCCAACGTGCTGGCGCTGTCGCTCGCCGACCTGTCGCAGCAAGACGCCACCGGCGGCCTCAAGGATGCCCTGACCCAAGGCGCACAACTGGCCGTCAAACAATTAGGTACCCCAGGCGGCTTCAGCAACAACCCTGACGTGAAAATCGAACTGCCGGGCAAACTCGGCAAAGCCGCCAGCAAGATGAAAGCCTTCGGCATGGGCGCCCAGGTCGAAGAGCTGGAAACCGCCATGAACAAAGCCGCGGAAACTGCCGTAACCCAGGCGCAGCCGATCCTCGTCGACGCTGTGAAGAAAATGAGCGTCGCCGACGCCAAAGGCATCCTCAGCGGCGGCACCGACTCGGCCACCCAATACCTGGACAAATCCAGCCGCGAACAGATCCGCGCCAAGTTCCTGCCGATCGTCAAACAAGCCACCGACAAAGTTGGCGTGGCACAGAAATACAACGCCTTCGCCGGCCAGGCCGCGACCTTCGGCGTTGTCGACGCGAAGAGCGCCAACGTCGAAAACTACGTCACCGAGCAAGCGCTCAACGGTTTGTTTGAAATGATCGGCAAACAGGAAGAAACCCTGCGCAAGAACCCGGCCGCTGCGGCGACGAGTCTGGCGAAGAAAGTGTTCGGCACGTTGTAAAGTTCTGAACGACAAAAAGCCCGCTGAACTTCACAGGTTCAGCGGGCTTTTTGTTGGGCGTCAGATTTGCGGATCGACTTGATCGAGGACGCGGTTCACCGACAGTTCTGCGAGGGAGATCATCTGCTGAATACCCAGAAGATGATTACACGTCGGGCCACTCAGGGTGAACGCCAGCTCCGTGGCCATGATATTGGCTGAGGCCAGCGTTTCACAGGCGTGAGCGAGTAGTGTTTCGGAATCGACTTCGGGGAGGACAGTGAAGATCGTGCTGGGATGATTGACGGGTTTGGGCGGGTTTGGCGTGGGTTTGAACATGGCGAAATCTCCTGAAGAGGTGGAGCCGCCACCGTTCGCTGCGAAACGAATGATAGGTGGCAGCTGTACGCAGGTTCGCAGACCGGGACTTCAGGCACCCGGCATACCCGAAGGTATCCCGCGCACAGCCGCCATGACAAAGGCATAAAAAGCGCCCGTTTTCGGATGGTGGACGCTGTGCGTCTGAAGTTTAACCGGGCTGCGAAACCCGGTCGCTGATTTTTGCAGCGACGGCCAAAGGCTAGAGATCGCACGTCCGACGGACAACCTGAAAAACATGTGGGAAGGTTCTGAGTTTTCGTCACACCGTTAAACAACTTTGCTTTTCAGATCGCCTTCGCGAGCAGGCTCGCTCCCACAATTTGGGCTCGGGGTAGTCAGATAGAAAACCGGGAGCCTGTCAGGACGCCATCGCTGGCAAGCCAGCTCCCACAATTTCAGCCGCGCGCAATCAGGCAGAGATCGGTCGGCTGCCAGGCCGCCTTCGCGAGCAGGCTCGCTCCCACAATTTGAGCTCGGGGCATTCAGATAGAAAACCGGGAGCCTGTCGGACGCCATCGCTGGCAAGCCAGCTCCCACAATTTCGGCAGCGCGCATTCAGGCAGAAATCGGTCGGCTGTCAGGCCGCCTTCGCGAGCAGGCTCGCTCCCACAATTTGGGCCACGCGCATTCAGGCAGAGATCGGTCGGCTGCCAGGCCGCCCTCGCGAGCAGGCTCGCTCCCACAATTTGGGCTCGGGGCATTCAGATAGAAAACCGGGGGCCTGACGGACGTCATCGCTGGCAAGCCAGTTCCCACAATATCGGCCGCGCGCAATAGGCAGAGATCGGTCGGCTGTCAGGCCGCCTTCGCGAGCAGGCTCGCTCCCACAATTTGAGTTCGGGGCATTCAGATAGAAAACCGGGAGCCTATGAGGACGCCATCGCTGGCAAGCCAGCTCCCACAATTTCGGCCGCGCGCAATCAGGCAGAGATCAGTCGGCGGTCATGCCGCCTTCGCGAGCAGGCTCGCTCCCACAATTTGGGCTCGGCGTAGTCAGATAGAAAACCGGGAGCCTGACGGACGTCATCGCTGGCAAGCCAGCTCCCACAATTTGGGCTCGGGGCATTCAGATAGAAAACCGGGAGCCTATGAGTACGCCATCGCTGGCAAGCCAGCGCCCACAATTTCGTCCGCGCGCAATCAGGCAGAGATCGGTCGGCTGTCAGGCCGCCTTCGCGAGCAGGCTCGCTCCCACAGAAAAACAAAAGCCAAAGCCAAAGCAAAAGCAAAAACAGCACCCCCCCGCCCCGCTTCGCTTCTCACCACTCAACAGGATGAGCGTTAGCTCGGCTGCAGCTCTTGATCTTGCCGTACCGGCCCCTTCGGCAGGCTGAGTGGAGGGATTGATCCGGGGGTGGGCGCGAAGCGCCGTTCGACGAAGTCGAATACATCGAAAGGAGGTGCAGCGAAGCAAACCGGAAGCGATGCCCCCGGATCAATTCCGGAGCGAAGGAACCCCGAGCCCCAGCGAGCGGGCCGAACGCCGGGGCCCAGACCTTTGGTTCCTTTGGGGCGTTTGCCAAAGGGACTCGCTGTAAGAGCGAAACCGCCAGCGGCAACACCCGCAGAAACGGATATTCACCCAAAAACCCCAGAGCATGGTCGGCCCAAAGGCCGCCAAGGCTCAACCCTCCCGACGCACCCGAAACCAAGCCGCATACAAAGCAGGCAAAAACAAAAGCGTCAGAGCCGTAGCCACAATCAACCCGCCCATGATCGCCACCGCCATCGGCCCGAAAAACACACTGCGCGACAACGGAATCATCGCCAGAACCGCCGCCAGCGCCGTCAGCACAATCGGCCGAAAACGCCGCACAGTCGCCTCGATAATCGCCTGCCAAGGCTTCAAACCCGAGGCAATATCCTGCTCAATCTGATCCACCAGAATCACCGAATTGCGCATGATCATCCCCGACAGCGCGATCGTCCCCAGCATCGCCACAAACCCGAACGGCTGACGGAACACCATCAAAAACAACGTCACCCCGATCAACCCCAACGGCGCCGTCAAAAACACCATCGCCGTGCGCGAGAAGCTACGCAGTTGCACCATCAGCAACGTCAGCACCACAACGATGAACATCGGCACCCCGGCGTTCACCGACTTCTGCCCACGCGCCGAGTCCTCCACCGTACCGCCGACATCCAACAGATAACCGTCCGGCAATTCAGCGCGAATCGAATCCAGCGTCGGCATGATCTGCTTCACCAGCGTCGCTGGCTGCTCCTTGCCATAAATGTCCGCACGCACGGTCACGTTCGGCAGGCGATTACGGTGCCAGATGATGCCTTCTTCAAAACCATATTCGAGCGTGGCGACCTGCGACAACGCCACACTGCGACCGTTATCAGTCGGTACCGCCAGGCTCGGCAACAACGACAACTCGGTGCGCTCATGCACCGTGCCGCGCAGCAGAATCTCGATCAATTCGTTGTCTTCGCGATACTGACTGACGCTCGATCCGGTTAACGAACTTTGCAGGAATTTCGCCAGATTGGCGGTGCTCACCCCAAGTGCCCGAGCGCGATCCTGATCGATATTCAGGTACACAACCTTGCTCGGTTCTTCCCAATCCAGATGCACATTGGCCACATGCGGGTTCTCGCGAACCTTGGCCGCCACCTTGCGCGCCAGCGCGCGGACTTCTTCGATGTGTTCACCCGTGACGCGGAACTGCACCGGATAGCCAACCGGCGGGCCGTTTTCCAAACGCGTGACTCGCGAACGCAGTGCCGGGAATTGCTCGTTGAGCGTGCTGATCAGCCAGCCCCGCAGCGCCTCACGCTCCTCGATGTTTTTCGCCAACACGACAAACTGGGCGAAGCTCGCCGCCGGCAGTTGCTGATCCAGCGGCAGGTAGAAACGCGGTGACCCAGTGCCGACATACGCCACATAGTTGTCGATACCGGCGTGCTCCTTGAGCATCGCTTCCAGGCGTTTGACCTCGCCAGTGGTATTGGCCAGCGACGCACCCTCGGCCAGTTTCAGATCGACCATCAATTCCAGCCGATTGGAGGCCGGGAAGAACTGCTGCGGCACGAAACGGAACAACACCACCGAGGCGATAAACAGCCCGACCGTCAACACAATCACGGTTTTGCGATGCGACACACACCACTCCACCACACGTCGAACCCGCTGATAGAACGGCGTGCCATACGGGTCCGCCTGACCATCGGCAGTGCCATGTTTAGCCGCATGAATTTTCGCCAGATCCGGCAGGAGTTTTTCCCCCAGATACGGCACGAACACCACCGCCGCCACCCATGAAGCGAGCAACGCAATCGTCACGACCTGAAAAATCGAACGGGTGTATTCGCCAGTACCGGACTGCGCCGTGGCAATCGGCAGGAAGCCAGCGGCGGTGATCAACGTACCGGTAAGCATCGGGAACGCGGTGCTGGTCCAGGCGTAGCTCGCCGCGCGAATGCGATCGAAGCCCTGCTCCATTTTGATCGCCATCATTTCCACGGCAATGATCGCGTCATCCACCAGCAGCCCCAACGCCAGCACCAGCGCACCGAGGGAGATCTTGTGCAGGCCGATGCCGAGGTAATACATGCAGGCGAAGGTCATCGCCAGCACCAGCGGAATGGTCAGCGCCACGACCATGCCGGTGCGCATGCCAAGGGAGAAGAAGCTCACCAGCAACACGATCGCCAGCGCCTCGACCAACACTTGAACAAACTCGCCGACCCCGGTTTTCACCGCTGCTGGCTGGTCGGAGACTTTGCGCAATTGCATGCCGGACGGAAGGTTTTTCTGGATCCGCGAGAACTCGCCTTCCAGTGCCTTGCCGAGCACCAGAATGTCGCCGCCGTCCTTCATCGCCACGGCCAGACCAATCGCGTCTTCAGCCATGAAGCGCATGCGCGGCGCCGGCGGATCGTTGAAACCGCGCCGCACGTCGGCAACATCGGAGATACGGAACGTTCGATCGCCAACGCGGATCGGGAAGTTCTTGATCTCGTCGACTGTCTGAAAATTCCCCGTGACCCGTAGCTGCAAGCGCTCGCTGCCCGTCTCGAAGAAGCCAGCAGTGGACACCGCGTTCTGCTCTTCCAGCGCCTGTTGCACCGCCGCCAGCGGCAAACCGAGAGTGGCGAGTTTGACGTTGGACAGCTCGACCCAGATCTTCTCGTCCTGCAAACCAAGCAAGTCGACCTTGCCGACATCCTTGACTCGTTGCAGCTGAATCTGGATGCGGTCGGCGTAATCCTTGAGCACGGCGTAGTCGAAACCGTCGCCGGTCAGCGCGTAGATATTGCCGAAGGTGGTGCCAAATTCATCGTTGAAAAACGGCCCCTGAATCCCCGGTGGCAAGGTCTGGCGAATGTCGCCGATCTTCTTGCGCACCTGATACCAGAGCTCGGGAATGTCCTTGGAATGCATCGAGTCGCGAGCAATGAACGTGACCTGAGATTCGCCGGGACGCGAGAAGGAAACGATGCGTTCGTACTCGCCGGTTTCCATCAGTTTCTTTTCGATGCGCTCAGTCACCTGGCGCGAGACTTCCTGCGCCGTCGCGCCCGCCCAGCGGGTCTGGATGACCATGGCTTTGAAGGTGAACGGCGGGTCTTCGCTCTGGCCGAGCTTGGTGTAGGACAACGCACCGACGATGGCCAGCAAAAGCATCAGGAACAGTACGATCTGGCGATTACTCAGCGCCCATTCAGAAAGGTTGAAGCGCATCGGGGCTTACTCCTTGTCCGCCAGATTGACCACACGGTTGGAGCGATCAACGGGTCGCACCTGCTGCCCTTCGAGCAGTACATGCACACCAGCGGCGACCACCCAATCATTGGCGTTCAAGCCTTCGAGCACCGGCACGACTTTCTCGCCAAACGGGCCGACACGCACCGGGGTTTTCTTCAATGTGTTGTCGGCGCCAACGACCCAGACATAGGTCGCGCCATTTTCAGCGGTCAGCGCCGAGAGCGGCACCGACAGCGATACGGCATCGGCCGATTGCACAAACACCCGGGCGCTCTGACCCAGTTCGGCCGGGACCTTGCCGCTGGTAAAGGAAATTCGCGCGGCGAAGGTGCGCGATCTTGGGTCGGCAGACGGCGACAGCTCACGAATCTGCCCGGCGAAGCGCTGATTCTGCTGGGTCCAGAGTTCCACCGACACCGGTTGCCCGACTTTGAAGCGGCCGAAGCTTTGCTCCGGCAGGCTGATCAGCACTTCACGTTCGCCATCGGTGGCGAGGGTGAACACGGTTTGCCCGGCGGCGACCACTTGCCCTACTTCGACCGAACGCTTGGCCACCACGCCATCCTGTGGCGCGCGCAGCACGGCGTAACTGGCCTGATTGGTCGAGACGTTGAATTCGGCTTTGATCTGTTTGAGGCGGGCTTCGCCGGAGCGGTAGAGGTTTTCGGCGTTGTCGTACGCGGAGCGGCTGACCATCTGCCGATCCATCAGGGTTTTATAGCGGTCGCGCTCGGCACGGACGAGGTTGAGATTGGCTTCAGCGGCGGAAACCTGAGCGCGGGTGGCTTCCAGTTGCAGGCGCACGTCCTGCGGATCGAGTTCGGCGAGGGGTTGATCAGCCTTCACACGCTGACCTTCATCGACCAGTCGTCGGCTGACTTTGCCTCCAATGCGGAACGCCAGATCGGGTTCGTAGCGAGCGCGCACCTCGCCCGGATAACTTTCCATCGCCTGCGCCGAAGGCTCTGGGTGCACCACCATGGCCGGTCGTACGGTGACTTGCGCCGCCTCTTCCTGGCCGCACGCGGACAATAAAAAAACCAGACTGACTGGCAATGCAAATGGCCACGTGAGGTGCAGTGCATGGCGGAACATGATGACGGACCTTTCGCTAATGGTGCTTGGAATAATTATACTGGCGGGTATGTTATTAATAGCAAACTCACCAGTCCAGTAATAAAAGCGAAGAATGTCGAACAATCTTTCAGCTCCAAACGGCCCGGGCCGCCCCAAGGATCTGGCCAAGCGCCAGGCCATCCTCGATGCGGCGAAAACTCTGTTTCTGAGTCACGGCTATGCCAACACCAGCATGGACGCGGTGGCCGCCGAGGCGGGGGTGTCTAAACTGACGGTCTACAGCCATTTCAACGACAAGGAGACACTGTTCTCCGCCGCCGTGATGGCCAAATGCGAGGAGCAGTTGCCGCCGCTGTTCTTCGAATTACCGGCCGGCATCGCCGTGGAAAAGGTGTTGCTGAACATTGCCCGAGGCTTTCATCAGCTGATCAACAGCGACGAATCGGTGAATCTGCATCGCCTGATCATGGCGCTGGGCAGTCAGGATCCGAAGCTGTCGCTGATCTTCTTCGAGGCAGGCCCGCAGCGCATGGTGCAGGGCATGGAGCGGCTGTTGACGCAGATCCATGACAGCGGCGCGCTGAGCATTGATCTGCCTCGCAATGCGGCGGAGCATTTTTTCTGTTTGATCAAGGGCGCGGGGAATTTTCGCTTGTTGTATGGCTGTGGTGAGCCGTTGGGTGAGGAAGCTTCAGAGAGCCATGTGCGGGAAGTGGTGGGGTTGTTTATGCGAGCGTATCGGCCCTGACTTTGCGGCGACTGGACTGACGCCATCGCTGGCAAGCCAGCTCCCACAGGGATCATCGTGTGACCAGTAGTTCACACTCCCCTCTTTGGGAACTGGGTGCGAGCACAACTTGTGTGCACAACCGCAAAAACCTGTGGGAACTGGGTGTGAGCACAATTTGTGTGCACACCGCTAAAACCTGTGGGAGCTGGCTTGCCAGCGATTGGCAGCGACTCGGTATTAAGGTTTTAGCGCTTTTTTGGGGTAGATGTCATACCGGCTGGACTTGCCATCCAGCGCATGACTCGGCTTGGGCCCCTCAATACACGGTGCCTTGCGCGGGCGCTTGACCACCACGCGGTGCGTCGCCAGCGCCAGCGCCGCTTCGAGCAACGCGGGCGCATCCGGATCATCGCCGACCAGCGGCCGGAACAGGCGCATTTCCTTCTTCACCAGTGCGGTTTTTTCGCGATGGGGAAACATCGGGTCGAGGTAGATCACCTGCGGCGGCTCGCCTTCCCAGTTGCGCATGACCTCGATGGAGTTGCCCTTGAGCAACCTCATCCGCGCGACGATCGGCGCCACATCGAAATCTTCCGCCGCCCGCGCCAGACCATCCTCCAGCAAGGCACCGATCAGCGGCTGACGCTCGATCAGGCTCATCTCGCACCCCAGACTGGCCAGCACGAACGCATCCTTGCCCAGACCCGCCGTCGCATCCAGCACCCGCGGGCGCACGCCTTGAGCGACGCCGACAGCCTTGGCGATCATCTGCCCGCTGCCACCACCGTACAACCGACGATGCGCCGCGCCACCCTCGACGAAGTCCACGCGCACCGGCCCCGGCGCGTCCGGTCCCAGTTGTTGCAGTTGCAAACCCTGCTCGCCGACCTGCAAGGCAAACTCGCCATCGACCACTTCAAGCGGCAGGCCCAGGCGCTCGGCCCACTGCTCGGCTTGCGCTGCGTACGTCGGGCCGAGAGCTTCGACATGGATGCGGCAGGCCGCGGGTTGCTCAGTCATGGAAAACACGCTCAAAAATTTAAGGATCGGCAAAAACCGCCGATAACTCATTCAACGCGCATTTTGCCAGAGCTGAGCGTCAACCGAAAAAAATGTCAGGCATTCTTCCCACATCGATTGGCTACATCTCGCCCCATGGCGATTTCAGCCGTCATAACACTCAAGCACTGAGCGGCGTCAGCCACCTGTGGCAGGATTTCTTTGCCCAGGCGATGGCCGAACAGACGAGTGATGTGGTGCCAGCCTGCGGCACGTTTCCCCCGGTTGACCTGACCAGCCCAGAAGAACCGACCGTCGGCAGCGAACTGCACGCACACATCATCAGCCAGCGCGAATGCGATGTGGTTGAAACCCAGGTGCGTCCGCCAGAGCCGCTGTTCCTGCCGATCGCCGAGTTCGAAATGGAGCTGCTGGACAAACCGTTCCCACCGTTCCCGCCAGAAGAAATCAAGGCTCAACAAGGGCAACAGGACTTCGACAGCAGTTGGGTTCGTCCGATCGTGATCAACAACGGTCAACCGATTCCGGAACCGGGTGCCGCGCCGCAGAAGCGTCCGCTGTATTTGCCTATTGCCGAGTTCGACCTGGACCTGCTGCAAAAGCCTTACCCGCCATTCCCGCCGGAAGAAATCGTCGAGCAGCAGAAAGCCCTGGACTTCGATAACGGCTGGGCACGCCCGATTGTTCTGCAGAACCTGCGCATCGCCGCTTAAACCTCAGCGACACACGCTCCAGCGTCCGACATCGACATGAAAGTGATTGCGATGGGCGGCGTTGTATTCAGGGCTCAACACCACACTGAACGCCTCACAGGCGCCGTCGCGCACCTGACGCAAAAACTGTGCGTCCTGATTTTGCTTGGGCCAGTCTTTGAGCACGCTGACGGTCCGGCCATCGGCCAGCCGAAAACCGGCGATATCCAGCGCATCGGCACTGGCATGGCGGCTGAGCGCGCCACTCTCGCGGTTATAGATATTGCGACAGGCAAAGCTGCCGAGGTGATCGAGACGCGCGACGTTCTGGCCGTAAATCGCCTGTGCAGCGGGTTGTAGCGAGTGCCGTTCGAACATCGCGTACGCGACTGCCAGCGGACAACTGGCGAGAAAGCTGCTGCTCAGCGCCACCTCGCCGCCCTGCACGCGCAAAGCGCCGATCAGCGGGCACTTGGCACCGGGGCTGTCGGACTGCGGCGTGACGCGCAATGCGGAACTGCGCAGTGCCTGGGCGCAGAGTTCGGGATCGCCGCGCAAGCGCATCAGCTTGTAGCCGGTCAGCCAGTTAGGCGGGGCTTTCACGTCCAGCGGCGCCCAAGGATTGAAGTGCGCCGGCACCTCCAGCCAACCACGCCAGACACTGATCGCAGCGCCGCCGATGCTCAGCAGAATAAACAGCGCAATCCAACGTCCCATGCTCAGCCTTTGAAAAACTGATTGGCTTTGGCGTACGGCATCGACTGCGAAGTGAAGCCGAAGGTGCCGGACTGCTGGATCTCTTCAGCCGCACGGAAAAACTCACCGAACGCCGCCAGTGCAAGTGCCGAACCGGTGCTGATCCGGCGCACGCCCATTTCTTCGAGTTGCTGCACAGTGAGTTTCAAACCGCCGGACATCAACACATTGACCGGTTTCGGCGCCACCGCGCGCACCACTGCAATCACCTCTTCGGCGGTGCGCAAACCCGGCGCATACAGCACGTCGGCGCCGGCCTCGGCAAAGGCCTGCAAGCGGCGGAGGGTGTCATTGATATCGTGATTGCCGTGCAGATAGTTTTCCGCCCGCGCCGTCAGGAGAAAGGGAAACGGCAGCGTGCGCACCGCGGCAACTGCGGCTTCGATGCGCGCCACAGCGTGTTCCAAGCAATAGATCGGCGCGTCTGCGCGGCCCGTTGCATCCTCGATCGAACCGCCAACCGCGCCCGCCTCTGCTGCACGCAACAAGCTCTTCGCGCACTCGGCCGGGTCGTCGGCGAAACCGTTTTCCAGATCCACCGCCACCGGCAAATCGGTCGATGCGACTATCGCCCGGACGTTGGCCAAGGTGTCATCCAGGCTCAAGGCACCATCAGCTTTGCCCTGGGAAAACGCATAACCTGCGCTGGTGGTCGCCAATGCCTGATAACCCAGGCTTGCAAGCATCTTCGCCGAGCCGGCATCCCACGGATTGGGAATGACAAAAATCCCCGGACGCTCATGCAAGGCTTTGAAGGCTTGGGCTTTACGGGCTTGTTCTGTAAGGGCTTGCGCGTCCATTGACTGGCTCCGGGGCAGGAAAACGAATCTGCCTCAGAGCAGGCCAAGTTGCTCCGCGGCGGGCTCTCTGTATAGCTCAGGCAGAGATGGCAGGCCAGGCAAACGTTGCATCAGTTGTGCGTGAAAACGTTGCGCGAGCTTTGCTGCCAGCAGGTTGTCGGCGGTGTGCAGGAAGATGTACGGCGTGCGGCCCTCTTCAATCCACTCGGCAATTTTCGCCACCCAAGGCACAAGAAACGGATCGTTGGCTTCCAGTTCCGGATGGCCGATAAAGCGCACTTGCGGGAACTGCGTGAACGCTGCGGGACGCGTCGGTACTCGTGGTTTTTTCGATTGTGCGTGGATGACCGAAGAGTCGGTCGACAGGCAGCTGAACAGCGCACGCGGATCGAGGCAGATACGCTCCACGCCCCGATCAAGCAGCAGACGATTGAGCAATCGCTCACTCTCGCCCTTGGCGAAGAACTGCTCGTGGCGCGCTTCCACCGCCAGCGGGCAGTCCAGCGCATCGATGAATGCCGCCAGTTCCGGCAGCCGATGCGGTGCGAAACCTTTCGACAGTTGCAGCCACAGCGGCGATACACGCTCGCCGAGGGGTTTGAGTAATTGCAGGAAGGTTTCGGCGGCGGTCAGTTGCTCACGCAAATCGCCGCCGTGACTGATGTCGCCGGGGAACTTGGCGGTGAAGCGAAAATGCGCAGGCATGATCTCGGCCCAACGCTGCACGGTGGCGGGCGAAGGGCTGGCGTAGAACGTCGTGTTGCCTTCCACCGCGTTGAACACTTGGGAATAGAGGCTGAGGAAATCGGAGGTTTTTGCATCTACCGGGTAAAGATACTCGCGCCAGGCGTTTTCACTCCAGGACGGGCAACCGAGGTAGTAAGGCAGATCCATCAGATGTACAGATCGAGGCCCAGCACATCCGCGTCCCAATCCACAAAACCGGCGGTGCTGAGGTAGCTGGCCAGAGCCATCGCTACACTTTTCTTCATCGTTCGGTGGTAGATCATGTCTTGCTGACGGGCGGGCAGATTGGCCAGGCGTTGCGCGGAGGCTTTGGCAGCGCGGGCGGCCAGTTGCTCTTCAGTCGGGAATTCCAGCTCGCCGTCGATATCATCAACGGATTCGTCCAGCGCCGGATTGCCTTTGCGAGGCTTGCGCTTGATGGGGTAGGACTGAGTGGAAACGCCGTCTATACGCATAAAGTCATGCTCGGTATCAATGATGGCAATTTAGCGGCACTTGACCGACTTAGCAAACTGCCGAGTGATAACTAGAACACATAAAGAGCAAAAGGTTTAAAACGCGGGATCAGAAACTGACGATTGGCGTCTGGAAAGTCAAAAGATCGCAGCCTCCGGCAGCGCCTACAATTGGAATACGATCCCTGCAGGAGCTGCCGAAGGCTGCGATCTTTTAAAGGCTTAACGGGCTTTTGGGGTGGCCACTTTGTCGCGCAGATAAACAGGTTGTGCATCATCCGCCGGGATCGCCTCACCACGCTCCCAGGCAAATCGCGCCAGCGTCAGCAGGTCTTCAGCGTGAGGCAGCATGCCGGCATCAGAACCGGTCGGATTGACCGCGATGCGCTCGGCGTAACTCCAACCGGTGCCCGCACCGAACCAGTCGCCGCTGGCATTGGTCGGCAGTGCCGCGACTTCCGGCGGCAACACCGCTTCCGCACCGACCAGACGCATCTCGCCCGCCGTTTCGCGGTAGCAGCCCCAATACACTTCATCCATCCGCGCATCGATGGCCGCGGCCACCTGGCTCACGCCATGCTCACGAAATGCGCGCTGCGCCAGCACGGCAAGGTTGGACACCGGCAACACCGGACGGTCCAGCGCGAACGCCAGCCCCTGCACCACGCCAATGGCGATGCGCACCCCCGTAAACGCACCCGGGCCGCGGCCGAAGGCTATTGCGTCAACCGCTTGCAACGTGGTGCCGGCGTCGGCAAGCAATTGCTGGATCATCGGCAGCAGTTTCTGCGCGTGCAGGCGCGGGATCACCTCGTAATGGCTCGTGACCTTGCCGTCATGCAGCAAGGCAACGGAGCAAGCTTCAGTCGCGGTGTCCAGGGCCAGCAAGGTGCTCATCGATGTTTCCAAAACAGGTGGGAAAAAAGTGCGTCAGTATAAACAACTACGGCCCGCAAGCGGGCCGTGGATGATGCCGCCACTCAGACTTTTCAGCTCAGCGCTTCAAGCACCTTGGCGGTGATGGCTTCTACCGAACCAACGCCCGGGATGTGGCTGTACTTTGGCTTGCCGTTGGCAGCGGACAGCTTCTGATAGAAGTCCACCAGTGGCTTGGTCTGCGAATGGTAGACCGACAGGCGATGACGCACGGTTTCTTCGGTATCGTCCTTGCGCTGCACCAGTTCGTCACCGGTGATGTCGTCTTTGCCGGCAACTTTCGGCGGGTTGTAGACGATGTGGTAAACGCGGCCGCTGGCCTCGTGAACGCGACGACCGGCGATGCGTTGAACGATCTCTTCGTCTTCAACGGCGATTTCAACCACGGCGTCCAGTTCAACACCGGCAGTCACCAGTGCTTCAGCCTGCGGAATGGTGCGCGGGAAGCCGTCGAACAGGAAACCGTTGGCGCAATCAGGTTGAGCGATGCGGTCTTGAACCAGTGCGATGATCAGGTCATCCGACACCAGGCCGCCGGCATCCATGATGCTCTTGGCTTGAACGCCCAGCGGAGTACCGGCCTTGACCGCTGCACGCAGCATGTCGCCAGTGGAAATTTGTGGAATGCCGAATTTCTCGGTGATGAACTTAGCCTGAGTACCTTTACCGGCCCCGGGAGCTCCCAGCAGAATGACGCGCATTAGATGTGCTCCTCAATTTTTTTATAAAAAGCTTTTACAAAACAAAGGCCTCGCCTCTTGGGACGAATCCTGAAAAATACGGGTCGTGGCCGCACAAACGGCCAAAGGCTGATCAAGATACACAGCAGGCTGCGCCCACACAAGACGCCAAAAGTCGGAGAAACCGACGCCCGCCGCGACTTTGGGACGCGGTGACCCAAGTCGCAACCCCATCATTAACTGTCGCTTGGCGAAACATTTGCTGAAAATATTCAGCAGCACCCGACGCATGCACCGGGTGCCCTGCCCCGCCGAAAAAACCTTAGCCGGTATTACGCAAACCGGCGGCAATCCCCGCCACAGACACCAGCAACGCCTGCTCCACAGGGCTGCCCTGCTCGACATTCTGCTGTCGCGAACGGGCGAGCAATTCGGCCTGCAATAGATGAAGCGGGTCGAGGTAGGTATTGCGCAGGCGGATGAATTCCAGGGTGTCCGGACTATGCGCCAGCAGCTGCGACTGCCCGGTCAGCCCTAGCACGACTGCGCACGCCTGCGACAATAGGTCGCGTAACTGCGCGCCCAACGGCAGCAGGTCCGGCTCGACCAGGCGCTGGTCGTAGGACAGCGCAATATCGGCGTCAGCCTTGGCCAGAACCATTTCCAGCATGTCGATGCGCGTACGAAAGAACGGCCATTGTTCGCGCATCTGCCCGAGCAATTCGCCTTCGCCACGCTCCAGCGCTTTGCTCAGCGCCGACTCCCAGCCCAGCCAGGCGGGCAGCATCAGCCGTGTTTGTGTCCAGCCGAAGATCCACGGGATCGCTCGCAGACTTTCGATGCCACCCGCGCGGCGCTTGGCCGGACGACTGCCCAATGGCAAGCGCCCCAGTTCCTGCTCCGGAGTGGACTGGCGGAAATACTCGACGAATTGCGGATTTTCCCGCACGACCTGGCGATAGGCGCTGACACCATCAGCGGCCAATTCGTCCATCAAGTGGCGCCATTCCGGTGTTGGCGGCGGCGGTGGCAACAGCGTCGCTTCGAGCACCGCCGCCAGGTACAGATTGAGGTTTTGCTCGGCGATGTCCGGCAGGCCGAATTTGAAACGAATCATTTCTCCCTGCTCGGTGGTGCGGAACCGCCCCGCTACCGATCCCGGCGGCTGCGACAGAATCGCCGCATGCGCCGGACCACCGCCACGGCCGACAGTGCCGCCCCGACCATGGAACAACAGCAGTTCGACTTGCTGCTCACGGCAGATTTCCACCAGCCGTTCCTGGGCGCGATATTGCGCCCACGCCGCTGCGGTGGTGCCCGCATCTTTGGCGGAATCGGAGTAACCGATCATCACTTCCTGCGGACCTTGCAACCGTGCGCGGTACCCCGGCAGCAGCAACAGGCGCTCCATCACCGGGCCTGCGTTGTCGAGGTCGGCGAGGGTTTCAAACAATGGCACCACACGCATCGGCCGCAGCACGCCGGATTCTTTCAGCAGCAACTGTACGGCGAGTACGTCGGAGGCAGCGCCCGCCATCGAGATCACGTAGGAGCCGAGCGAAGCGCCGGGCGCGGCGGCGATCTCCTTGCAGGTGTTGAGTACTTCGGCGGTGTCGGCGGACGGTTTGAAATGCGCTGGCAGCAACGGTCGACGATTGCTCAGTTCGTGGGTCAGGAAGGTAATGCGTTGCTCTTCGTCCCAATCCTCGTAACGACCAAGGCCCAGGTAATCGGTGATTTCTGTCATTGCCGAACTGTGCCGTGTCGAGTCCTGACGCACGTCGAGGCGCACCAGGAACAGGCCGAACGTCACCGCCCGGCGCAGACAGTCAAGCAATGGGCCGTCGGCGATCACGCCCATGCCACATTCGTGCAACGAGTTGAAACACAGCTCCAGCGGATCAAGCAGATCACGATTGTTTTGCAGCACATCCGCTGGCGCCGGCGTCGGTGCGGTCAGCGCTGCATGGGCCCAGTTGCGCGTGGAGCGCAGGCGTTCGCGCAATTGCTTGAGGACCGCCCGATACGGTTCGGCGCTGTCACCCGCCTGGGCCTTGAGTGCGTCGCTGGCCTGCTGCATCGACAACTCGGCAGCCAGATGATCGATATCGCGCAAGTACAAGTCAGCGGCCATCCAGCGCGCCAGCAGCAACACTTCTCGGGTCACCGCAGCGGTGACATTCGGATTGCCGTCACGGTCGCCGCCCATCCACGAGGCGAAGCGAATCGGCGCAGCCTCCAGCGGCAAACGCAGGCCTGTCGCGGCATGCAACGCCTGATCGGCCTTGCGCATATGGTTGGGAATCGCTTGCCACAGCGAGTGCTCGATGACCGCGAAACCCCACTTGGCCTCATCCACCGGTGTCGGGCGGGTGCGGCGGATTTCTTCGGTGTGCCAGGCTTCGGCGATCAGCCGTTGCAGGGTGTTGTGAATCTGTTCGCGTTCGGCGCTGGTCAGGTCGCGATGATCCTGTGCGGCGAGTTGCGCGGCGATGGCATCGTACTTCTGGATCAGCGTGCGGCGCGCCACTTCGGTCGGGTGGGCGGTCAGCACCAGTTCGATTTCCAGTCGCCCAAGTTGACGGGCGAGGGATTCGGCGCTGTGGCCTTCGTTGCGCAAACGAGCGAGCAACTGCGGCAATACACGGGATTCGAACGGCGCGGGCTGCGACTCTTCGCGACGATGGATCAACTGATACTGTTCGGCGATGTTTGCCAGATTGAGAAACTGGTTGAACGCCCGCGCCACCGGGAGCAATTCGTCTTCGCTCAATTGATTGAGGCTGGCGCTCAGTTCTGCATCCATCGAGCCGCGGCGGTCGGCCTTGGCGCCCTTGCGAATCTGCTCGATCTTGTCGAGAAATTCCTCGCCATACTGGTCTCGAATGGTATTGCCCAACAGCTCTCCGAGCAGGTGAACATCCTCGCGCAAGCGTGCATCAATATCGGTCATCAGCAGTTCTCCAGCGGTAATCCGGGCGGCCTAGAAACGAGTGCATGCCTGAGAGAGTGCCGCTCTACAGCGCTTCTTACAAGCAGGCGACGAAGGGACTTTAAACCTTGTGGCCGAAAGCTAGTCTCAACAGTAAGCCGCATAAAGGCTTGCCGCCGGCCCCGCCGGACACTCACCCAAGCCTGCTACAGCAGGTGCGACATGAGGTCATCATGAAAATCCGTGAACTCGCCCAGCATTGGGAAGAAAACGCCAAGGGTCGCCTGACCGACACTGGCTACACGATTCATCTGGACGTCGAGGCCGCTGCGCGTCTGGCAGCGATTGCCGAGATGTACCCCAAACGCCACCCTGAAGAACTGCTCGGCGAACTGATCGGTGCAGCCCTTGAAGAGTTCGAAGCGAGCCTGCCGTATGTGAAAGGCTCGACTGTGGTTGCGACGGATGAGGAAGGTGATCCGCTGTATGAAGACGTCGGGCCAACGCCCCGTTTTCTGGCGCTGTCGCGGCGGCATTTGCAGGATTTGTCATCCGCTGAAAACAAGCAGAAACACTGACGGAACAACACAAAACCTGTGTGCGCTGGCTTGCCAGCGATGGCGTCAGTTCAGTCTCGGAAATACTGAATCTGATGACCTCATCGCTGGCAAGCCAGCTCCCACGGGGAATATATTTGTCCTTCAATACAGCGTCGCTTTCGTTCATTTCTTACGCCGCGCGTACCACTCCACCCCGCCAAAGTTCCCGCGTTAGAGCCTTGTCCATTCGGTCAAAACTTTTTTTGGCGATAGGCCATCTTTTCTGAACTTTTGAAAACCGCCGCCGGTCGGACCCTGTAACCACTCCTGGAACGAGCGTTTCAAAAACGCGCTGTTGCAAGACGCTTAAGGCTCCTCGACCAGGATGGATTCAGATGTATTCAGGAGATGCCTAATGGAGTTGAAGACCATGAAAAACCAAACCTCGTTTACCCACCTGCGCGGTCTGAAACTGGCCGCCCTGGCAATCGGCACCAGCTTCGTACTGGCCGGTTGCGCCGGTAATCCACCGACCGAGCAGTACGCTGTGACCCAATCTGCGGTCAACAGCGCCGTCAGCGCCGGTGGTACCGAGTTTGCTGCCGTTGAAATGAAGCAGGCGCAGGACAAACTCAAGCAAGCCGAAATCGCCATGCACGACAAGAAGTACGAAGAAGCTCGCACGCTGTCCGAGCAAGCTGAGTGGGATGCTCGCGTAGCAGAACGCAAAGCTCAGGCGGCCAAGGCTGAACTGGCTGTGAAGGATTCCCAGAAAGGTGTTCAGGAACTGCGTCAGGAAAGTCAGCGCACCGTGAAGTAAGCGCGCATCCCGACCGCAAAGCTGAAACTCTTACCGATAGAAAGGACGACAAATTATGCGTAAGCAACTGATGATTCCCGCTCTTCTGGCCGCAAGCGTTGCCTTGGCTGCCTGCTCCACCCCGCCTAATCCGAACCTGGAAAACGCTCGCACCAACTACGCCGGCCTGCAAGCCAACCCGCAGGCGAGCAAAGTAGCAGCGCTGGAAACCAAAGACGCCAGTGAGTACCTGGACAAGGCCGACAAGGCCTACCTGGACAAGCAAGACGCGGCCAAGGTCGATCAACTGGCTTACCTGACCAACCAGCGCGTGGAAGTGGCCAAGCAGACCATCGCCCTGCGTACCGCTGAAAACAATCTGAAGAACGCCGCTGCCCAACGTGCTCAGGCGCGTCTGGATGCTCGCGATCAACAGATCAAACAGCTGCAGGACAGCCTCAACGCCAAGCAGACCGATCGCGGTACGCTGGTGACTTTCGGTGACGTGCTGTTCGCCACCAACAAGGCTGACCTGAAGTCCAGCGGTCTGGTGAACATCAACAAACTGGCCCAGTTCCTTCAGGAAAACCCTGATCGCAAAGTGATCGTCGAGGGTTACACCGACAGCACTGGCGCCGCCAGCTACAACCAGACCCTGTCGGAGCGTCGCGCCAACTCCGTGCGCACTGCACTGGTGAAAATGGGCGTTGATCCAGCGCGCATCGTCGCTCAGGGCTACGGCAAGGAATATCCGGTTGCCGAGAACGGCAGTGTTTCCGGCCGTGCGATGAACCGTCGCGTGGAAGTGACCATTTCCAACGACAACCAGCCAGTGATGCCACGTTCGGCTGTCAGCTCGAACTAAGCTTCACGCTGTAACGCAAAAGCCCCGCCTGACTCAGTCAGGCGGGGCTTTTGTTTGTGCGCCCAGTACGACTGCTCGTCTGGACCTGTCAGATATGACAGTAGGCGGTTTGAAACGAATCAGATACTAGTAAGGCTACACCCGACTCATGGGTATCAAGGGACATAACCATGCAAGTGCGCGTAGCTCTTTCATCGCTGTTGGCGGCGATAGTCGTATCAGGTTGCACTCAGTTAAATGAATCGCCTTCTGATCCCAGGCCGGGAAGCAGTTTTGAATATGACGACAGGGACGCCATACCTAATGACATTCCCTTGCCAACGCCGGGCGTCAACCAACGCCCCATTGTAGGTAATAAAAAAATGTTGGTAACCGTCGTCCACTGGCAGGACGGTGACGGAGTAAGAAAAGATCTGAATGAAAAATTCACGCTATCCAACGATCCTGACTCGCTGCGTTCTTACCTCTACGCAGCTTCAGGGGGCAAGCTGGACCTTAGCGGCCAAGTAGTGGAGTTCACATCAGGTCGCCGTCCCGAGCTATGTAAGAGGGGTTCCCCCTTGCCTTTAAATCTGGCCCACTCCGAGGCAGTTAAAGCGGCATCCGCATTGGGAATAGATCGGAACAATTTCGACTATTTCATAAACATTATTGATTGCGGAGGAAGCGCGTCCGCCTGGGTACCCGGAAATACTATGGGGGTGTACGGCCAGGCAGGCGGCCCCCATGTATTCAAACATGAGTTCGGGCACAACCTCGGATATCACCATGGTTTCACATACAAGCGATGCAAGAAAAACGGTGATGCCGTGCTCGCGCCAACAGGATGTCAGACCATCCTATACGGTGACCTGGGCGATTCGGTCTCGGGCGGGGGAACACTTTATCCTGCGAATAATCGCTGGTACTCGGGCTGGCTGGATGACTCGCAAGCTGCCGTTGTCAACCGTACCGGGCTTTATCGTCTGGGCGTGCTTGGCGCAGAGGGGCCGCAACTCTATTTGATCAATCGTAAGGGCCTGCAGCCCGCTCAACTTGCGCTGGAATATCGTAAGCCGACCCGGTTCGATAACTTCCCACCCGGTGATAATAAAGTGAATGGTGTCTGGGTGAGATACACAACGATGACAGGCTCACTCGTGAATACCCAACTCGACGGCACTCCGGAGACGGCGACGACAGCAGATCCGTCTTTACTACCCGGGAAGATGTTGAGGGATGAACCCGCCGGAATAACTATCGAGGTATGCAGTGCCAACTTGGATGGAGCCACCGTTGCGATTGGGGTAAATCGAGAGGCTGGGAGTTGCGCGTGGCCAGAGTTAGCTGCCCCCGTTATTACTTCACCTGCGCAGGGAGCGCCAGCAATTCAAAATCCTGCCGTAGTTTCTGGTACTGCCAGACCCGGGGCTAGTATCGGAGGGGCGTACAGGGCATTGGGAGGCTGGTATGTGAGGAACTTCTCCGTTGTCGCCGACGCTAAAGGTAACTGGAGCACGACCTTGGAAAATCTCCAGGCTGGCAGCCACGTAGTATGGGTAAGCCAACAGATGGGTATCAGCGGGTCCCCCATTAGCGATCGCAGCTTCGTGATTGCGCCCTGAAACATCGGCTACTCCCCGATTTCACACATGAAAAAGGGGAGTACAACTCACCGCTTCGCTTACGGTTGCAGCTTCTGCGGAGTTTCTTCGCCCATGCAGCGCACGGCCCTCTTCTTGCTGTTGATCAACACGCCGCTCAGCCCTTTCTGTTCAGTATCGAACATTACCAACACACCATCGATGCACTGGGCCACCTGCGCCGCCGGCTCCAGCGATACTTTGTAGTCTTCGCCCGGCACGGTCTTGAGCATGGTGAAGTCGCTGAGCAACAAGGCATCTTCAGGCTTGGCGAAGTGCAGGTAGCCGTAGTACCACAGGGCGCCAACGGTGCCGAGGATGCTGCAGATACCCGTGATGATCAGCGGGATGGCGTTACGTTCTTCACTCATTGCGGACTCTCATCTTCAGAATTCGGGGGTTGCGGGTAATTGGGGATTTCGCCGAGACGGCGCAGGCCGTTGAAGTGCTCGGGGTCATCAAGATAGCGCAGCATCACCTGACGCCAGACCGGGTCGCCAAAGGTCTGCACATGACCGCCGCGCGTCAACTGCAATACGCGCGGAGGCGGCGCAGCTTGATACAGACGGATGCCATTGGATAGAGGCACCAGCGGATCATCAATGCTGTGGAAGATCAGTTTCGGCACGCCGTTGAGTTGCGGCATTGAATTGATTGCGCTGTCGCCATCCGGCACCAGCCACGACAGCGGCACCTGAAACGGCCAGGTCAGCCACGAAGTGCTGAGGGCATATTGGCCAACGCTGCGATAACTGGCGGGCACACCGTCGAGCACCAGGGCCTTGAGTTGCTTCTGCCGCTCGGGATGCTGCACCAGCCAATGCACGGCCATAGAGCCGCCGAGGCTTTGCCCGAGGAGAATCAGCAGCTTGCCTTTGATTTCGGGTGCCTTGTCCAGCCAGGCGAAGGCCGCATCGATGTCCTGATAAATCGCCGGCAAGCTGGGTTCACCCTCGGACAAGCCATAGCCGCGATAGTCCACCAGCAACACTTGATAGCCATTTTTCGGCAACCACCAGCTCCCGCCCAAATGCATCGGCAGATTCCCACCGTTGCCATGCAGGTGCAGAACCGTACCTTTGACCTCGACACCCGGTTTGGCCGGCAGCCACCACGCGTTCAGCTTGAGGCCGTCGGCGGTGGTCAGGGTGACGGTGCGGTATTCGAGCCTGGCTTTTTCCGGGGTGAAGATTTGGCCCGGCTCGGGATAGAACAACAGTGAGCTGCAACCACCAAGGGTCAGGAGCAGGCAGAAGATGCCGAGGATTCTCATCCGGTGAAACCTCGCGAATGTTCGGGTTGGAACACAATAATGGTGGCAATAAACAACCCTGAGGGAGCTGGCTTGCCAGCTCCCTCAGGATTTGCGTCAGGTCTAAAGGATGTTTGAGTAATCTGCCTCGATCCGATCCAGACTCAAATGATTAAGGAAGTTGGAGAAGCACATCCACGCCGACAAAGCATTCAAATCACGGAACTGGTCCGGCAGATATTTCGGCGCCACCACCAGCCCCTCATCCACCAATTGGCGCAAGGTGCGCATGTCTTCCAGGGTGGTCTTGCCGCAGAACAACAGGGGAATCTGCTCAAGCTTGCCCTTGCGCACGGCCAACTGAATGTAGTTGTAAACCATGATGAAGCCCTTGAGGTAGGACAAGTCTTTGGTGAATGGCAGACCCGTCGGCGTCGAGCCACGGAAAACCCGACTGGCGTTGCCATAGCTTTCCGCCATTTCAAAGCCCTGCTCGCGGAAGAACTCGAACACCTGCAAGAAGTCCGCCCCCTCCTCGACCATGTGAATGGCGCGAGTACGGTTGGTCAGTTTGCGCAGACGGCTCGGGTAGGAAGCGAAGGTGATGATTTCCATCAGGATCGCCAGACCTTCCTGAGTCACCGTTGACGACGGCGGGCCCTTGGACAGAAAGGTGCAGATCGGCTGGTTCAAACCATTGAGCGTAGTGCCGACGTGCACCAGCCCCTCGTGAACTTCCAGTGCGCGCACGTCGCGATCGTTGAACATCGCGTCGGTGCGGATCTTGATGTAGTCGGCGCCCGCCGCCGCGTCGGCAACGATGCCGTCGGACTCGAACACGCGAATGGTTTCCTCGGCCTCGCCGAATACCTTGTTCAGACGGGTTTGCAGCAGGTGCACGGCGTCCTTGGCGGTGAGGGTTTTAGGCTCGTCCTTCAGGTCGCCACGGCCATCGATGTTGTTCAGATAGTCGGACATCATCAGGCCGAGGTCGGCCAAGGTCGGGTCACCGGCGTGGAATGCGTCGGACGCAGCACCGTACAACTCTTGGGAGATCAGACCGAAATCTTCGGTGCCGCGCGCTTCGAGCATACGCACCACCATGCGGTATTCCTTGCACATGCGCCGCATGATCTGCCCGACCGGGTTGAACTGGCCGAGCTGGCGAGTGATGTCGCGCTCGATGTTCTGGAATTCCAGTTTGACCTTGCTCGAATCGAACGCCAGCGGCCGGTTCAGGTAGTAGTCGCGATCCACCGCCGGCATTTCCTTGCCCTTGGCCTTGAGAAACCCCTTGCGGATGCTTTCGTCCCACTTGACCGCGTCGAGAACACGGATCGGCGTCTGCGCCAGCACAATGCGATCGGACAATATGCGTATCGACTGCTGGTAATCGTCCACCCGAAACTCCTGTAAAAAACGTGACGTACTGAATTATTTGGCGCCGGCCCTGCGCTGATAGCGCGCCGCTTCGACAAAGACATCGGAATTGGCCGGATCGTCAAGGTAAGCGAAGACTTTGTCGAGGTTGCTGTCGACCAGAACGCCATCGCCGTCGTCGGTCTGGAAGGCCTGACCGTCGAGGGCTTTGTGCTGGATTGCCTGATTGATCTGCTCGAGATCGAGGTTGTACACCACCAGTTCATGTTTGTCGGTAAGTTCGAAACCGGCGATGGTGTAGTGGCCACCGAACTGCGCCGGCACTTTCGCCGACAGGTACCAGCGATTGCCACGATGCGAGACAGTGAACGGATAGGCTTCGCGCTCGCGGGGTTTGGCTTTGAAATAGGTGACGGCCTGATAGCGGTCGTTACCCAGACGGGTCAGTTCAAGGTTCATCGGCTCGCCCCAGGCATTGACGCTCGTCCACTTGCCGAGCAGGCCTTGGGGCGCCGGATCACTGGTGGACAACGGCGACTTGAACGTCACCAGACAGCCACTGAGCAGCAGGAACGACAAGGCGATCAGCACGCCACGCCAGGCTTTCATTCGACACTCCCTATGAACCTGAATCACCTACCCCTGTAGGAGCTGCCGAAGGCTGCGATCTTTTGATCCTGATCTCTGAAAGCAAGATCAAAAAATCGCAGCCTTCGGCAGCTCCTACATTGGGATCGGCGTCAGACGAACCACATTGCGTTACACCGAAGCCAGCACCAAATGCATATACCGCGTCAGAATGCCCAGCATTTCTTCCTCGGCCAAAGGCTCGGCGTCGTTGAGCAGGCCCTGATATTCCATCCGTCCGATAATCGCCGTCAACACCTTGGCATCTTGCTGCGGTTCACGCGAGCCCAATACCTGAAACAACTGGCAGGTGCCCTGCAGCAAAATCTGCTGATGCGAGCGCACCAGAATCGCCAGGCGCGGGTTGAGCAGCGCTTCCTGACGGAATGCCTGCTCGGCCATCAAATGCTCGCGACGGTTGAGCAGCTGTCGTTGCACGTAATCGGCCATCAAGCGCGCAATATTATCGGCCAGTTGCGAGCGCGACTCGGGGCTGCCGTCGCCGCTGACGACCATATCGCGCAGCAGCCCTTCGTTGTTGTTCCACAGCTTGGCCATGTATTCGGCACTGCGTTCAACGTATTGGGCGAAGGTATCGGTGAGCAGGTCATCGATGTCCTTGAAGTAATAAGTGGTGGCCGAGAGGGGCACCGCCGCTTCGGCAGCCACGGCACGGTGGCGTACGGCGCGCACGCCATCACGCACGACAATGCGCATTGCCGCGTCGAGAATGTCCTGACGACGCTGCTCACTGCCCTGTCGGCTGGCCTTGCGACCCTGGTACTGAACACTTTCAGCGACCGCAGTGGCGATACCCGCTGCACCTTCTTGAGCGATTGCAACCATCACGACAGGCATTCCTCTGTTATTTGAAAAGTAACCAAACGATACATTTGTACCAGACGGGCAATAAAAAGCCGCCTGTTTTAGGCGGCTTTTTAACTGAAACGTTTACGCTTGCGGTCGCATGTGCGGGAACAGGATCACATCGCGAATCGACGGCGAGTTGGTCAGCAACATCACCAGGCGGTCGATGCCGATACCTTCACCGGCCGTTGGCGGCATGCCGTACTCCAGCGCGCGAACGAAGTCGGCGTCGTAGTGCATGGCTTCGTCGTCGCCGGCGTCCTTGTCGGCCACCTGCGCCATGAAGCGTTCGGCCTGGTCTTCCGCATCGTTCAACTCGGAATAGGCGTTGGCGATTTCACGGCCACCGATGAACAGCTCGAAACGGTCGGTGACGTTCGGGTTGTCGTCATTGCGACGAGCCAGAGGCGACACTTCGAACGGGTACTGAGTGATGAAGTGCGGCTGCTCCAGCTTGTGCTCGACCAGTTCTTCGAAAATCATCACTTGCAGCTTGCCCAGACCTTCGAAGCCCAGCACCTTGGCGCCGGCCTTCTTGGCGATGGCGCGAGCCTTGTCGATGTCGTTCAGATCATCGGCGGTCAGCTCAGGGTTGTACTTGAGGATCGAGTCGAACACCGACAGGCGCACGAACGGCTCGCCGAAGTGGAACACCTTGTCGCCGTAAGGCACGTCGGTGCTGCCCAGAACCAGCTGCGCCAGTTCACGGAACAACTCTTCGGTCAGGTCCATGTTGTCTTCGTAGTCGGCGTAAGCCTGGTAGAACTCCAACATGGTGAATTCAGGGTTGTGACGGGTCGAGACGCCTTCGTTACGGAAGTTGCGGTTGATCTCGAAAACCTTCTCGAAACCGCCAACCACCAGACGCTTGAGGTACAACTCAGGCGCGATACGCAGGAACATTTCCATGTCCAGCGCGTTGTGGTGGGTTTCGAACGGCTTGGCCGCAGCGCCGCCGGGAATGGTTTGCAGCATTGGCGTTTCGACTTCGAGGAAGTCACGCTGCATCAGGAAGCTGCGAATGTGCGCAATCACTTGCGAACGTACGCGGAAAGTCTGGCGCACTTCTTCATTGACGATCAGGTCAACGTAGCGCTGACGGTAGCGTTGTTCGGTGTCGGTCAGGCCGTGGTGCTTGTCCGGCAGCGGGCGCAGCGACTTGGTCAGCAGACGCACGGTGGTCATTTCAACGTACAGGTCGCCTTTGCCCGAACGGGCCAGGGTGCCTTCGGCAGCAATGATGTCACCCATGTCCCAGGTTTTCACCGCGGCCAGGGTTTCTTCGGACAGGGTCTTGCGGTTGACGTAGACCTGAATGCGACCGGTCATGTCCTGGATCACCATGAACGAGCCACGGTTGAGCATGATGCGACCGGCAACCTTGACCGGGATTGCAGCCTCTGCCAGCTCTTCCTTGGTCTTGTCCGCGTACTGTTTCTGCAACGCATCGCAGTAATTGTCGCGGCGGAAGTCGTTCGGGAAGGCATTGCCCTTGGCGCGCTCGGCAGCAAGCTTTTCCTTGCGCAGGGCGATCAGGGAGTTTTCTTCCTGTTGCAGGGCTTGCGGATCGAGTTGTTGGTCGCTCATGTCTTTAGATATTCCATCAGGTTCGTTGCCCCCGGGCCTTGCAGCCCGGGGATCGCCAGCAGGGCTGGCTCCTACAGGGATCGCGTTGAATCAGCCGATCCTGTATTGCGTCTTTTACAGCCCCGATTTCAGGCTGGCTTCCAGGTATTCGTCGATGTCGCCATCGAGCACCTTGTCGCAGTCGCTGCGTTCGATGTTGGTCCGCAGGTCCTTGATTCGCGACGCGTCGAGCACGTAAGAGCGAATCTGGTGACCCCAGCCGATGTCGGACTTGGTGTCTTCCAGCGCCTGGGAAGCGGCGTTGCGCTTCTGCATTTCCTGCTCGTACAACTTGGCCCGCAGCATTTTCATGGCGGTGTCCTTGTTGGCGTGCTGGGAACGCTCGTTCTGGCAGCTGACCACAGTGTTGGTCGGTACGTGAGTAATACGTACGGCCGAGTCGGTGGTGTTTACGTGCTGACCACCGGCACCCGAGGAACGATAGGTGTCGATCCGCAGGTCTGACGGGTTGATGTCGATTTCCACTTTGTCATCGATCTCTGGCGAGACGAAAACCGCGGAGAACGAGGTGTGGCGACGGTTACCGGAGTCAAACGGGCTCTTGCGCACCAGACGGTGCACGCCGATCTCGGTCCGCAGCCAGCCAAAGGCGTATTCACCCTTGATGTGCACGGTCGCGCCCTTGATCCCGGCGACTTCACCGGCGGACAGTTCCATGATGGTCGCGTCAAAACCGCGTTTGTCAGCCCAGCGCAGGTACATGCGCAGCAGGATGTTGGCCCAGTCCTGGGCTTCGGTGCCGCCGGAACCGGCCTGGATGTCCAGGTAGGCGTTGTTCGGGTCCATCTCGTGGCTGAACATGCGGCGGAATTCGAGCTTGGCCAGGTTGGCCTCGAGACGGGCCAGTTCAGCGACGACATCGCCCACTGCGCCTTCGTCGTTTTCTTCGACAGCCATGTCGAGCAGGTCGCGGCAATCGGCCAGACCGCCGTTCAATTCGTCGAGGGTATCGACGATTTGCGCCAGCGCAGAGCGCTCGCGGCCCAGCTCCTGGGCATATTCAGGTTTGTTCCAGACACTCGGATCTTCAAGCTCGCGATTGACTTCAGTCAGACGCTCATGCTTTTGATCGTAGTCAAAGATACCCCCGAATAGTTTCGGAGCGCTCGGACAGGTCCTTGATGGTGTTCAGGATCGGGTTGATTTCCATGGCGGGCAGCACTCGTTGGCGAACTTTTGAAAGCCGGCGAGTATAACGTAATCGGGCTGTAACGGCAGCCCGTCTGGCGGGGCGAATCGAGCATTAATGAACTCTAAGAGCTGCCGAAGGCTGCGATCTTTTGATTTTTTAAAGATCAAAAGATCGCAGCCTTCGGCAGCTCCTACAGGGTTTGCATTTGTCGTGGGAGTCGGGTTACTCGATCCCGACCTGATTGCGCCCATTGTTCTTCGCCAGATACAACCCGCGATCCGCCGCCGAGATCAGCAACCGGCAGTCGCTGCCCGCCTGCGGCACCATGGTCGCCAGACCAATGCTGATAGTCAGGCTCGTCCCTTCGCTGGGCGCAATGTGTGGAATCTTCAATGAAGCCACGGTCTGGCGCAGTTTTTCCGCTACCAGCCGTGCGCCACCCGGCGAAGTATTCGGCAACACCAGCGCAAATTCCTCGCCACCGTAACGCGCCGGCAAGTCCGACGGACGCGCACTGGCATCGCGAATGGCCGTGGCGACCTTGCGCAAGGCTTCATCGCCTTCGACATGGCCGAACGTGTCGTTATAGGACTTGAAGTAATCAACGTCGATCATCAGCAACGACAACTGGCTCTGGTCACGCAACGAGCGGCGCCATTCCAGCTCCAGGTATTCGTCGAAGTGACGGCGGTTCGATAGCCCGGTCAGGCCGTCGGAGTTCATCAGGCGTTGCAGCACCAGGTTAGTGTCGAGCAGCTGCTGCTGACTGACGCGCAGCGCTCGATACGCCGCGTCCCGTTGCAGCAACGTCATGTAGGAGCGCGAGTGATAGCGGATGCGCGCCACCAATTCAATGGTGTCTGGCAGCTTCACCAAATAATCGTTGGCCCCTGCGGAGAACGCCGCGCTTTTGATCAGCGGGTCTTCCTTGGTCGACAGGACGATGATTGGAATGTCCTTGGTCGCCGGGTGATTGCGGTACTCGCGCACCAGACTCAAGCCGTCGAGACCGGGCATCACCAGGTCCTGGAGAATGACCGTCGGCTTGATCCTCACCGCTTGCGCAATGGCTTGATGCGGGTCGGAGCAGAAGTGGAAGTCGATGTTTTCTTCGTTCGACAGCCCACGGCGCACGGCTTCGCCGATCATCGCCTGATCGTCTACCAACAACACCATGGCGGCATTTTCGTCGGTTTTAATGTCGTCGATCTGTAAGTCATTCATGGGCTGTCACCTGAGTACTGCTGAGGCCAGGATTGCGGATAAAACTGTTCATTTCGGGAAAATCTCCAGCAATCGTGGCGCTATCTTTTCCAGTGGGCGGATTTCTACGGCGGCATCGATCGCCGCGGCAGCCTTGGGCATGCCGTACACCGCACTGCTTTGCTGATCCTGGGCGATGGTCAAATAGCCCTGTTGGCGCATGAGCTTAAGCCCTTGCGCGCCATCTCGCCCCATCCCGGTCAATAAAACCCCGACCGCATCACCATTCCAATAACTGACGACGCTCTCGAAAAACACGTCGATCGAAGGTCGGTAAATCTCGTTGACCGGCTCGGCGGTGTAGGCCAGCGTGCCGTTTTTCAATAAGCGGATATGGTGGTTGGTGCCGGCCAGCAGCACGACGCCGGCCTGCGGCGGTTCGCCTTCACGCGCCAGACGCACGTCCAGACCACTGGCGCTGGCGAGCCATTCGGCCATGCCCGCAGCGAACACCTGGTCAACGTGCTGCACCAGCACGATGGCCGCGGAAAAATTGCGCGGCAACCCCTTGAGCAAGACCTCCAGCGCCGCCGGCCCGCCAGCAGACGAACCAATCGCTACCAGCCGCTGGGGCGAGCCCGAACTGCGCTGGGGCATTGGCGCCGGCCGCGCGCGCGGGGTTTTCTCGCCGATCAGCCAGCCGATGTTGAGGATCTTGCGCAGCAACGGTGCCGCCGCTTCCTGCGCATTGCCTGCGCCAATGGCCGGCGTATCAACCACATCCAGCGCGCCATGCCCCATCGCTTCGAAGACCCGGTGCACGTTCTGCTGGCGATCGACCGTCACAATGACGATGGCACACGGCGTCTCGGCCATGATCCGCCGGGTGGCTTCGACGCCGTCCATCACCGGCATGATCAAGTCCATCAGGATCAGATCCGGCGTATTTTCCGCGCAGAGGCGCACCGCCTCGGCGCCGTTGTAGGCGACCCAGACCACCTGATGCGCCGGCTCGAAGGCCAATGCCCGGCGCAAGGCCTCCACCGCCATTGGCATGTCGTTGACGATTGCGATTTTCATGCCCGTGCTCCTCCGATGAGCTCGACCACTGCATCAAGCAGGGCGTCGTCATGAAAACTGGCTTTGGCTAAATAATAGTCGGCGCCGGCGTCCAGTCCACGGCGGCGATCCTCTTCGCGATCCTTGTACGAGACGACCATCACCGGCATTGATTGCAAACGGTTGTCGCGGCGCAACAAGGTCACCAGTTCGATTCCGTCCATGCGTGGCATGTCGATGTCGGTAATCAGCAAATCGAAATTCTCCGAACGCAGCGCGTTCCAACCGTCCATGCCGTCCACCGCCACAGCCACGTCGTAGCCGCGATTGAGCAGCAGCTTGCGTTGCAGTTCGCGCACGGTCAGCGAGTCATCGACCACCAGCACCCGCTTGCGCGCCGCTTCCGCGGCTTGGTTGCCATGGCGGGCGATGCGCTCCAGGCGACCGGTATTGAGCAGTTTGTCGACCGAACGCAGCATGTCTTCGACATCGACGATCAGCACCACCGAACCGTCATCGAGCAAGGCGCCGGCGGAGATGTCCTGGATTTTGCCCAGACGCTCGTCCAGTGGCAGTACGACCAACGTGCGCTCGCCAACGAAGCGTTCGACCGCCACGCCGTAAATCGCTTCGCGCTCACGAATCACCACGACCTTCAGGGTTTCGCTGCTGTTCTGGCTGGCCGGGCGGTTCAACAACTGACTGGCAGCGACCAGCCCGACATGCCGGCCTTCGTGCCAGAAATGCTGACGACCTTCGACCTGAACGATGTCATCGCGCTCCAGGTCGCACATGCGTTCAATGTGCGCCAGCGGGAACGCGTACGCTTCTTCACCGACCTCCACCACCAGGCTGCGCACCACCGATAGGGTCAGCGGCACTTCCAGATGAAAACGGCTGCCCTCGCCCGCCGTCTGCTCCAGCTCCACCGCGCCCCGCAACTGGCGCACCATGTGCTGCACGGCGTCGAGGCCGACACCACGGCCGGACACTTCGGTCACCGTGTCGCGCAGGCTGAAACCGGGCAGGAACAGGAAAGTCAGCAGCTCCTCTTCACTCAACTGCGCCGCTGTTTCAGCTGGGGATAATTGGCGCGCGACAATGCTGCGGCGGACTTTCTCCAGATCGACGCCGTTGCCGTCATCGCTCAACTCCAGCACCAGCAACCCAGCCTGATGCGAGGCGCGCAGGCGGATCAGGCCCTCCTCGGGCTTGCCACTGAGCAAGCGTTGTTCCGGGGTTTCGATGCCATGGTCGACCGCGTTGCGCAGCAGATGGGTGAGCGGTGCTTCGAGTTTTTCCAGCACATCGCGGTCGACCTGGGTTTTCTCGCCTTCGATTTCCAGTCGCACCTGCTTGCCGAGGCTGCGGCCCAGATCACGCACCATCCGCGCCTGACCGCTGAGCACGTCAGCAAAGGGACGCATGCGACAGGCCAGTGCCGTGTCGTAGAGCACTTGTGCACGCTGGCTGGCTTGCCAGGCGAACTCATCGAGTTCGGCGTTCTTCTCGGCCAGCAGTTGTTGCGACTCGGAAAGCAGGCGCCGCGCATCCTCCAACGCTTCCAGCGCCTCAAGGCTGAGGGCATGCTCCTTGAGATGGACATTAAGGTTTTCCAGCGCGCGCAGGCCATTGTTCTGCATGCGCTTGAGACGCTGCATGGTGGCCAGATGCGGTTTGAGGCGCTGGGTTTCCACCAGTGATTTGCTCGACAGATCGAGCAGGCTGTTCAGGCGCTCGGCAGTGACGCGCAATACGCGCTCGCCCCCCTCAGCGGTCCGCCTGTTTTTGCGGGGTACTGGTTCGGATGTTTCGACCAAGGCTTCCATGGAAGGCGCTGGCGCAGGTGCAACTGGCGAAGGCGCTTCAAGCTGCAACTCGGCCATGACGGGGGCGGTGACCGGAATCGGCGTGGCCGATGGGTCAAGCAGTTGCCCCATCAACGCCACATACGCTTCGATGTCTGCCGGTTGCGGCGCACTCGCTGGCGTCGCAATACGCATCAGCAAATCGGTGCCCTGCAATAACGCGTCGATGTGTTCCGGGCGCAGCAGTAACCGCCCCTCTTGCGCGCTGACCAGACAATCTTCCATCACATGGGCAACGCTGACGCCGCTGTCGACGCCGACGATCCGCGCCGCACCTTTGAGCGAGTGCGCCGCGCGCATGCATGACTCGAGGTGATCGGCCTGGGTCGGGTTGCGCTCCAGTGCCAACAGCCCTGCGCTGAGGACCTGGGTCTGGGCTTCGGCTTCCAGGCTGAACAGCTCAAGCAGCGAGGCGTCGCGCATTTGCTCGGGGGTCATGTGAGGCTCCGGGTCACGGCGGACAACAGCTGTTCTTCATTCAACCAACGCAGGCTGCGACCCCGCAATTGCAGCACGCCACGGGTGAATTTGGCACTGGCTTGAGTACCGGACTGCGAGGCGGCATCAAGAATTCGCTCGTCAATGGCATGAATGCCGTCGACTTCATCCACCGGCACGACCACCGGCCCGCCATCGGCGGCGATGATCAGCATGCGCGGCATGATCCGCGCGCCGGCCGCCGGTGCCGCGTTGCCATCCAGATCCAGCAATTCGACCAGCGACAAGCAGGCCACCAGTGCGCCGCGAACATTCGCCACGCCGAGCAAGGCACGCGAACGCTGGTGCGGCAACGAGTGAATCGCCTGCATCGGCGCCACCTCAACGAGGCTGCGCGTGGCCAGTCCAAGCCACTCTTCACCGAGACGGAACATCAGCAGCGATCGGGTCTTCAGGTCGGTTTCGACCACCGCCGCCACCGGGTCGCGCTCGTCCTGCTGCAAGGCATAACGATCGAGCAGGCGTGTGGCAGCGGCGGAATACACCGAGCAATTGCGGCAATGGATGTGTTCTTCCAGCAACGGGCACGACTTGTCACCGTGGATGCCGATGCGATTCCAGCAATCATCGATGGCCCGGGCGTCTTCGTGGGTGACGTTCAAGGTGTCGGCGATCATCGTTTTCGCTCACTGTCGGCGGTGCGGCCGCTGCGTGCGGCGCGTTCCTGCAATCGTCTGGCACCGACGCTGTCGCCCTGAGCCTGCAACAGGGCAGCCAGGTGCATCAACGCTTCGGGATGTTGCGGTTCGAGGTACAAGGCTTTGCGATAGAACCCCTGAGCTTCGAGCGTCAGGCCGGCGACATCGCTGAGCAGGCCCAGCCAATAGAACACCTGCGCCACGGGTTCGTGGCTGCGCAGGTATTGATCGCAAGCGGCGCGGGCCTCGGCGCTTTTGCCTTCGTTGGCCAGCGCGGCGATGTTCGCCAACAAGGTGGCGGCGTCCGGATTCGCGCTTTTGCTCGTCACTGGCAGCGGTGTCGCCGCGGCAAACGGTCGATTGCGCACCGGCGGTGGCGGCGTGCTGCGTATCGGCTGGCTGACCGGTAACGCAACCGGCTTGGAAATCGGCATCGGTTCTGGCTGTGGATGACTTTGGCGACTGAACGCAAACGACTGCGCAATGCCAATCGAGCGCATGCCCAGACGCCCAAGCAAGCTGCCCTCGGCCGGACCGATAAACAGCACGCCTTCGACGTGGGTCAGGCGCTTGAGCACCTCGAAGACTTGCTGCTGGGTCGGCTGATCAAAATAGATCAGCAAGTTGCGACAGAACACGAAATCGAAGGCTGGCTCGGTGGCCAACAGCGTCGGATCGAGCACATTGCCGACCTGCAAGCGCACTTGCTCGCGCACGGTTTCGTTGACGCGATGACCGTCCTGCTCAGCGCTGAAATGACGGTCACGATAGTCCAGATCCTGGCCGCGAAACGAGTTCTTGCCGTACAGCGCCCGCCGCGCCTTATCCACAGACAGCGGGCTGACGTCCATGCCGTCAACCTTGAACTGGTGCGGTTTAAGCCCCGCATCGAGCAACGCCATGGCAATCGAATAAGGTTCCTCGCCGGTAGAGCACGGCAGGCTGAGAATGCGCAACGCACGCATGTTGTTCAGCTCGGCGAGACGCTGGCGCGCGAGTTTGCCGAGTGTGGCGAAGGATTCCGGATACCGGAAAAACCAGGTTTCGGGGACGATCACCGCCTCGATCAGTGCCTGTTGCTCGTCCCGCGAGCCTTGCAACAGTTGCCAGTACTCGTCGGCGTGCGCCGCTTGCGAAAGCGTCGTGCGCTGGCGCACCGCGCGCTCAATGATCGCCGGGCCCACCGAGGTGACATCGAGGCCAATCCGCTCCTTGAGGAAGTCGAAAAACCGCTGATCGCTACTCATGACTGCGCCTCCAGTTGCGCCGGATCACGCGGCGGCGAGGGAAACAGCAACGTGCGCACGGCGTCATCGAGCAAGTCATCGACCCTCACCCACTGCACCAGCCCCTGCGCATCTTCACGCACCGGGCCGAGGTACGGCGCTTCACGGTTGTCGAGGCCGTAGGGCTGAAAATCTTCCGGATTGCAACGCAAGGTGTCGGTGGCCTGCTCAAGAATCAGCCCAAGCCATTGCCCCGGTTGATCTTCGTCCGCACGGTAGTGAACCAGCACCAGTCGCGTACTGGTCCTCGCCTCGGCGGGTTTGCCAAACGTCAGCGCGCTGAGATCGATCACCGGTACCACCGCGCCGCGATAGGCGAACACCCCGGCAACCCAATGCGGTGCGTGGGCAATCGGTTTCAATGGCAGGCGTGGCAACACTTCCGCCACTTCGGTGGCGCGCAATGCGTAGCGCTCGCTGCCGATGCGAAACAGCAAGAATAACGCCTGCTTCGCCATCTGCGCGGCGCTGCGTTTGGCGATGATTTCGCTCATCAGACTTTGAATCGCGAAACGCCGCTGCGCAGCCCGACGGCTACCTGGCTCAGTTCGTCGATGGCGAAACTGGCCTGACGCAGCGACTCGACGGTCTGGCTGCTGGCATCGCCCAATTGCACCAGCGCATGGTTGATCTGCTCGGCGCCGGTGGCCTGAGCCTGCA
This sequence comes from Pseudomonas sp. MF6776, assembly GCF_016613125.1. Classification (NCBI taxonomy): domain Bacteria; kingdom Pseudomonadati; phylum Pseudomonadota; class Gammaproteobacteria; order Pseudomonadales; family Pseudomonadaceae; genus Pseudomonas; species Pseudomonas sp. MF6776. The sequence continues at coordinate 253,591 of NZ_JAENSQ010000007.1, forward strand.
TGCCTTCATTGACCATCAACACCCGCGGCGCCAGTGCCTGTACCTGATGAATGATCTGCGACAGCTGCTCGCCAACCTGCTGCACTTCGGACATGCCGCGGCGTACTTCTTCGGAGAACTTGTCCATGCCCATCACCCCGGCAGACACCGCCGACTGGATCTCACGAACCATTTGTTCGATGTCATAAGTCGCCACAGCAGTCTGATCCGCCAGACGTCGCACTTCGGTGGCGACCACGGCAAAACCGCGACCGTATTCACCGGCCTTCTCCGCTTCAATAGCGGCGTTGAGCGACAGCAGGTTGGTCTGATCAGCGACCTTGACGATGGTCACCACCACCTGATTGATGTTGCCGGCCTTCTCATTGAGGATCGCCAGTTTCGCGTTGACCAGATCAGCAGCGCCCATTACCGAGTGCATGGTGTCTTCCATGCGGGCCAGGCCCTGCTGACCGGAACCGGCGGCCACCGACGCCTGATCGGCAGCGGTCGACACTTCAGTCATGGTGCGCACCAGATCGCGCGAAGTCGCGGCAATTTCACGGGACGTTGCGCCGATTTCCGTGGTCGTGGCAGCGGTTTCGGTGGCGGTGGCTTGTTGTTGCTTGGAGGTGGCGGCGATTTCAGTCACCGACGTGGTCACCTGCACCGACGAACGTTGGGCCTGGGAAACCAACGCGGTGAGCTCGGTCATCATGTCGTTGAAGCCGGTTTCCACCGCACCGAATTCGTCTTTGCGGTCGAGATTCAAACGGCCGCTCAAGTCGCCGGTCCGCATGATTTCGAGGATTTTCACGATGCGGTTCATCGGCGCCATGATCGCGCGCATCAACAGCAAACCGCAGGCACCGGCCGCCAGTACGGCGACCAGCAGCGAGATGAGCATGCTGACCTTGGCAGCCGCTACTGCGTCGTCGATATTGGCCATGGCTTGATCGGCGACGGTTTTGTTCTCGCCGATGATGTCGTTGAGCTTCATCCGTCCGCTGTACCACGCCGGGGTCAGCTTCTCGTTGAACAGTTTGAGCGCATCGGCTTCCAGGTTGCGTCCGTGCAGGTCCAGCACCTGATCCTGAATCTGCATGTAGGCGTCGTGGTACTTCTCGAACGCGGCGAACTCGGTACGGTCCTGCTCGGTGGCCATGGTTTTGCGGTAGTTGGCCATTTGTTCTTGCAGGCGGTTTTCGAACGCCTTGTAATCCGCCGCATCCTCGCTGGAAATCCCCTTCCCTTCCTTTAGCCCGAGAAGTTCTTGTGTCTGCAAGTAACTATCGACCCACGCACCACGGATCATCGAGCTGTAATAAACCCCGGGAATCGCATCATCGCGGACGCTGTTTTCACTGGCTTCGATCTTCAACAGCCGCGAATACGAGAGAACTACCATCAAAAACATGATGGCGATAATCACCGCAAAGCTCGCCAAAATGCGTTGGCGCAACGTCCAGTTCTTCACAGTGATTCCTCGTGCCTAAGTCGAAATGCGGGGAGTATAGCCGAGGGTGGTGTCTCATTAATAAGACGCTTTTTAACCCCCTGACCTTTGGACGTTAAGCACAACAGGCTCTGGCTTGGGACTTTCCAGTAACCGGAAGATGGCTGACCAGTGACGGAACGGCAAAAAATGGTGCCGGATTGGTCATTTGTTGAAAACCCGCGTTTCCGGCCAATGCTATCAATGAGCCATACTGCGCAAGAAGTTGCGCAGTTGGTCGTAATATTTCATGGGGCAATTGCCCTGCAGGCCATGCCTTTCAAGGCCTGCAGCCAAGTGCGCAAGAAGTTGCGCAGTACTGCGCAACTTCTTGCGCACTTTTGCCCTCGCTCCCCAGTGAGAAACCCTCACAATCGCAGGCCAGAGCACTTTGCCCCCCGCCCTCCGGGGACTTCGCAAAACCTGGCACGCTCCTTGATAACAGTCAGGCACCCACCGGGCGATTTCGCCTCCCGGGCACCTTAAATTTATCCGCAAGGAGAGCACCCCATGGCAACA